>PNKL01000012.1 GCA_013822425.1 Gemmatimonas sp.
CTAGCGAAGGTCCCGGGCACTCGATTCGTAGTGTGCGCAGAAGTCCTAGGCGAACTGACTGATCCTGCGCAATCAGCCGGCGTGCACGCCTGCATCGCCAACGGTGCGCTATCGGTCGTCGCGTTCGAGACGACGGCGGAGTTGGCCACGTACGCCGCGCATCGCCGGATCATGGGTCAAGGCGAGGCGGCTGCCCTCGCGCTCGCCGAGCATCGTGGCCTGGCAATTGCCTCGGACGAGAAGCGAGTGTTTCGCCGCGAGGCGACAGCGCGTCTCGGCGCTGACCGCATCGTGACGACCGCCGACATGTTCGTCGCGTGTATTCGCGCCGGGGCGATCTCGATTGAGGGCGCAGATGATGCGCTGCGAACGCTGACTGCCAACAGGTTCACACTGCCGTTCGCGAGCTTTCGTGACGTTCTTTGAGAGGCGCCGGCGTCCGCGGCAGGCCCGAGCAGCGCGGAATGATCGGCCACGATCGCCGAAAGCGCCTTCCCGGAACGCCTAGTAAATGCTCGCGCGCTACGCAGTAGTGCTTCGTCGACGCTGATGACCAGTCGCGGCCGCACCGCTGCCGCCCGAGTCCTTCGGCCGACGTGTGGTTCAGGCCAACGCTTTGACTTCACGGATGAATGCCTCGAACGTAACGAGTTCGCCCCGCAGCTCATCCGGATACTTGTCGTGCAATCCAAGCGGCACCACGAGCTGCACGCCCTCCTCGCGCATCTCCTTGAACTGCGGAACGGACACGCCTTCCTGGAGCGTCAGCAGGTGTTTCTCCTCTACACGCTTCGCTTCATTGAGAATCTGTCGCCATCGATCCTTGCAAGTCGTCTTCGCTCCGAGCATGCGCAGCTTGTTCGCCGGCCATTTCTTGTCGTGGTAGAGTTCGATGGACGGGAAGATGAAATCCGGGGTGCGCCGTTCCTCCGTCTGAGGCGTCCATGTGTGCGGGACGGCCTCCTCATTGAAGATCGCGCGAGCGTGCAGCTCGAGTGACTTGCCAGCGCGTGACTTTCTGCGGTTGGTGACAGAATTCGCGAATCTCACGAACTCCTCGACATTCGCAAAGCCCTCCTTCACGCGCGGTAACACGACGTGGCTCTCGATGCTTTGAAAGAGCTCGTACTCGCACGCGCGCCGTGTGAGCAGCCGATCATCAGCGCCGAGGTGCCGACGGCCCTGGAGTCTGGCCAGCACCATGTCCACGATTGCCTCGCCGGACGGCAATTCATCGCGCCACTCGGGTAGCAATTCGTGTGCCCGCAGCGCACACGGACTGTGGCGCGGTCGCGTCAGCGTGCCAATCAGCCCCGCGCTGGGAGTGAAGCACACCCCTTTGCCCGGCTCGACAAGCCCAAGGGCAGACAGGATGAGATCTTCTTCTTCGACGCTCCTTGTGATCCACACCTCGACACCGTCGGCGTCCTTACCAGATCCCGGCTGCTGGAAGGCGAACATGACCAAGCTGCCCGTCGCGTCCTCTGCTACCAAGGGGTGTTCCTTTCCTCCCCAGTTCGTCAACCGTGCCTCGTCGCGCCCGTTACCACGCTTCTCCACACGCCGGCTGTTGTACCAGATGAGCCGCACGTCCTGCGTGAGGCGATGCGAGGCTACGTTCGCCGTTAGATGCAAGTCGGGGTTCTTGTCGTGCTCCGCACGTTCAGTGAGCGTGGGGAACGCTGCCCGCAGGAGTTCCTTGCCAAGGTATGGACCGCCTTGGTGAACGTTCGGTTTCGCATACGTATCGTTGGCGGCGATGTACTTGGCATACCAGTGCCAGCCAGGTGCCGACACGCGCGAAAGCCATTGTTCCAAATCGTCGACGGGCCGGGTCATCGCTTGTGACTCCTGATCAGACGAGCGAGTCGCTCGATTCGCGCCGGTGTGATCTCGCACGCCCACAGCGTGTGCACGGTCCATCCCTCCCGTCGCAGATCAATCGCGTTTCGCTTGTCGCGCGCGACGTTTGTCCGGAACTTACTCCGCCAGAACGCGGTGTTCGTGGACGGCATCGTGCTGAACCGACATCCGGTGTGTCGGTGCCAGAAGCAACCGTGCACGAATACGACAGATCGCCAGCGCGGCAGGACGATGTCAGGTGTGCCAGGGAGGGTGCGCAAGTTGAGTCGAAACCGCAAGCCAGCGCGATGAAGGCCCGACCTGACGGCTCGCTCCGGCTGCGTGTTCGCGCCGCGAATCGCCGACATCATGCGACTGCGCGTCGCGCGATCGACGACGTCGGTCATGCGCCCTCAGGCCGCGCCCTTGGCGCGCTTCCGTGAGGTTGCAACCGCCGCGACGATCGGAGCCAGTGCCTTCGCAATCGCCTCGACCACCGGCACCGCCACGGAGTTGCCGAACTGCTTGTACGCCTGTGTATCCGACACGACGATCCGGAACGGCTCTGAACCTGGACGGTCGAAGCCCATGAGTCGCGCGCATTCACGCGGCGTGAGCCGCCGAGGATTCCCGCCCTTGCGCCGTACGAGGATCTCAGATCCGTCCTTGTAGTACCTCGCCGACAGCGTACGGGCGACATCCTTCGGCGTCACGAGTCCGAAGCCGAAACCGTTGCCCGCCGCCTGATGCTTGGCCGCGTATCCCTGCAGGTAACCCCACAGGTGGTCGGTCAAGACGTACTTCGGAAGCACGCGGCCCTTTGCATCCAGGAAACGGGGCTCGATCTCCTCGGAGCCGTCCTCCGGGTGGAGGATCGAGGACAAACGCGGACCAAAGGCGGGATCCGGAATGTCCACAGTCGTCCAGTCGAACTGGACGCCCATGTCGGGGCGAATGCCGACGATGAAGACGCGCTCGCGGTGCTGAGGGACGAACGATCGCGCGTCGACGACTTTGACGCTCACCTTGTAGCCGAGCTTCTCCGTCAGCGTGCGACGAATGACCCCGAAGGTCCGCCCTTTGTCGTGCGACGCGAGATTCTTGACGTTCTCCAGCACGAACGCCTTCGGGCGCTTTTCGTCGATGATGCGCTCGAGATCGAAGAACAACGTGCCCTGCGTTTCGCATTCAAAGCCATGCTTGCGGCCGAGGGCGTTCTTCTTGGACACGCCAGCGATGCTGAATGGCTGGCACGGAAAGCCGGCGAGCAGGATGTCGTGGTCAGGAATCTTGGCCGCGTCCACCTTCGTGATGTCGCCGTACAGCCCGTGATCGCCGAAGTTGGCCTTGTAGGTCGACTGCGCAAACTTGTCCCACTCGGACGTGAATACACAACGGCCGCCAGCGCGCTCGAAGCCCTTTCGGAAGCCGCCGATGCCGGCGAAGAGGTCGATGAACGTGAAGGAGCAGTCCGCTGGATTCGGCGACGGCGGCTGAAGCGTCAGCATGTACTGGAGCACCGCCTCTCGGACGCGAACTTCGCCCGACTCCCATCGAGCGACTTGACGCACCGAGTAACCGGCGCGTTCAGCCAGCTCCGATTGGGTCAGGCCGAGGGAGGCGCGGGCCTTTCGCAGGGAAATCGAGCCATCAGTTTTGGGTTTTGTTCGTGGGGACATTTGCATGACTTTATGTCATGCTAGGCGGTACGTCAAGTCGTGCGCTTCATGGTGCTTCCGCCCGTCTGCGCGCTCCAGTAGTCTTACCGCGTCACACGATACGCGCGGTGCACCTCTCGCTTAACACAACCACCCCTCAATCAGCAAAAGCCGCGCTTCAGGCAACGCGGTTGGGTCTCGTACCGCTCCTCTCCTGTCGCCAGCCCAGTACAACTCGCTCTCGATTCCACTCCGGTATCAACGCTCGCGCGTTAGCGATGACCTGTTCCATCGCGCACACGTAAAGGGGGAACGGATCACGGCGATCGAGCTGCGCGGAGTGCCGCAAGAAGCCGAACTTCTGGAGCAACGCCTCGCCTTCCGATGACGCCGCCTCGGCATAGAGCAGCTTACCCTCTAGAGGAGCATAGTAGTGCTGAAGGTAGTCCTGCATCGCCCAGATCAGTCGATATGCGTGCAGCGGTCCCGCTCCAGAACACGAATCCGACACGGCGATGCCTGCCAAGTACAGACGTCGCGCTCGTCGCGCGGGCAGGGCACCGAGAATGTGCTCGCGCCGAATATCGTGCTCACCGCAACGTCCCTCGACGAGCATATCCATGAAACTCGTCTTCAGGGGAAAGACATCGAAATAGCCAGCAATCTTTCGCGTGCGGTCGAAGAGACAGACAAGAAGATTCGGGTTTACGCTAAGCCACTGCTCATAGAGGTCAGGCGACAGTGGCTTGACTTCCGGATAGACGCACGCAGCCAAGCTGTTGACTTCCAACACATGTTTGTGATCTGCCGTGCAACTGATGAGCACCTGTGATCCACCAAGTTGCTCCTCAGCCAGCAACTCCGCGATCGGCATCGCACGCGGACGCTCTCGCATCCACGCGACGCATCCAGCAATTACGACGCTGGTGCCCATCGTGATCACGGACAACCGTGCCGTGATTGCGATCCCTGGCATGAGGTCGATCACGGCAGCGACGACGCCGATAAGGACCACGAAGGACGCGCCCCAGAGAACGATTAGACGCCACCCTCGGGCCCTGACGCGCCGTACTATCTCGGAGAACATTCCCACAGATAGAAATCCTGTCCGTACCAATGGTTCTTGAGTTCCGCGATTCTTGTGAATCCGAATTGCGTGAGGACCTTCTGCGATCTAATGTTGTCTGTTCGCGTGTCACACCAGATCTTGTGCGCACGGCGCAATGCGAGAGTCTGCTGCAGGGCCACAAGGAGCGCGTTGCCGATATGCCTACCGCGATGTTCTTCGTGAACCCCAAACCAGCAGAGCCACACAAGGCCGTCATCGTACTTACTGATACAGAAACCGATCGGCTTCTGTCCCTCCCACGCCACGAGCACTGAATCGGCATCGGAGGCACAAAGCGCTGTCAATTCGACGGAGCCGTACTTGGCTAGCTCCTCTGACTTCGCCCGCTCATTGTAGTACGGCAGCGGCCTGACTGTTGCCGCAACAAGAGCGGCTACCGTAGGCGACTCAGCAGCCGCAAGTCTCCTGATGCTTACGGAACTCATCGGTGCTCCTTTCTCCGAGTTATCACCAGCCGAGTCGAGATCGGGCGTCGCAAAGAGACCCGGTCGCGACCCTCGAAGCTCGTTCCACGGCAACGCAGCTCGCGTATCGCGATGCCCACTTCCACGTCTGCGCCGTCGGTCCAACTCCAACTCTTTGCGGCTACTGCATCAGATGGATCGAACTCGCCACGATCCGCGCCCATGACACCATCTTCAGCTCGTCGCGGCTCCCGCGGTGGGAGTTTGCGCATTCACCGTCGCATTATCGAGTCGCGTGACCAGATATGACACAAGGCTTAAGACATTCAGGCAGTCAAGTTCCGAGAATACTGTGGGCACCATCGAGTCCATCGGGCCGTGCGCGATGGGATTGCGAAAGCCAGTGATTAGCCCGCGCGACAAATGTGCCTGGCCCTCCTGGATATTCCTCTCTGAATCGGTCTTAAGATCGTTCAATTGTAGGTGGGGCAGTTGCACAAACGGGGGCCTCCCAAATACGCCATCGACGAGGGGTCGTCCGTCGTCCTTGAGACCGGTCAACCCGCGAATGAGTTCGCAGAAGATCTTCGAGCCCTCACTCGCGGCGTGCCCGTATTGCGCCTTCTCGTAATACTGCTTCACGCGGTCCTTCACACTAGCGTGCAGATGTCGCCAGTGAAGCTGAGGATACTCAGGTATCAGCTCGTGAAGAGCCTTAACTATCGGAGTGAACTTCGTTAACGCGTCCTCACCTCCAAGGCTCTCAATTATGCTCCCCGCACTCGCCCGAACGTCCGCCGGCATTGTACTAAGCCATGCATGCGTATCTATGCCCGTGGCCGCCTTAAACTCTTCCCCCTTCTTCTCCTTGCGTTTCTTTCTCCACTCGACGTTCACCTGCGACACGATTCCAGCCAGAAAGGTCCTCAGCTCAACCATTTCTGGATTATCCCAATCGAGTGATTGTCGGTTGGTCGATATCACATCCTCGGCCAAGTCATCCACAAAATCGACGCTGATCCAGCCAGTCAAATACTGATAGAAATGACTTGATGCGCTAGCGGAAAAGAACTCGGGCGCATTCACCAGCTTCGTGCGCGCAAAGAGCGCTATGCCTCGAAGGCCGGAGGCGGGCGTGAGTGGCGTCCGTGCCGTGATAAGCGAACCCGTGATCTTGCCGAAGTAGGGCGACTCCTTTGGAATGAACATGGAATCGCTCACATCCCAAGTAAATTCGGCATCCAGGGTACGAAATCGCCGCTTATTGTCGAGCGCGATGCGGTCGCCATTTGACGCCTCGATCAGAACGCCGAAAGACTTCTCGAAAATGAAGAGGCGCGAAAGGCTATCGGCGAGTCCCCCAGCATCGAAAGGTGACGTTCGCTTTAGTCCCGCCAACGATACCTTCGTGCCATTCTCCTCATCAGTCGGCGCATCAACTTCCATCGCCCTAGGCCTGTACTCGCCCTTCGCATCATTGAGCTCATTCCAGTCAAGCACGAGCACATTGCGCTTCTTATCGCGACAAGTGTCAATGGTAATTGTCGCCGCAAGCCCGAAGAGTGCGAGCTTGCCGAGCCCCTTCTTGCCTATTCGCTTTCGGCCAAACTTTGGCGAAACTCCGTCTCCGTCGCCGGAGCGTCTGTTTCTACCGATCACCAGAAACTTGTCGTTGATTTCATCCCGCGTCAGGCCATCGCCGTTGTCGACGACAACGATTCCCGTGGGTGCACCATTCTCCTCCTCAAGAGTGATGGTCACAAGCGATGCGTCTGCGTCGTAGGCGTTCGCCACAATCTCGGCGATTGCGGGAGGCAGTGTGGAGTACATGCGCACGCCGAGATGCTTAATCGTGCGTGGGTCAAACTTCATCAAGAATGGAGACTCAGCCATGTCGCCGCCGTTCTCTCAGAGCTAGCGAATGTGCGCGAATGAATGCAGGAGGAAGTGCGTTGCCGATCATTTCCGCCAGCTTCACCTTGCCGATATTGGCAGGGAACTTGTAGGTAAGAGGAAACGACTGAAGAAGTGCGGCCTCGCGAAGGGTAATTGCCCGATTCTCGCTCGGATGCAAGAAACGACCCTTTGATGGGTTGAAGCACCCCGTCGTGATCGTGGGAGCAACCTCGTCCCACGCCATTCGACCGTATACATCTCCGAATCCGTCAGATTCGCCGTGACACTTGAGCGTGAGATGCGCTGGCAGTGACGAGCGCCCTCCGCCGTCTTTGGGTATATTTCGGATCCTCTCGCGAACTCGCACCGAACGGTGCTCTGGCAGATCATGCAACGCATCGCCGCTGCGACCGGCGGGTCCCAATAGTCCAATAGCCTCGCGCACTGTGACAAGCCGACAGACTTCGTCTGCCAACCGGGGCTCACTCACGCGACTGGCGATCACCACCGCTCGCCTGCGGCGCTGAGGAACGCCGTACTGCGCAACGTTCAGCACGCGTGCCTTGATGACGTAACCCGCGTTCTTCAGCGCTTGAGTGAAGAGCCTATGGCGCCTGTCGCTGATCAAGCGCGGAACGTTCTCCAGCATGACATGCCTCGGCCACAGCTCAAGCACTAGGCGCTGGAACTCGAAGATCAGATCGTTTCGTTCATCCCGTACCCTTCGCCTGCCGTTCTTCGTACGTAGCCGAGAGAAACCTTGGCACGGCGGACATCCACCAAGCAGATCAAGCTCTCCCTTCGCCAGATTCAGTGCATGGAGAATCGACTCGGCCGTGACCTGTGAGATGTCCTCTCTCCATACTTGCACGGAGGGATGATTGAGCGTGTAAACGTCCGCGGCGCGTGCATCGATTTCGACAGCACCAATCACATTGTATCCTGCTTGCTTGAAACCTTCTGTCATGCCGCCGCAGCCAGCGAAGCAGTCAAAAGCCGTGGCCTGATGTTTCGGCATGCTCTCCTGGACCGTCTCGTGTGCAGGCAGGTCGGTTCGAATCGGCTCGGTGCGCATATCGCCTGCACTCCACTTGTTGTTTCACTCGGTGACTATTCCATCTGATGCGAGGACGCTTTCGCCTGTTTGTGCGAGGAAGACCGCGACACGGCGATCCGGCCGGACTGCAGAGGGCGCCAAACATGCCGAATTCAGAGCGCCCCTCCCGACGAAAAGTCGAGAGGGGCGCTCCAGTCCGCAAGAGCACGGTTGTTACTCCACATCACCCGCACTCCGAAAACCCACAAGTATGACACTTCACACACCCCTCCGCATACTCCAGCTGCGACCCACAATCCGGGCACGACCCAATAAACTCCCCCGTGTCCCGCATGTTCCGCTCCATCTGCGGCTGCGCGCTGGTCGCGTGCACCATCACCGGCACGGGCACCTGAGCGGAGGCGGGCGTTGTCTGCTGCTGCACGTGCGTGGTCAGCAGGTCCTGCTGCACTCCCTGCTTGTCCTGCCACCACTCGTACAGCGCCTGACCCACGGCGTCGGGCATGCTCAGCACCTTGTTGGGGCCGAGGCCCACCGCACGGTCGCTCGATATGCCGCGCAGCTGCTTGTGGATCTCCATCATCGGGATCCCGCTCCGCAGCGCCAGGCTCAGCATCCGCCCCAGCGCCTCGGCGTCCGCCATCGCGCTGCCGCCGGCCTTGCCGAGGTTGATGAACACCTCAAACGGCTGCCCCTTCTCGTCTTCCGTGATGTTCACGAACATCACGCCCAGCGGCGTCTCCTTGCGGATCGTCGTGCCGCGCAGGCTCCCGGGACGCGACCGCTTCATGCGCCGGTTGAGGTTTTCCGCCTCGCTCTCAAACAGCAGCTTCTTGAGCCGCTCGTTCTCCATCTCGACTTCCGAGATGTGCTCCTTGAGCTCGAGCAGCTCGCCCGCATCTGCCGTCTGCCCTCTGCCGTCTGCCTTCCGCTTCTCCGCCGCATCAACCGTCGCGCCAGTACTAAGCACCTGCCCATCGCGCGACCCGTCGCGATACACCGTCACACCCTTGCAGTTGAGCTCGTACGCGAGCTCATAGATGGTGCGGACGTCGTCCTGCGTCGCGGTGTGTGCGAAGTTCGTCGTCTTGCTGATGGCCGAGTCGCAATGCTGCTGGAACGCGGCCTGCATCCTGATGTGCCACTCGGCCGGGATCTCATTGGCCGTGCGGAAGATCTCCTTGACCTTCGCGGGCACTTCGGGATGGTTGATGGTGCCGGTCTTCGCGATGCGCTCCATCAGCTCGTCGCTGTACCAGCCGCCGGCCTTGGCCATCGCCACGAAGTCCTCGTTCACGTCGGGCATCATCACGCCGGCCTGGTTGCGCATGAACGCCACGGCAAACAGGGGCTCGAGGCCCGACGAGCAGCCGGCGATGATCGAGATGGTTCCCGTGGGCGCCACCGTCGTCACGTTGCAGTTGCGGAGCAGCCGCATGGGGCGGATGCGGTTCCCTGCCTCGTCGCGCGCGCAGGTGGCGTCGGGGCCCCAGATGCTCTGCGCCCACTCGGGGAAGGCGCCGCGCTGCTTGGCCATCAGTTCGCTCTGCGCCTTGCCCTCGACGTCGAGGAACTCCATCACTCGGCGGCCGAACTCGACGCCCTCGGGCGAGTCGTAGCGGATGCCGAGCTTGATGAGCGCGTCGGCGAAGCCCATCACGCCCAAGCCGATGCGCCGGATCTTCTTGCTCAGCGCGTCAATCTCGGGGAGCGGGTACTTGTTGACGTCAATGATGTTGTCGAGGAAGTGCGTGCTCAGCCGGATGTCGGCGCGCAACGCATCCCAGTCCATCGAGCCGTTGTGGGCGTAGATGCCGATGTTCACCGAGCCGAGGTTGCAGACGTCGTACGCAAGCAGGGGCTGCTCGCCGCAGTTGTGCACCACGAGACCGTTCGCCACGAATGAGTGGGTCAGCGGTTCGGTGAGGTCAAAGACGGGCTCCTCGCCCACCGACTCGAGCGCCAGGAACCGTGCGGTGTAGCGCTCGCGGTACGGCCCACGTGCGCCGTACGCCCCAAGCCGTGAGCGCAGGGCGTTCTGCTTGGTGGCACCCAGGAAGCCGATTTCCCGCTCAAACCGGACCACGTTGTCACGACCGATCACGAGATCGTGATCGGCCTGGCAGTCGTACGCGCGTCCATTGAACTCCACCTGACGCGCCGGATGACGATCGGCGTACAGCTTCGAGGCGATGCCGAAGTTGAGCAGCATCCGCTGCACGTCGCGCAGCAGCGGCAGCGACACGGAGGTGAGGCGCACCGACACGCCCTTGTCGGCATTCCCGGTCACATGGCCGTCGGCCGTAAAGAGGGCCTGCAGGAAACCGATCTGCAATTGCTCCGACGCGGAGAGCACCGCGAGCGGCACTCCGCTCAACTTGGACGCGGCGGTCATGCCAAAGCGCGCGGCCACCTGCTCACGCAGGCGCGTCGAACTCACCGTCGCCAGTTGGCGCGACGCAACGTCAACGACGCCCACGGGGCGCCGGCCGGACGCGGCTGTATCCTGCGACAGGAAGGCGTTTACGTCGTTCGCGAAATCAGGCGCCATCTCGCGGTCGTCGCCCCAGAAGCCAAGTACGGCGCCATTTCCCGACTCGCCGGTGATGTGCCCATCGGCGATGAGCCACCCCACCACACGCCCCTCGCCGGCCGTGCCCTCGGTGCCAAACCCACCCTTGCGATTCTGCAGGTGCAGCAGGTCGCCGTCACGAAGGTCCCGCGCTTCCACCCAGCCGCGCGACGTCATCAGCCGGTGATCGCCCGTCACCCGCACTTCGTACCCTTCACGCGTCGTCACGCGGTAGACAGGCTTCACGCCGGTGCGGAACGGCGTGCCCGCGGGGCCCCACTCACCCGAACCGAAACGGCCATCGAGCACCACCGACACGCCGTCGTCGCGCCCAGCCAGATCGGCAATGGGAATCAGCCCGCCGGCGGTAGACACGAGCGTGTCGCCCGTCACGCACGGGTTGGTGGCCTCGTAGGCGCCGAGGTGCGGCACCGGGTTGTACTTGTTGGCTTCGTCAATGAAGAAGACGCCGGGCTCGCCGGTGCGCCACGCGCCCGCGATCATCTTGTCCCAGATATCCTTGGCCTTGAGCGACCCCACCACCTGCTGTGTGGACGGGTGCACCAGCTCGTACTCGCCGTCGGCCTTGAGCGCGTCCATGAACTTGCGCGTGATGCCCACGGAGATGTTGAAGTTCACCACCTGCGTCAGGTCTTCCTTGCAGGAGATGAACTCGAGGATGTCGGGGTGATCCACGCGCAGGATGCCCATGTTGGCGCCGCGGCGCGTGCCGCCCTGCTTCACCGCCTCGGTGGAGGCGTCGTACAGCTTCATGAAACTCACCGGGCCGCTGGCCACGCCCGTGGTGCTGCGCACCATCGAGCCACTGGGGCGCAGGCGCGAGAACGAGAAGCCCGTGCCGCCACCGCTCTGGTGGATGAGCGCCATGGACGTCAGCGTGTCGTAGATGCCGTCGTGCCCGTTGCTGAGCGCATCGGCCACCGGGAGCACGAAGCAGGCCGAGAGCTGCCCCAGGGGGCGGCCGGCGTTCATCAGCGTCGGCGAGTTGGGCTCGAACCGGCGCTGGGTCATCAATTCATAGAACTGCACCGCGGTGCCGTACACCTCCTGATCCGAGGCGCCGTAGCGTCGATCCGCCTCGGCTACCACGGTCGCCACCCGCCAGAACATGTCTTCTGGTGTCTCCACCGGCTTGCCGCTCTTGTCCTTGACGAGATAGCGCTTCTCGAGGACGGTCCGCGCGTTGGCAGACAGCGAATCGGGGGAGCTGGGCGGGTTCACGGGCAGGGGCATTTCGACTTCTCCGCAGTTATGAAAGCAGTTACAGATTTGGGGGGCTTCGTTCAGCATTTTCGACGACATCAACGCGCAGGGGCGCCAAGCTAGGCTAATCGTGAGTCCGCGCAAGAAGCGGATAACTATTTGTCAAATCACAACTTTGCGAACCAGAGTCACTTTCATGAAAAGGGCGTGTGGATAAGCGCTCTTTCCCACAGCGACACCAGAACGGAGTTGAAACGACATCAGAAAGACACCGAAGCTCGCATATGCATCCAGTGTCCTAACTTCTTACAGTATCGTTTGATACCTACAGCTCACCGCGTCGCGATGCGGACCGAAAGCAGTGCGTTCACGAGGCGGGGGCTCATAGTACCAGTCGTTGGAGCCGAACGCCAGATCTTGCCTGCAAGCACAGGCTGTATTACCGACGAACGATGGGGCCGGAGGTTACGTCGCGAGGGGCGCGGCATCGGACGCTGGTGCTTGGAACAGGTCGCCGAGGAATGCGCGCGCGACGGCGCCTCGCGGTGCACTGCGACGTGCTGCAGGCCAACGTGCCGCGACGCCGGTTCCACGAGCGGCACGGGTACGAGGCGCGGGGCGAGCGGTGTCATTCTCGGGGTGGTACTTCGGAAAACCGCGAACTGCCTTGCCGCGGATTTCACGGATAAGAACGGGAGAAACGCGGATCCTGCTTGGGGGTTTCCCAAGGCCGTATTCGCGTTCATCCGCCAGCATCCGTGTAATCCGCGGCAAAGCAGCTGAAGTGCTTCCGTTGTAACCGCTCGTTGACAGCAGCACGATCGCACGGACATGAGCGTGCGGTTATCGCAGCCACCGATCAAAGAACGCCGCAATCGCGTCCAGGTTGCCCGCCGCACCAAAGCTCGGCCCGCCGTGCTGGATGATGAACGGCGGATCGTCGGCGCTCACCCACGTCACCGGGCTCGCCTGCATGGCGACGGCGGGAATGGACGACGGCTTGCCGCCGAGCCAGAGCCCCTCGGGCGAGCGTGCGTCATCGTGCCCGACGCCCCCGAACCTGGGGCACCCCTGCGCCACCGCGTCGGACTCCATCGTCAGGCGGCGAGCGACTTGCTGCCGCCCACGAACGCGCCGCCGTGAATCCAGACGACAAGCGGGAACGGCCCGTCGCCGGTGGCGGGCAAATAGAGATCAAGTCGCTGGGCGTTGGACGTGTTCGCGTAGCGCACGTCGATGCGTTCCCGCACGATGGGCGTTTGCGGCGTCGCGCCGGTGGGCGAACTCGAGTCGCAGGCGGCGACGGCGACTATCGTGAACAGCAGGAGTGGGCGCATGACTCTTGGACGAAGCGCGCTGATACGAGTTAAGTCCACGAGGCGGCGGAAAGTCAGGACGACGCGGTGGCGGCGGCCCTGCCCCGCTCCACGTACGTCCTGGCGCCGTGCTCGATTTTCGCGCTCAGTTCGGCGTCCACCTTGCGCACCACCTTGCCCGGCACGCCAAGCACCAGCGAACCCGGCGGGACCTTCATTCCCTCGGGCACCACCGCCCCGGCGCCAATCACCGAACCGGTGCCGATGATCGCGCCGTTCAACACGATGGCGCCGATGCCAATGAGGCAGTCGTCCTCGATGGTGCAGCCGTGGATGACGGCACGGTGACCGATGGTCACGCGATTCCCGACGCGTACCGGACGGCCGGCATCCACGTGCACGACGACGCCGTCCTGCACATTTGTCTCGTCACCGATCACGATGGCGCCAATGTCGCCGCGCAGCACGGCCGTGGGCCAGACAGACGCGTCGCGACCCAGGGTGACGTTGCCGATGATGACGGCGGTGGGATGGATGTAGGGCATGTCCAGGACTCATCTCACAAGCTGGCGAGAAAGGATAATGATGCACGCGTGTTGGACAAACGCCAGCCAGTTGTCGGAGGGCCTGATGCTTCGGGGGCGTCCGCACGAGCAAGATCGCAGTAGGAACGGTAGAATCATCCATGGCGCATCCAGCTATTCTCGCAATCGGCGTCCTTGTTCTCGGCGCGCTCCTGCTGCTGTTGCCGCGGTTCTTCTCGCGTTCAAAGGACGCGCTGCAGGTCGTGCGCGGCCTCCGCGCGCTTCGGAGCTCGCGATATGTCGACATGGATCTCATCGCCGCGTACCACCGCCGGTTCCCGGACGAAGATGGTTCGGAGCCGATCGACGATCGCACCTGGCGCGACCTGGATCTCGACGAGGTATTCCTCTCGCTCGACTGCACGGCCAGCGAGCCGGGCCGACAGTACCTCTACCATTGTCTTCGCGGCCCCCGCTTTTCTGCTGACTCTTTGACCCGGCTCGACCGCGCCGCGCGGAGCCTTGCCGCCGACGATGCCGCGGCCACTCAGGCGCGCAGCGCGCTTGGCGCACTCAGTGACCCACGCGCCGCTCGTCTGCACGACCTGCTGTTCGGCGAGCTCCCGTGCCGTCCGCGCTTCTGGTGGCTGTTTCCCTGCCTCACTGCTGCAGCGCTTACCTGTCTCGCCCTGGTCGCCGTCTGGCCCCGCGCGGCTCTCGTCTGGCTTGGCATCTGCGTCGTGAACGTCGGCGTCCAGGTCTTCTACAAGCCGCGCGTGAAGCGCTTCATCCCGGCGCTCCATGAACTCCCGGCATTCCTCAGCGCCAGTCGTGCGCTGGGCACGCTATCCATTGCCGACCTCGCCGACGAATGCCGTGTGCTCCGCGAGGGAGCCCGGAGCTTCGGCTCACTGCGCCTGGCCACGCGGTGGCTCATGTTCGAACCCGAACAGGCGAATGAGATCGCGTCCTCCCTCTACGAGTACACCAACCTCCTTTTCTTACTGGACGTCAACGCCTTTGTCTTTGCCACAGAGACGATCCGGAACTCCCGCGAGGCTGCGCGCGGGATGTTTGTGGCCCTCGGTTACGTTGACGTTGCGCAGTCTCTCGCCGCGTGGCGACGCACGCTGCCGCGGTGGTGCACGCCGGAATTCACCCCGGCGCGGAAGGCGTTGCATGTGGAGACGCTATCGCACCCGTTGATCGCGGACGCCGTGGAGAACTCGCTGGTCGTGGACGGGGCAAGCGTGCTGATCACGGGCTCGAACATGTCCGGCAAGACCACCTTCGTGCGCACGCTGGGCGTCAACGCGGTGTTGGCGCAAACGCTCAATACGGCGTGCGCCAGCGCCTGGCGCGGGCCGATGCTGCGGGTTCGCACGTCGATTCAGCGTGCCGACAGTCTTGTCGCCGGGAAGAGCTACTATCTGTCCGAAGTCGAATCGGTCCTGACGCTGGTGCGAGCCAAGGAGAGCGGGCAACAGCACCTGTTCCTGCTCGACGAGATCTTCCGTGGGACAAACACGACAGAACGGGTGGCGGCAGCCTATGCGGTCCTCGCCTTCCTGAACACGGGCCACGATCTGGCGATTGTGGCCACGCATGATCTTGAACTGCTCGAGTTGCTCGAGGGCACGTACGCCATGCATCACTTCCGCGAACAGGTCGCCGGCAACGGCCTCACGTTCGACTATCTCATCCAGCCGGGCGCATCGTCCACGCGTAACGCCATTGAATTGCTCAAGGTGATGCGGTATCCCGATTCTCTGGTCGCGGACGCGCTGGCTGCCGTCGAATGGCAGCGAGATCGCGGGCGTCGCGACGCGGCGCTGTGAAGTAGCGCTAGAAACTCAACCCCAGACTGAAGTACACACTCCCATCCGGGGCGTCGGCATACGCCCTGCCCCGCACCGGCCGCGCATAGCCGACCCGCAGGCGATACGGCGCGTCGTAGTTGAGCACCGCGGCGTCAAGAATGAGTTCGCCGCCCACCGACGCCATCCAGGCGCGCGGCGTCTCGCCGCGCGGGCAGCCGATCCCGGCGCGCGAGCCGGCGGGACACCATGCAGTGCCGGCGTCACCAAACACCGTGGCGCTCACGCGCTGCGCGAAGAACGGCACGAAGCCGCGCCCCCAGTTCATCAGCGCCAGCGGTGCTCGCCACTCGGCGGTGGCACCGAGCGCGCGAATGCCCACCTGCGCCCCCGGGGTGAAACCGCGAACGGGGAAGTTGCGCCGCACGTCGCCGATCACGACCCCCGGCGCGATTTCCGTGGACGACCCGCTCTCTCCGCCGGCCTCGAGTTCGCTGTTGGTCTTGTCGTCGGTCGTCCCCGCGGCGGCGCGGATGGCGAGCACGTGATGTGCCGGGCCGGGAACGAAGCCGAGCGACTTGTACGCGGCCGCGGTGCCCACGTAGGCGGCGGAACGCGTGGCGGACGCGTCGTCGGTGCGCCAGCGCCAGCGCCCGGTGGCGGCGAGCGCGACGCCGTCTTCAGGGCCGAGTGCGAGGATCGGCGCGCGCGTGTTGGCCCACGCCGCCATGGCGGTGAAGGTCGGGTACGTGAGCGTCTTCAGGAAGAGCGGACTGCCGAGCCGGTTGATGAGCGGCGCCGGGTCAGTGACGAAATCGCGGAACTCCATCTCGGCGCCGGCGCTGAGCACGGTGGCGGTGCGCACGCGCTGTCGCAGGTAGGTGAGCGACGTGCCGACGAAACGACGGCGGCGCGAGAGCACGCCCGCCAATGCGTTGGTGCTGTCAATGATGTCGGAGTGATCCCAGCTCTGGCGCGCGGCGGCATCGAGCAGCGGCAGGCCGAAGCCGGCGTAGCGATACGAGAAACTCCCCGTCATCTCGCTGCGATCGGGCTCGTGGGCGACCGAGAGAGCATAGGCGTGGCGCCCGGTGATGTCGCTCGAACCGATCCAGGCGCCGTAGCGCGATCGGTTCTCGTCGCTGGTCTCGACGAGCGGCATCCAGAAGCGCGGCACGAGCTGGCGCAGTGGGCGGTACGGCTGGACGGCGCCGTCGGCAACGGCGGGGGGCTCGGGCGCGGTCTGGTCGGCGATGGACGGAAGAGCTGCGGCGGCGCCCGTGGGGCCCGGCGGCGCGACGCGCGCGGCGCGCGGCGCGCGCAGTGTGAGGCGCTCGCCGGCGGCGCGTGTCTCCACCGCGACTACGCCGCCGCGCACCGCGAGCGGCGAATCAAAAGACGTTGTGGACGATCCGACCACGCGCAGCGCGCCTGTCGCGACGTCGGCCGACCAGATCACGCCGACGCCCGACGTGTTGGCCATGAAGAGCACGGCCGAGTCGTCGAGCGTCCACGACGGGTCGTCCACCGTGGCGCGCGCGGAGGCGAGGACGCGTGGGTGATGGCCGACGGAGTCGAGGACGACGATGCTCATCGTACCGCCGCGCACCCAGCGCGTGGCGGCGATGCGCGTGCCGTCGTGCGACCAGCGCGGCGCGCTCCAGTTGGTGTCGAGTGCGGCGGTGGTGAGCGGAGTCACCGCACCATCCCAGCCCACGCGCACCAGGCGCGTGGAGCCCGCCACCACCTGCGTGGCGACGATGGCGCCGTCGCGCACGCGGGCGTCGGGGGCGATGAGGCGCGCGCCGTGCGTGAGCCGGTGTTCGCGACCATCCACCTCGCGCACCCAGAGGTCGGAGCGCAGGCGGTACGGATCTTCCCACTCGCCCTGCGCGAAGAGCACGCGACCGTCGGCGAGGCGCACGTTGGCGTCGAGCGTATTGCGGCGGGCGATGCGGCGGGGAACTGCGGGGGACGCGGACGGCGCAGCCGACGCAGATGTCGCCGACAACGCGTCCACGTCACTCGCCGAGAGCTCGTACAGCCCGGTCGCATCGCGGCCGTTGGCGGCGACGAACAGCACGCTGCCGTCGGCGGCGCGGCGAGGGTAGCGGGAGACCCACGACGCCGTGGTCAGCGGTGTGGCGGCCAAGCCGCCGGTGCCACCGAAGCCTCCGGCGACGCCGGTACTTCCGGCGCCACCGCGCACTGCGCGCGTCACTGAGTCGGCGAAGGTGCGCCACTGCGCCGCGAAGCTCGTGCCGAACTCTTTGCGTGCGGCGCGCTCGAAGCTCCACGGGTTCAGGCGCCCCGAACTGCGCTCCACAAACCGTTCGATGCTCCCGTCGCCGCCGCGCGCGCTCATCGCCTCCACGAGCATCGTGCCATACACGTACGACCCGCCGCCGCCCGGATAGTCGAGCGACGACGTGGACCACGCGCCCAGCGGGCGGAGCGCGTCGTCGGCCGCGCGCCCATTCAACACGGGCACCAGCGCCATCCCCTCGGCGCGACCGCCATCGCCGAGCTTGGACTCGTAGTGCACCGCAAGCCCTTCGATGAGCCACGACGGCGCCCAGGCGTTGGGGAAGAGCAGCGGCTGTCGCCCGAACACCGCCTGCGCCACGCGCCACCAGCCGCGCGTGCGGTCGAGCTGGAAGACGTGGACCAGCTCGTGCTGCACCACGAGGTCGAGCCAGTCCTCGCGGAAGCGCAGCGTGCGCTCGTCCACCGGCGGCCGCGCAAAGATCACGATGCGCGGCGACGGTGACACCCACGCATACCCGTTGGTGAAGTCGGCGTGATCGGTGACCACCAGGTCAATGCGCCCGCGCGCCGGCTTCAGCAGCGGCGCGAGCTTGGCGTACGCACGCTCGGCGCTGCCGGCACCGCGGCGGGCCACGGGCTCCAACGCCGCGGGGAAATGGACGTCAAAATGGGGCGTCCGAATCGTGCGCCAAGATTCGTTGGGGGCCTGGGCTTGCGAAGAGAACGGCAGAGAAAGGCAGAGGACGGCGGAGAACGGCAGTGAACGCAGAAACCGAGTCAACGCAATCGCTCGTTGACTCACCATACCATGCTCATCACACCGTTTCGCTGTGCGCATCGTCCCCCGCATTGCCGGTAGTAACTGCCTCATGCTGTCTCACTCTGTCGCATGCTGTCCCACTCTACTGCCACTGCTTTGCCGCGGATTGCACGGAAGAGTGCGGATAAACGCGGACACGGCGTTGGGAGAACCCCCAAGCAGGATTCGCGTTCATCCGTTCTCATCCGTGTAATCCGCGGCAAGGCAGTTCACAGTTTATGAAGAACTCACCGTCAGCCGACCTCTATCGAAGGCTTCGAAAGTACGCTTCGAGCCCCTCAACGACCCCGAGAGCATACGCCCGCTGGAACTCCGTTGTTCTCAACGCTGCTTCCTGCTCAGGCATCACGATCCATGCCCCCTCACACAGCACGCTCGGAAACCACGTCGCCCGCGCCACGGCGAGGTTGTTGAAGAATATCCCCTCGTCGCGCAGTCCCATGTGGCGCACCATTCCCTGCTGCACCGCGCGCGCCAGCGGCTCGCTCTGCGGGTGGAAGAAGAATGTCCCGGACCCACGCGCGGCGGCAAACGGATTGGCCCCGTCGGCAAAGGCGTTCAGGTGAATACTCACCAACGCCTCGGCGTTTTCGCGTCGCGCCTGGATGGGGCGCGCGCCGAGTGCCACGGCGTCGGCGGTGCTGCGCAGCATGATGACGCGGGCGCCGCGCGCCTCGAGCAGTTCCTTCAACTGTTCGGCAATGGGAAGTGTCGCTTCGGGCTCGCGCAGTCGCGTGGGCCCCATCGCGCCGCCCGGTGGATGCCCGGCGT
Organism: Gemmatimonas sp.; assembly: GCA_013822425.1. Taxonomy (GTDB): domain Bacteria; phylum Gemmatimonadota; class Gemmatimonadetes; order Gemmatimonadales; family Gemmatimonadaceae; genus PNKL01. The sequence continues at coordinate 19,299 of PNKL01000012.1, forward strand.
CCACGGCGATGACTCGGCCGCGCAGCGGTGCTGATGCGTCCACCACCGGCGCGTGCCGCACACGCAGCACCAGCGAGCCGGCTCGCCAAAGCACGAGGTACCCCACCGGTTGGTGCCGCAGGTCCACGTCGAAGCGCACGCGCTCGTTGGTCACCTGCTCGTAGCGCACCAGGCGCACCGTGGGATCGTTGGTGTCGAAGCGCACGTAGTCGAGATTGGCGCGCGCGCCGTAGACGGTGAGCGACAGGCCGTCGCCCCCCTGGTCCACGGTAATCGGCGCCCTGGACTCCATCGTGAGGACAACGTCGGTGTAGCCCGTACCGAGCGCGATGCGCGCAGCGCTGATGCGGCGCGGCCGCAGGGCCGACTCGGCTTCGGCGACGCGGGTGAGGGTGTCGTTCACGGCGGCGTCCGACAAGGCAGCGGCGATACCCGGGGCATCCACCCACGCGTCGAGCTGGCTGTCGAGCCGGACGCGCACGCTGTTGCCGAGCCGTCCGGTGGCCTGCACCACGGTGCCCGGCAACAGGAAGTACTTGTACGTGCCGCCCGCCACCGGGCGCGCGAAGGTCACCATGTCGGTGTCGGAGGCGGCGTACTCGTTGGCGTTGGCGAGCGTCACGGCGCGGGGATAGCCCACCGTGTCGAGCACGGCCGCCGGACGCCGCGGGGCGCCGCGCACCGGGAAGCGCACGCGTCGCACGGCGGTGGCCGTCTCGCCGGTCGGGAGCGTGGCGCGCAGCGTGTACGCCGTGTCGGCCGGCACCGGCAGGAAGGCCATGAACGACCCGTTCGGGTGCACCGTCACGGGGGCGCCGTTGACGGTGAGCGTGGCGTCACCGTTGCCGACATTGCCAAAGACGAACGTGGATTCGCGGACCGAGAGCAGGTGCCCCTCCGGCGGGTACACGAGGTCGGGGACGAGCGAGCCCGTTACCCTGGGAATTGGGGGCAGCGCAGGGCCAGGGATCAGTGGTCCTGGCGCCTCAACGGGGGACGACGGTTCCGCTCGTACCGGCACGGGCGCGGGCGCCGGCGCGGCGGGCGACCCGACGCAAGCGGCCATGAAGGCGACGAGGGGCACGAAAGCAATCGGCAGGCGCTGGCGCATGGCCCGCAATATTACCCCAAACTGCCGCGCCGTGGACCCGGCGCGCCCTCTCCACCGTGTCTAGCCGCCGCCCCCCTCACAAACCTATTATATGCCAACGCCCAATACGGGGCGGAATGCGGCGAGGAGCGGCGTGAATCGTTGCGGTTTCTGCGGTCGGGACAACGAGGGCGAATCGCGTTTCTGCATTGACTGCGGAAAGCCAATCGTCGCTTCGGGTGCGCGCATCATCGAAGTGGCGTCCATCCTGAGTCCCGGCGGCCTGCGGATGTCTACGCCCGGAGGCGGCGGCATCCCGGCCACGCGCGTCTCGGCGACGGCGACGCCGTCCGGAACGACGAAGGGTTGTCCGTTCTGCGGCGCCAACGTGCATGTCGGCCTCCCCTTCTGCCCGCAGTGCGGCGGACGTCTCAGCAACGAGCCGGCCCCCCAGCCGGCGCCGGCGCTCCTCTGCGATGCGTGCGGCAAGCCGGTGCGCGGTGGCGACCAGTTCTGCCCGCGGTGCGGCGCCAGGCGCGCCGGGGCCAAGCCGCCCGCTCCGGCCGGTGGCACCGCGCTCTTCTCCGCCCAAGCCACGCTCAGCGGCCCCACGCTCGCCCTGCTCGGCGACAGCGGCGAGGTCACGCAGCGCTTCACGCTCGGCGCCGGCGAGGGCATCGTCGGGCGCGCCGATGGCGAGCTCAAGTTTCCCGACGACGTCTTCATGAGCCCGGTGCACGCGCAGTTCGCCGTGCGCGAGGGGCTGGTCTTCGTACGCGACCTCGGGTCGCGCAACGGCACGTGGGTGTTCATTGACGCGCCGCAGAAGCTCACCGACGGCGATTCGATCCTCGTCGGGTCGCAGATCCTGCGCTTCAGGCGGCTCGGCTACCCGGGGCCCAATCCCCCCGAGGCCGACGCGACGCGCCGGCTTGGCTCGTTCCTGCCGCACGGCGACATCGCGGTGCTGCAGCAGTTGCGCGCCGACGCGTCGGTGCGCGACTCGCTGCACCTGAGCCCCGGACGCAGCGTCTTCCTCGGCCGCGACAAGGGCGACTGGGTCTTTCCGTACGACCAGACGATGAGTGGCACACACGCCGAGATTCGCAGCGAGGACATGGACTTCGTCCTGCTCGACGCCGGCAGCCGCAACGGCGTGGCCGTGTCGGTGCGCGGTGAGCGCGCGGTGCGCGTGGGTCAGCGCGTGCTGATGGGCGACCAGATCCTGCGACTGGAGAGCTTGTGAGCGAACAGAAGCTCTGCCCGACCTGCGGGACGGAGTACCCGCTCAGCGAGCGGTTCTGCCCGCGCGACGGCACCGCCCTGCGCAGCACGACTGCGGGCACCGATCTCATGGGGACGGTGGTGGCTGACCGCTATCACATCCTCAAGAAGCTCGGCGAAGGCGGCATGGGGCAGGTGTACCTGGCCGAGCACGTGAAGATGGGGCGCAAGAGCGCGCTGAAGGTGATGAACCCCGGGATGAACCAGGACGCGGACGCCATTGCGCGGTTCAATCGCGAGGCGTCCAACGCGAGCCGGCTCAATCACCCGAACATCTGCGCCATCTACGATTTCGGCGAGACGCCCGACGGGCTCATCTACCTCGCCATGGAGTTCATCGAGGGGCAATCGCTCACGTCGCTCGTGGAGAAGAGCGGCGCGCTGCCGCCGGCGCGCGCTGCCAGCATCATCCACCAGAGCGCCGACGCGCTGCAGGTGGCGCATGACGCGGGGATCGTGCACCGCGACCTGAAGCCCGACAACATCATGATCGCCAAGAACCGCGACGGATCGGATCTGGCCAAGGTCGTGGACTTCGGCATCGCCAAGGCGCACAGCAGCGACGCGCAGAAGGTAACCAAGACGGGCATGGTGGTGGGCACGCCCGAGTACATGAGTCCCGAGCAGTTGTCGGGTGACAAGCTCGATGGCCGCAGCGACATCTACTCGCTGGCGCTCGTTGCCTTCAACTGCCTCACCGGCACGCTGCCGTTCCCCAGCGACTCCGCGCAGGAAGCGATGATCGCGCGCCTCATCGAACAGCCCAAGACGCTGGCCGAGATGAAGCCCGATGTGGCGTGGCCCGCCGACGTGCAGCAGGTGATGGACAAGGCGCTCGCGCGCGACGCCAGCGAGCGGTACCAGAGTGCGGCGCAATTCGGGCGCGAGTTGTGGGCGGCGTGCGAGAGCATGCCGGCGTCGCAGGCGGCCGAGGCGGGCACGCAGGTGCTGAGCGCGCCGGCGGCGGGTGTGCCCAAGACGCGCGCGGCGACGCCCGGCGAGGGCGGAAAGACCGTGGCCGCTCCGGCCGCGAAGGGCGCGCCCGCTGCTTCGGAGCCCGTGCCTGTTGCTGTCAAGAAATCGAACACGACAATGATCGCCGTCGCTGTGATCGGGATCGCAGTTCTCGGCGGGGGCGGATACCTTATTTTGGGCGGAAAAGGAAGAGGAACTGAAACGCCTCCGGCGTCCGACAGCACGACCGTGGTGCAGAGTCCAACGGGACAACCGCAGTCGACGGCTCCGTCAGCAGCGCCGGCGACCCCGCAAGGTGGCGTCACTGAGTTGAAGACACCGGTGAATCCGGCGGGTGGCGGGAGTCGTACGCAGGGGGGAGTGGTGCAGCCAGCGGCGGCGGCGGGGGCCGCGACGGCTGCGGATCCCGCGGATCGCTGGGTTTCCATCATCGCCTCGGGCCTGATGAACGTGCAAGAGGCGCGGCAGGTTCTCTCGGAACTCCAGGGTATCGCCCCGAGCCTCTCGGGTGAACGGCAGGCCAAGGCGTACTTCGCGATCGGCATGGCGCTGTACCGGATCGACGAGAACAACAGCAGCGAGTACTGCCCCATTTTGCGGCGGGCAGACGGAAAGCTCTCGAACAGCGAGGCGCGCACCATCTTGAAGGGAACGTTGACAGCGAACTGCGACCAGTGACCGATATCTCCCCCCGCGACATCATCGTCCACGTCTTCGGACGCACGGACGTCGGCCGCACGCGCGAGCACAACGAGGATACGTTCGTCGTCGCCGACCTGACGACGATGAACGCCACGCTGCAGCCGGAAGTGCGCGAGCACCGGCTGGGCGTGCGCGGCTCGCTGTTCATGGTCGCTGACGGGATGGGCGGCGCCGCGGCGGGCGAAGTGGCGAGCCAGATGGCCACCGAGGTGGTGCTCGAAGAGCTCGACGTCTGGTGGCGCCGCTCCGAGTCTACCGACCCCGACACGTTTGCGTCGGCGCTGCGCAAGGCCGTCGAGGCCGCCAACGCGCGTATCCACCGCTACGCCGTGGAGCATCCCGAGAACCGCGGGATGGGCACCACGACGACGATCGCCGGCATCCTCGGCGACCAGCTGTACCTCTGCCAGGTGGGCGACAGCCGCGGCTACCTCGTGCGCGACGGCGTGGCGATCCAGGTCACCAAGGACCAGTCGCTTGTGCAGCGCCTCATCGACGCGGGCGAGCTGACCGCCGAGGAAGCCGAAGTCAGCGAGCGCCGCAACATCATCCTGCAGGCGCTCGGCCCGGAGCCGCAGGTGAAGGTGGACCTCACCTCGCAGCCGATTCGCCGCGGCGATACGCTCGTGCTCTGCAGCGACGGCATGTCGGGGCAGATGCGCACCGTGGACATCGCGCGCATCGTCACCGAGACGTCGCCCGACCTGATGGAGACGTGCAAGGCACTCATTGACCTCGCCAACGAGAACGGTGGCCCCGACAACATCACGGTGATCGCGGCGCGGTTCGAGGGCGGCGGCCTGCAGCCGCCGTCCGGCGGCGACGTGGTGGGCTACCAGCCGTACGTCTCGCCCGCCGAGCAGCGCGCCACGATGCCGGTGGACGCCGCGACGATCGCGCAGTCCCTGAAAGACGCGACGCTGATGGAGTTGTCCCTCCTTACCACCGAGGAGACCGCATCGCCCGTGGCGGCCAACGGGTCCGTGAGCGGCGTGCGCAGCACGACACCCATCGCGCCACCGCCCGTCGTGATACCGCCGCGTCGCTTGAGCGTCGCCCAGCTGCGCGTGATCTTCGGCAGCCTGACGGTGCTGGTGGGGCTGTGGCTGGTCTGGATCTACCTGTTGCGCGACTGACGCCGCAATGCCCATCGAGCTCCGCATCACCAGCGGCGCGCGCTCGGGCGCTCGCGAGACCTTCACCAAGTCGGTCATCACCATCGGGCGTCACCCGATGAACGACCTGCGCCTCGACGCCGAGAAAGACCTCGATGTGTCGAGCCGCCATGCGGAGATCCGGCTCGTCGGCGACACAGCAACCATTCGCGACGTCGGCAGCAGCAACGGCACCAAGGTGAACGGCCAGCCGCTGGTGGGCGAACGCGCGCTCTTCGAGGGCGACGTGATTGCGCTCGGCGGCGCGCAGGGCGCCTCGCTCGAATTCCACGTGATTGACGAGGCGGCTGCCGCCGCGCCGACGCCCGCCGCCGAACCGCAGCCCGCGCGGCCGCGCCGCGACACGACCGCGCGCATAGCCGAAGCGGTGGAGCAGCAGACTGGCAACCTGCGCCGGATTCTCTATCTGTTCGGCGCCGCGGTCGTGATCATTGGGCTCGGGCTGATGTACATCGCCCAGCAGAACTCCGCCGCCGATCGGGCGACGATCGAGAAGCTGCTCGCCGAGCTGCAGGAGCAGAACGCCGCCATCGCGCAACTGCGCGGCAGCGCCGGCGCCAACGGCCTCTCCAACGAAGTGGGACGCATCCAGCGCGAGCGCGACTCGCTGCTCTCCGTCCTGCGCGCCGGCGGCAACCGTGCCGATGTCAAGCAGCGCATCGAGGAGCTGTCGCGGCTGCAGACCGCCGCCGGCGCGGTCAGCAAGGTGGATTACGAGCGCATTGCGGAGCAGAATACGCGTGCCGTGGCATTCATCGTGGTGGAACGCGGGGGAGAGATCGAGGGCGGCACCGGCTTCGGGGTCACGCGCGACGGGATCATCGTCATCAACCGGCACATCGTGCAGAACGCAGGCGAGCCCGATCCGACGCGCATCGCGGTGCAGTTCCACGGCACCAGCCGCTGGCTGCCCGCGCGGGTGCTGCACGTATCGAACTCCGACGACCTCGCCTTTCTGAAGATTGACGCGCCAGGGTCCTTCCCCACCGTCCTGGGGATCAGCCCGAGCGGCGGCGTACGCCCCGGCGCCCCCATTGCCATCGTCGGCTACCCGCTCGGCAACGAGACGGCGGGAATGGGCGGGTCCATTGACACGATCACCGCGCGCGCCTCGTTGACGGCGGGCATCGTGAGCAAGTCGGTGCCTGATGTCCTGCAGGTGGACGCGTACGTGGCACACGGCTCGAGCGGCAGCCCCGTCTTCAACGAGCGCGGCCTGGTGGTCGGCGTCGTGTACGGCGGCCCCACCGAGGCCGCGGGACGCATCGTCTACGCCGTGCCGAGCGATCGGCTGATTGCGCAACTGCCGGGTGAGGCGGCGGGGGTCGTGAAGCAGTAGGAGCTTCGCGGACGCACTTCAACTGCTTGGCCGCGGATTACACGGATACTGACGGATGAACGCGGAGACGGCCTGGAGGAAACCCCAAGCAGGATCAGCGTTCATCCGTTCTTTCATCCGCGTGATCCGCGGCAAGGCAGTTCGCAGTCTCTCGAATCACACAGTCAGCTGACGAGCGCCCTAGCCGCCGCCTCCTGCATGCCGCGGTCGCCCGCCCAGGCGCAGAGGAGGTGCGCCGCGTCGGGCAGTTCCGCCGCGAGGCGCGGATGTCCGAACAGCACCACCAGCGTGTCGCGTTTGAGCGAACGCGCCGCCTGCACGGCGAGCCGCACGGTGAGGCGCGATTGCGGCGTCAGGCTGATGTGCCCCTTGCCGGGGAGGACGTCGGCGAAGACGGCGATCACAAGCACGCCTTCGCCGCGTTCCGTGGCGCCCGGCACGACGTTCACGATGCGACCAAGCGACTGCAGCGCCTGCACGAAGTACCACCGCGACGGCGCCGCGCTCGCCGGATCGTCGTCCACCAGCACCACCTCGCAGGCGGGCGGCACCCACGGCACGCGTCCGCGCACCACCTGCAGCACGCGATCGCTTACCTGCTTGGCCCACGTGCGGTCATCGAGCGTCGGGCCGCGGCTGTCGGGGAGCCAGCGCGCCCACGTCGCCCACCAGTCACGCCGCGCGCGCGACGCGGCCAGCCGCGCGCCGTCGAGCCGGCCATCGGCGATGGCTGCCGCCATCGCCTGCACGACGAGCGCCGGATCGTTGGGCGCGAGCAGGAGGTCGCACCCCGCCGCGAGCGCACCGACCGCAGCCTCGCTCTCGTCCTGCACCGCGCGCACACCGCGCATCCCGAGCGCATCGGTGACGATGAGCCCCTGGAATCCGAGATCGTCGCGCAGCAGCCGGATGGTGGGCGCCGACAGCGTGGCCGGAAGTCCCGCGCCGTCTATCGCCTGGAACGCGACGTGCGCCGTCATGATGCTCGCCACCCCGCTGTCCACCGCCGCGCGGAACGGCACGAGGTCGCTTGCCAGCAGTTGGGTGAGACTCTCCTCCTGCACCGGCAATCTGAGGTGTGAATCCACGGTGGTGCGCCCGTGCCCTGGAAAGTGCTTCGCGCAGGCGAGCACGCTCTCCGACTGGCAGGCGTCAATCCACTCGGCGCTCAACTCGCCCACGCGCGTCGCGTCGCCGCCGAAGCCGCGCACGCCGACAACCGGATTGCCGTTGTCGAGGTCGAGATCGCAGACCGGGCCGAGCGCCCAGTTGAGGCCCAACTCGCGGGCATCGCGCGCCGTGATGCGCGCCGCCCGGCGCACCGCATCGGCGTCGCCCAGCGACGCGAGCGCGCCGGCCGGCGGCAGGGAGACCGCGCCGTGGAAGCGCTCCCCCGCCCCGCGTTCGACGTCGGCGCCCACGAGCAGCGGCACCGGCGAGTGCGCGTGCAGGGCGCGCGCGAGCTGCGCGACCTCGTAGTGCGGCCCGCCGCGAATCAGGAAGCCGCCCACGCCCACGGCGAGCGCCTGGTCAATGGCCTCGCGCGTTCCCGTCCAGCCGAGGTCGCGGTCCCACCCGATGGCGGCAATGACGTGCTGGCCCAGCTCCCTCATCGGCGCGCTCAGGCGGGTGTCAGCGTGCCGAGCACGCGCGGGCCACACGCCCCCGTGCATGCGGGGACATTGCCAGGAAGCCCGCGCAGATGCAGCCACCCGAGGAAGGCAAACGCGACGGCTTCCTTGGCATCGCCGTCGAAGAAGAGATCATCGAACTGGCGCACCGTGCGCTGTTCGAAGAGCACGCCAAGTCGGCGCACGAGCGCCGAGTTGCGCGCGCCGCCGCCCGAGATCACGAGATCGGTCACCGGCTCGGGAATGAAGCGCTCGAACGCCAGCCGGATGCTGCGCGCCGTGATCTCCACCGCGGTGGCGATGATGTCCTCGTCGCGGCAATCGGCCTGCGCCGCGCGGCAGCGCGCCACCAGGTCGGCCACGTAGGCCGGCGTGAAGAGCTCGCGCCCCGTGCTCTTGGGCGGCGGCGCGCTGAAGTACGGATGCGTCAGCGCGTCGTCCACGACGCGCCCGATCGCCGAACCCTGCAGCGCGAGCGTGCCATCCACGTCGTACGGCAGGTCGGGCCGAAGCGATCGCACCACCGCATCAATCACGCCCACACCCGGCCCTGTGTCGAACGCACGCGTGCCCTGCACTCCTCCCCCCGGCGGCACCACCGTGACGTTACCGATGCCGCCGATGTTCTGCAGCGCGCGCCAGTCGGGGCCCGCAAAGAGCAGCGCGTCGGCGATGGGCACCAGCGGCGCCCCCTGTCCGCCCGCGGCCACGTCGCGCGTGCGGAAATCGGCGATGACCGGCCGCCCCGTGCGCTCGGCGATCGCCGCCGGCTGGCCGAACTGCCAGGTGGCGCGCGGTGCATCGTGCCACACCGTGTGCCCGTGCGACGCGATGGCATCCACTTCGTCGCGCGCGAGACCACTCTCCGCGATCGCCGTCACCGCGGCGGCGCCGAGCCGGTCGCCGAGCTCGAAGTCGAGGCGCGTGTAGTCGCCCGGGTGCGTGGGCGTCGCGATGGCGCTCAGCAGGCGCGCGCGGAAGGCGTCGTCGTAGGGCAACTGCACGAACGAAAGCAGCTCGGGGAGCGGGCGGTCCTCGTGCGCACCAGGAATGAACCGCACCACGGCGGCGCTGATGCCGTCGTGCGACGTCCCCGACATCAGCCCCGCGAGGACGAGCGGGCGCCCCGGCGTCGCGCTCACGGATTCACCAGCGGCGGTGCGTCGGGAATGACGCGGCGAATCACGCCGCCGTGCTCGGCGAGGCGGCGGAGCGCCTCGTCGCGGTCCACGCCGAGCTTCTGCATCACGATGGCCGTCTTGACGCTGCGCCCCGCCGCGTCGAGCAGCGCGCGCGCCTGTTCGCGGTCCACGCCGCACACCACGCGCAGGATGCGCTCGCTGCGGTCCTCGAGCTTGGCGTTGGTGGACTGCAGGTCCACCATGATGTTGCCGTAGGTCTTGCCCAGCCGAATCATCGCGCCGGTCGTGATGGTGTTGAGCACGAGCTTGGTGGCGGTGCCCGCCTTCATGCGCGTCGAGCCGGTCACCACCTCGGGCCCCGTGATCACCACGATGGCGACGTCGGCGCTGGCCAGTGTCTCCGCGGGCGGCGGCGAACAGGCGACGATCCCCGTGCGCGCTCCGATCTCGCGCCCGTAGTCGAGCGCGGCGCGCACGTACGGCGTGGTACCGCTGGCGGCGATGCCGATGATGAAGTCGCCGGCGCGCACGCCCGCCTTCTGCATGTCGTCGCGCGCCCCCTGCGGCCGGTCCTCGGCCCCTTCCTGCGCGCGCGTAAGCGCCGCAAAGCCACCGGCGATGATCCCCTGCACCATCTCGGGGTCCACGCCAAAGGTGGGCGGGCATTCGGAGGCGTCGAGGACGCCGAGTCGTCCGGAGGTGCCGGCCCCGAGGTAGAAGAGCCGGCCGCCGGCGCGGAACGTCTCCTCCGCCATGGCAACGGCTTGCGCGATCTGCGCCGACTGCGTGGCGACCGCTGCCGGGACGAGCGAATCCTCGGCGTTGATGAGCGCCACGATCTCGGCGCACGACGCCAGGTCAATGCCGGCCGTGCGCGGATTGCGCTGTTCGGTAATGCGGGGATCGAGCATGATCGGGACGGAAGGAATCCACCAGGTGAGCCGCAAGGCTTCGTGCTAAGTTACTGGCCGTGCGTGCCGTGTCTACCATCGGAGTCTCGAATGTCCTCTCGCGCCGCCCGTCTTGCCTTCGTCGCTCTCGCTGTCCTCGCTGCGTCGTGCCGTCACGGCGGCGCGCCCCAGACGGTGGACATTGGCACGTACCTCGGAGGGCAGGTCTCGCTCTCCGAAGCGACGCCGGTCTTTAGCGCGCACGGGATGGTGTCGAGCAACAGCGAACCGGCCAGCGCCGCCGGCGCCGAGATCCTGAAGGCGGGCGGCAACGCAGTGGACGCGGCTGTCGCCACGGGCTTCGCACTCGCCGTCACCTATCCGTACGCCGGCAACATCGGCGGCGGCGGCTTCATGAACATCCACATGGCCGATGGACGAAACGCGGCAATTGACTATCGCGAGATCGCGCCGCTGGCCGCGACGCGCGACATGTTTGTCGACCCCGCGACCGGGAAGCTGACCGACAAGAGCGTCCTTGGTCACCTGGCGAGCGGCGTGCCCGGGGCGGTGGCAGGCATGGCGGAAGCGCTCGCCAAGTACGGCTCCATGCCGCTCGCGACCGTGATGGCGCCGGCGATCCGGCTGGCGCAGGAGGGCTTCCTCGTGGACAGCGCACTCTTCCGGTCGCTGCGCGGCAACCGCGCCGTGCCGCAGTTCGCCGGCAAGGCGCTGTTCTACCCCGGCGGCGAGCCGCTGCAGCCAGGCACACGGCTGGTGCAGGTGGAGCTCGCGCGCACGCTCGAGATCATCGCCGCCAAGGGGCCGGCGGGTTTCTACACGGGTGAAGTGGCCGAGGCGCTGGTAGCCGAGCAGGTACGCGGCGGCGGCATCATCACGATGGAGGATCTCAAGCGCTACAAGCCCGAGTGGCGCACGCCGATCCGCAGCACCTACCGCGGCTTTACGCTGCTCACCATGCCGCCCGCCTCGTCCGGCGGCATCACGATGACCGAGTCGCTCAACATCCTCGAGACGTTTGGTCCGCTGCCGCGCTACGGCAGCGCCGGCTATGCGCACCTGCTGACCGAGGCCTTCCGCCGCGCGTTCATTGACCGCAACGAGAAGCTCGGCGATCCGGCATTCGTGAAGGTTCCCATCGAGCAGCTGATCAGCAAGGCGTACGCGCAGCAGCTCGCGGCCGGCATTGACCGAAACAGGGCGACGAAGACGCCGGCGTTCAGGGTGGCGCGCGAGCCCGAGCACACCACGCATTACTCGACGGCGGACAGCAAGGGCAACGTCGTCGCCACCACGACGACGCTGAACGGCGGCTTCGGCTCCGGCGTCTGGGTGCCGAAGGCCGGCTTCTTCATGAACAACGAGATGGACGACTTCGCCGCGCAGCCCGGGTCGCCCAACATGTTCGGGCTCGTGCAGGGCGAGGCCAACGCGATTGCGCCGGGCAAGCGCATGCTGAGCGCCATGGCGCCAACGATCGTGCTCGACCGCGACGGCAAGGTCCTGCTGGTGGTGGGCGCGGCGGGCGGCCCGCGCATCATCACGACGACGACCGGGGTGATCCTCAACGTCATCGAGTACAACATGTCGCTGGCCGACGCGATGCGCGCGCCTCGCCTGCACCATCAGTCGCTCCCCGACACGTTGCGCTACGAGACAGGGATGTTCAGCGACGCGGTGGCCGATTCGCTGCGTGCGATGGGGCACGCCCTGCAGCGTGCCAGTGGCCTGGCCAACGCCAACGGGATCATGCGCGTGAAGGGCGGGTGGATTGGCGTGCACGAGCCGCGCAGCGTCGGGGCATCCGTCGGGCACTAGGCGGCGCGGACACTCGGCGTCTCGGAGGGGGGCGTTCGCGTTCGCGCGGATGCTCGGCCGCCGTCCCCCACGAAGTTACGGAACTCGCTTCACCGTCAGCGGCCCGGCGAGCGTGATCGCCACCCGCCCGCCCTGCGTCAGACAGCCGTTCCAGTCGGCCGAGCCCGCGGCGATCGCGCCGCCGGCCGCGGCGCCGACCGCGGCACCCACCACGGTGGGCTTGGTCTTCTTGCCGAGGACCTGCCCGACGATGGCGCCAGCCGCTGCGCCGATGGCCACCTTCTTGGCCTGGTCGCCGGTGCTCTGCGCACGCACCACCTCGACATTCGGCACGGTCGTGGTCCCCGAGATGTCGTAGTCCGTGCCGTCGTACGAAACAGCGACGGGCGCGAAGGCAAGGCGGATGCCTTCCTTGCCGTTCTCGCCGCGCTTGGCTTCCGACACGCGAAGCGTGATGATGGCACCGGCGGGCACCGAGACGCCGTTCGTGCCGGACACCGTGTCGGCCAGCGTGGCGGTCACGCGGTCACCCACCTTGGCGATGTTGGTGCAGACGCGGCTTTCACTCGACGCGTTCAGCACCGTGCCGGCGGCAATGGTGCCGGTGGTCGGCGCTGGCACGGCCGCCGGTGGAGCGCTCTTCGCAGGCGCGGGGGCCACCTTCGTGGGCGCGGGCGCCGCCTTCGCCGGTGCTGACGCCGGCTTCGGCGCTTCCGCGACGGTCGCCGCAGGCGCCTGCGCCGTGTCGCCGAGCTGCGGCTGGCCTGCCGCCGCGGGCGCCAGTTCCACCTGCCGGCTGTCGGCGGCCGCTTCGTCGGACTTCCCGCACGCGGCGATCAATGCAACCATCGCCAGCGGCGCGACCGTGATCCGGATAAACTTCGTCATGAGATCCTCCTGCCTTCGAGTGGGAAGCCGTCCGTTGAATATTCACACCGCCCTCGGCGGCGCACAACCGTGACGCGCGGTGTGGTTCGCCCCTTGCGGCGCCTCCTCCCCTTCGCGATGCCCTACCGCGGCGCCATGGCGTGGGGCGTCGCCTGCGTCGTCGTCTCGTCGGCCTTCTACAGCCTGCAGCCGCTCTTCCTGCGATCCGCCATCGACGCCCTGCACGACGGAGCGCCGGCCTCGCGCGTCTGGCGGCTGGCCGGACTGATGGTGACCGTCGCGCTTGCCACCGCCTACTTCCGCTGGCAGATGCGCGAGCAACTCAATGGCATCAGCCGGCGCATTGAGACCGACCTGCGCGACCGGCTCTTCGCGCACCTCATGACGCTCGACGCCGGGTGGTACGCCAAGACCCGCACCGGTGACGTGATGGCGCGCCTGACCAACGACCTCGGGGCCGTCCGCATGGCGGCCGGTCCCGCGATCATGTACTTGGTAAACACCATCGCCGGCGGTTTGTTCGCGCTCGCCTTCATGATCCGGCTCTCCCCCCGGCTCACTCTCGTGGCCCTCGCGCCGCTCCTCCTGCTCCCGGTGGTGATGCTGCGCCTCGGGCGTGCCATCCACGAACGGTTCGAGTCGGTGCAGGCGCACTTCAGCGACCTCACCACGCGCGTGCAGGAGAACCTGAGCGGGGCGCGCATCGTGCGCGCCTATCGGCAGGAGCCCGCAGAGTCGGATCGCTTTGCGGCGATGAGCGCCGAATACGTGCGCCGCAACCTCGCGCTGGCGCGCCTCAACGCGCTGATGCACCCGTCCTTCACCCTGCTCGCCGGCCTCGGCTCCGTGGCCGTGCTCGGCGTCGGCGGCGCGATGGTGCTGCGCGGCACGCTCACCGTGGGCACGCTTGTTGCGTTCGGCATTTACCTCACGACGCTCACCTGGCCGCTCATCGCGCTGGGCTGGGTGACCAACCTCTTCCAGCGCGGCGCGGCGTCCATGGAGCGGCTTATCGAGATTCTCGACACCACCGCGGCCGTGCGGGATCCCGCGCGGCCGCGGCCGCTGCCGCCGCGCACGGGCGGGCGCCGCGTCGAGTTTCGCGATGTGTCATTCGCGTATCCCTCGCGGGATGGCGCGCCGCCGCGCGAGGTGCTGCGACACGTGTCGTTCACCATCCCCGCCGGCGGCACGCTGGGCGTGGTGGGCGCCACCGGGGCCGGCAAGAGCGCCCTGCTCGAGCTGCTGCCGCGCTTCTTCGACCCGCAGTCGGGATGTGTCCTGCTCGACGGCGTGGACGTGCGCGAGCTTCCGCTCGACACCCTGCGCGCCGAGATCGGCTTCGTGCCGCAGGACGCGCTGCTCTTCGGCGACACGATCGCGTTCAACCTTGCCTACGGCGGTGCGGACGGAGCCACCGCGAAGTGGGCGGCCGAAGTGGCGCAGCTGTCGGCGTCGGTCGCCCGATTGCCAGCCGGCGACCAGACGATGCTTGGCGAGCGCGGCATCAACCTGTCGGGCGGGCAGAAGCAGCGCGCCACGATCGCCCGCGCGCTGGCGCGCCAGCCGGCGGTGGTGGTGCTCGATGACGCGCTCTCGGCGGTGGACACGCATACCGAGGCGGCCATCCTGCACGGCCTCCGCGAGGCACTGAGCGGGCGCACCGCGCTTTTCGCCTCACACCGCGTGACGGCGCTGCGCGAGGCCACGCAGATCATCGTTCTTGCCGACGGCACGGTCGCCGAGGAAGGGACGCACGAGGAGCTGGTGGAGCGGCGCGGACGCTACTGGGAGCTGCTGCGCCGGCAGTTGCTCGAGGAGAGCATCGAGGCGGAGACCATCGTCCCCGCCTCTAGCCCGACCACGAGCACCCGCGGGAGGCGCACCGTGAACACGGTTCCCTCGGTGTCGTTCGAGACGAACGAGACCTGGCCGCGCAGGTAGTGCTGGGCGAGCAGCCGGATGCTGTAGGTGCCGAGTCCGCGCCCCACCCCCTTGGTGGAGAACGAGCGCCGGAAGACCTGCAACTGCACGTCGGCCGGCATCACCGTGGGGTTGTGCACCGAGAAGATCACGGCATCCGGCTCGCGGCTCGCGCCAACGGTCACGACCCCGCCCACCGGCACCGCCTCGAGCGCGTTCTTCACCAGGTTCACGAGCACGCGCCGCAGGAGCACGGGGTCCGACGTGAACTCGAACGGCTGCGCCGCGCGCTCCACGTGCAGCTCCCTGCCCGTGCTCACGCTCGCCGTCCGCAGCACGTTCAGGACCCGTCGAATGAGATCCATCGAACGCAGCACGCGCGGCGTGACCTCGAGGTCGCCGGACTCGGCGGCGCTCAGGGCGCGTTGCCCTTCGATCTCCTCGACCAGCTGCTCGGCCGACTGCGACATGATCCCCGCGGCCTCGCGGATGCCGTCCGTCGGCAACTGGCCCTGCGCCATCAAATCCGACAGGCCCTGCACAACGCTCGCCGTGTTCAGCACGTCGTGAAAGAAGATTCGCTCGAGCGCCTCGCGCCGCTTCTCGTGGCTGATGTCAATCAGCGAGAAGATCGTGAACGGGTCCCCATGCACGTCGAGGTGCTGTGCCCAGACGCGGAAGTCCACGGCGGTCTGGCGTCCGTCACTGTTGCCCACGTTCAGGTGGCACTCCTGGACGTCCAGGCCGCTCCACTTCTGGCTGTTCACGATGGAGCGCGCCGCGCCGCAATGCCGGCAGAATTTCGTGGTGCCGCATCCGCCGTCCGACTCCTTCGCGTGCATGCACCCCACCGCCTCGCCGGGACGCTTGCCCAGGGCCGAAGTGACCAGCGCCTCGAAGACCTCGCGCCGCTGCTCAACGGCGTCGCCCTCCGGGCCGCCCGCGCCCAGAAACTCGCGGAACGCGCGGTTCATCAGCACGATCTGGCGATCGGAGTTGAGCACGACCGCCATGTTCGGCATCGCGTCGAGGAACTCGCGCACGAACGGCAATCCCTCGAGCTTGCGGTGCTGGCGCTGCACCTCCTCGGCGCTCGCCCGCTCCGCGGGCGCAAACGCGGTGGGCATCTTCGCACCGTCGCCTTCGGGGGGAGTTTGCAGGACCGCCATGGGTACGACCATGTTCGTTCGAGGAGGAGTTCGCAAGTCAGCCGGTGACGGTCAGCCGGCGACGGCGCTCACCTGCTAGATGCGTGACCGGATGAACTCGGGCGTGTACTGCTGCATGAAGCTGGCGATGCGCGTGAACTGGTCGGAGATCAGCAGCAGGCCGACCGCGATCAGCAGTGCGCCGGCGAGCCGGTTGATCCACACCATCTGTGTGCGGATCTTCTGGAAGAAGCCGAGGAACCGTTCCACCGCCACGGCGGCGAACAGGAAGGGAATGGCGAGGCCCATCGAGTAGACGAACAGCAGCACAAGCCCGCGTCCGAGATCGGCTTCGCTGGCGGTGTACGTGAGGATTGCGCCGAGGATGGGGCCGATGCACGGCGACCACCCCGCGCCGAACGCGATGCCCACCAGCACGGTGCCGAGGTAGCCCACGGGCTTGTTGGTGAGGTGCACGCGCGTGTCGCGCGCCAGCAGCCCGAGGTTGAGCACGCCCAGCAGGTAGAGGCCGAAGACGATGACGAGCGCGCCGCCGAACCGCGCAAGCCAGACGCGCTGGCTCAACAGGACGCGACCCAGCACGGTGGCGCTGGCGCCGAGCGCCAGGAAGATCAGCGTGAAGCCGAGGATGAAGAGCAGCGCGTGGATCAGCGCGATGCGGCGCGAACGCTGCACGTCCTCGAGACTGAGCCCGGTGATGAACGTGACATAGCTCGGCACCAGCGGGAGCACGCAGGGCGAGAGGAAGCTGAGCAGCCCCGCGCTGAACGCGATGGCAAGGCCGAGCGTGGCCGGTTCGTTCACAGCGTTCTCCGATCGAGGACCGAGGGTGTGCGGCGGCAGGCGCGGCAGGTGCCGTGCACGAGCAGCCGGTGCCGCGCGGGGACGAAGCCGCGCGCAGCGGCCGTGCGGCGAATGATGTCGGGAATGCGGTCGTCGAAGAACTCGATGACGGCGCCGCAGATGGTGCAGGTCAGGTGGTAGTGGTTCGGGAGGTCGCGCTTCGCCTCGAAGCGCTTGAAGCCCTCGCCAAAGTCGCGTTCCTCCGCGAGTCCGGACGAGACGAGCAGGTCGAGCGTGCGATAGATCGTGGCGAGACCGACGGCCTCCCCCTGCCTGGCGAGCACGGCCGCCACGTCCTCGGCGGAAAGGTGCGCCGGCGCGCCCAGCACGACGTCGGCGATGGCGAGCCGTTGATGGGTGACCGGCAGCCGCTGTTCGCGCAGGAACGCCCGAAAGCGCTCGGCCGCGGCGACGTCTACGCTGGCATTCGCCATGCGGGATCCTGGAGCAGCGTGCGCAGCTGGTCGCCGCTGAGCCGCTCGGCTTCGGTGAGGTCCTTCGACCGCTGGGTCACGCCGCGCGCCACCGCATCCACCGTGGCCAGCGGCGCGTCGGCCATGGCGCCGCACTCGAACAGCCACTTGCCGCGGTCCGGCCCCTTCCGTGTCAGGCGATAGCGGGCAGTGAAGACGACTAACCGCGCGGAGGGAGGGGGCACAGGCACGGTGGGGTCCACGGGCACGGGCACGGTGGGGTGCACGGGCACAGGCACAGTGGGGTCCAGGGGCATGGTGGGGGAT
This sequence comes from Gemmatimonas sp., assembly GCA_013822425.1. Taxonomy (GTDB): domain Bacteria; phylum Gemmatimonadota; class Gemmatimonadetes; order Gemmatimonadales; family Gemmatimonadaceae; genus PNKL01. The sequence continues at coordinate 36,929 of PNKL01000012.1, forward strand.
GGGGAAGCGGTGGATTCGGCCTTATCGGCCTCCCCTGCACCCCACTCTTCCTGCGCACCCCACTGTGCCTGTGCCTCTGCACCCCACTGTGCCCCTGTCTCCTCCTCGGATGGCGTCGCCGCCACCACCGCGACTCCCGTCTCCACCACCCCCTGCCTGATCGGGCTGAACAGGTGCAGTTCCACAATGCGATCCGCTCCGAGGCGGCCCGCAATGGCGGTCAGGAATCGTGCGCGGGTGTCGTCCATTCAGGGAGCTCCAACGGGGGACACGCTCGCGCCGGACAGTGCTGGCGCCGGACGGAACAGGGCAAGGGTCGGGATGCGGTTCACCCTCGGAAATCTAGCCGCTTGCAGGGCATCCCTCCACCCGCGGCCCCTAGAGCAGCGCCACCGGATCCCGGTCGACGGTCACCCGCATGTCATGCGCCGCCGGCAGTTCAAAACGGGTGAGGAAGGCGCGCATCAGCTGGGTCATCGGCCGCGACTGCACCGCCTTGAGCACCAGGTGCCACCGCCACCGCCCCTTGATCCGCTCAATCGGGCACGGCGAGGGCCCCACCAGCGTCACATCCCCGCCCAGCGTCTCGATGCGCGGCGCCAGCCAGTCCGCCGCCTGCTGGGCGCACGCCGCCACCGCGAGCTCATCGAGTCCGCTGATGACCACGTTCGCCAGCCGCAGCGTGGGCGGATACGGCGGGCTCTCGCGCGCCGGCAATTCCTCGCCCACGAAGCGCAGGTAGTCGTGCTCGATGGCGCAGACCACGGCGTGATGCCCCGGTGTGCGCGTCTGGATGAAGACCTCGCCTCCCTTGGGGCCGCGCCCGGCGCGCCCCGCCACCTGGCTCAGCAACTGGAATGTGCGCTCGCTGGCACGGAAGTCGGGCAGGTTGATGCCGATGTCCGCGTCAATCACGCCGACCAGCGTCACGTTGGGAAAGTCGAGCCCCTTGGCGATCATCTGCGTGCCAAGCAAAATGTCGACCTCGCCGCTGCCCACACGGTCCAGTATCTCGGCGTGCGCCCATTTGCCCGTGGTGGTGTCCACGTCCATGCGCGCCACGCGCGCCGAGGGGAAGCGCTCGATGAGCAGCCGCTCCACCTGCTGCGTGCCGATGCCGCGCTGGTTCATGCGCTCGGCGCCGCACTCGCGGCATGTGGTCCCCAGCGGCTCGGCGTGCTGGCAGTAGTGGCAGATGAGCCGCTCGGGGGCGCGATGATACGTGAGCGAGATGGCGCAGTTGGGGCACGTCACCACATGCCCGTCGGGACAGGTGACGAAGTTCGCGAAGCCCCGCCGGTTGAGCAGCAACAGGCTCTGCTCGCCGCGCGCGAGTCGGTCGTGGAGCGCCGCCTCGAGCGGCACGCTCAGGATGCGCCGCAGCGCCTGCACTGCCGCCGGCGCCCCCTGCCCCGTCTCGGTGCGCAGGTCCACGATCCGCACGCCAGGCAGCGCCCCGCCGCCCACGCGGGCCGGGAGTGAAAGCAGCGTGTACTTCCCCGACTGCGCGTTGGCCCAGCTCTCGAGGCTCGGTGTCGCGCTCCCCAGCACCACCACCGCCCCCGCCTCGCGCGCGCGCACGATGGCCACCTCGCGCGCATGATAGCGCGGCGCCTCGCCCTGCTTGTACGTGGCCTCGTGCTCCTCGTCCACGACGATGGCGCCGAGGTTGGCGAGCGGCGCGAAGACTGCGGAGCGCGCGCCGATGGCGATGCGCTTGTCGCCCCGCTGCAGCGCGCGCCACGCGTCGTAGCGCTCGCCGTCGCTGAGCCCCGAGTGCAGCACCGCCACCAGGTCGCCGAAGACGGCGCGGAAGCGGTCCACCGTCTGCGGCGTCAGCGCGATCTCGGGGACGAGCACGATGGCGCTCTGGCCGCGGTCGTGCAGCACGTGCCGCAGGAACTCGATGTACACGAGCGTCTTGCCGCTGCCGGTGATGCCGTGCAGCAGGAAGGTCGCGCCGGGCGCGCCGCGGCGCAGCGCCGCGATGGCGCGGCGCTGCGCGTCACTGAACGTGACCGCCGCCGGAGGCGGCGCGGCGCGTGTGAGGAACGGGTCGCGGTCCACCGGTTCCTGCGCCACCTCGGCCACGCCGCGCTTCACCAGCCCCTGCACCACGCTCGCGGTGCAGCCGAGGCGCTCCACGAGATGCGCCACGGTGGACTGCCCGCCGAGCGATTCGAGCAGCTCGTACAGCGCGCGCTGCTGCGGTGCGCGCCTGAAGAGCGCGTCGCGCTGCATCAGCGAATCGAGGCGCTGCGACAGGCGCAGCACGCGCTGGGTGCGCAGCGGCGGGTCGGCGCGGCGCGCGCGCCCCATCGCAGCGGGAAGCGCCGCGCGCAGCACGAGGCCGACAGGCGAGATGTAGTAGTCGGCCATCCACCGTCCAACAGCCAGCAGGTCGGGACGGAAGGCCGGCTGCTCGTCGGGGGAATCGATGATCGCCTTGGCCTCGGCCGCGCCCAGTGATTCACCGCTGCTCTCGCCCAGCACGATGCCCATGGCCGTGCGATTGCGGAACGGCACCACCACACGCGCGCCGGGCATCACCGCGTGCCTGAGCCCATCCGGAACAGCGTATGTGAAGGCGCGGAAGAGCGGCAGCGGAAGTGCGACGTCGACCAGGCGGCCGGTCATGTCCGGCCCGGCGCGTTGGGCGCCGGGGGGACGGACGAAGCCGACACCGCGCCGCGGGCCGGCGTCACCGTGTGCACGCGCACTTCGCGCCGCGCGCCGGCGTCGTACAGCCAGGCTTCGAGCGCGGCGGCAAGCTCGGCACCGCGCTGCCAGCGGGCCTCCGGCAGCTTCTCCAGGCAGCGCATGACGATGGTCGCGAGCCCCGCCGGGACATCGGAGTTCACCTGGTCCACGGGTACCGGCGCTTCGTGCACTTGTTTGTAGCCCACCGCAAACGCGTCGGCCGCGTCGAACGGCGGGAAGCCCACCAGGCACTCGTACATCATTACGCCCACGGCATAGAGGTCGGCGCGCCCGTCGAGCGTGCGCCCCATCGCCTGTTCCGGCGCCATGTAGTGCGGCGTTCCCATCGCGCGGCCGCTCGCGGTGAGGCGGGCATGGAACTGAGCGGTGGCGATGCCGAAATCCGTGAGATACGCGTTGCCGTCATCGTCGAACAGCACGTTGTCTGGCTTCACGTCGCGGTGGACCACGCCATGCCGGTGGGCGTGGTCGAGCGCCGTGGCCACCTGCGCCGCCACCTCGGCGACGCGCGCCGGGAGGAGCGTGCGCTGGCGCGCGAGCAGGTCGGCCAGCCCGCCGCCGCCGAGCCAGGGCATGATGAGATAGACCATCTCGCCGACCTCGCCGTAGTCGAACGGCACGCAGATCAGCGGATGCACCAGCCGCGCCGCCGACTCCGCCTCGCGGCGGAAGCGCTCGCGCATCTCCTCGTCGCGTGCGAGGTGTGCGTGCATGACCTTGAGCACGAGCGGACGGCCCAGCGTCTCCTGCTCCACGAGGTAGACGTCGGCCATGCCGCCCGAGCCGATGCGCCGCCGCACGCGGTACCGGTTCCCCGTGGCCTGCCGCAGCGCCGTGATCAGCGCGTCGGGGACGTCGGGGCGCGTGGGGACCTCGGGAAGCGACGCCGTGCAGCGCACGCACGTGGTGCCGGCGCCGCGGTTCCAGGTTCCGCATTCGGGGCAGAACACGCTACAGCACCCCGCGGCGCTTGAGCGCGAGCACGAGCATTCCGCCCAGCGCCAGCTGGCCCACGAACATCACCCAGAAGCCGTGCGGCCAATTGGCGAGTGGAATGTCCGCGAAGTTCATCCCCCACATGCCGCTCACCACGACGAACGGCACGCTGAGCGTGGCGACCACCGTCAGGCTCTTCGTGGCGATGTTCAACCGGTTCGACACCTGCGTCAGGTACGACTCCATCACCGACGAGACGAGGTCGCGGTACGTGTCGATGGCCTCGTTCAGCCGAATGGTGTGATCGTAGATGTCGCGGAAGTAGATCTGCAGGTCGGGTGGGATGAGCACGCTCGGCCGGTTCGTGAGGAAGCTGAAGACCTCGCGCTGCGGCGCGAGATGCCGGCGCAACTGCAGCACCAGGCGCTTGACGCTGAAGATGTCGTGCAGCGCGGCCTGGTCGAACCGCGTGAAGACGCGCTCCTCGATGCTGTCGATGAAGTCGTCCAGCTGGTCCACGATCGGGAAGTACGCATCCACGGCGGCATCGAGCACGGCGTGCATCATGCGCGCCGCGCCGCGCTCGAGCAGGTCGGGAGATCGCAACACGCGCTCCCACACCGCCTCCAGTCCCGGCGCGTGTGAGCCATGTACCGTGATGAGGTAGTTGCTCCCCAAAACGCAGCACAGGTTGTACGTCTCGATGTCGTGCGGGTCGTCGGTTTCGCCGACGAAGCGCACGCCGCGCACCACGACAAAGAGGTAGCCTGCATGCTCCTCCACCTTCACGCGCCCGTTTGGGCTCAGCGTGTCCTCGACGAGGAGAGGATGGAGATGAAAGACGTTCTCGAGCAGCGCTACCTGCGAGCTGCTGGCGGTGTCCACGTCCACCCAGAGAAAACCACCGGCGTCCGGCAGGCAGCGCGGGAACTCGCGCGGATCGAGGTCGCGTTGCACCCCGCCCGCGGACGGGCGGTACCAGCTGCGCGGGAACGCCGCCTCGACGCCAGTGATCCGCTGCGACTTGCGAATGCGAAACGTGCCGGACGGGCGACGAGCCAACGGATTCTCCGCGCGGTGAGGGACGCTCGTGCGAAAGCTACCGCGTGCGTGAACAGCCGAGCAAGCGCAACGCCGCGACCTGTCAACGCCGCGACCGGCCTCCGTGCGCGCTGGCGGGGCACTCAGTCCTCGAGCGCGCGCATGTGGACCACCGAGGCCTCGCCCACGCGGTCCGGCGCGTATCCACCCTCGAGCGCGCTGACCAGCCGCCCGCCGCACCACGACGTGGCCCGCTCCACCATCGCCCGCGTGAGCGTCGTCACATCGGCCATCTCGAGCGTGAAGCCGCCCAGCGGGTCGCCGTTGAGCGAGTCGAAGCCGGCCGAGATAAGCACGAGGTCCGGCGTCCAGCCCGCGGTGGCGGCATCCACCGCGCCGAGGAAGGCGTCCACGTACGCGGAGGCGGCCAACCCTCCGGGCATGGGGACGTTCCAGATGGTCTCCTTCGGGCCGCGGTCGTCCGCCGCGCCGGTCCCCGGATACCAGGGCCACTGGTGCATCGAGACGAAGCGGATCTCTTCCGTGTCCTGCACGAGCGCCTGCGTGCCGTTGCCGTGGTGCACGTCCCAGTCGGCGATGAGAACGCGTTTCAGCCCGTGGCGCGCCCGCGCGTAATGCGCGCCGACGGCCACGTTGCCGAGAATGCAGAAGCCCATCGCGTGGGCACGCAGGGCGTGGTGTCCCGGCGGGCGCACCGCGCAGTACGACCGTCGCCCGTCGGCGACCGCGAGGTCGATGCCGTCGAGCACACACCCTGCCCCCGCCAACGCGGCGTCCCACGACCCCTCGCTTGCCACCGTGTCGGCGTCGAACCGGCCGCCGCCCCCCTCCGACATGGCGCGCACCGACTGCACGTACGCTGCATCGTGCGCCAGCGCAATCTCGTCGGCGGTCGCGTGCCGTCCTTCGCGATGTTCGACGCGGAGCATCAGCTCCCAATCGTTGCGCAGCGCCCGCGTGATCGCGCGCAGCCGCCCGACATGCTCGGGATGATTCCACCCCGTGTCGTGCCGCCCGCAGTCGGCGTGCGAAATGAAGGCGACGCTCACGCCCGGCTCGCCCGGCTCACGCGGCGGGCGCCAGCGTCGTCAGGAAGCGCGCCACCTGCTGGTCGAACATGTACGACGATCCACTGACCACGGTGTCGCCGCCATCGACGAAGGCCGCAATGACGACCTCTTCACCGCCCTGGCCGCGGAGCACGAGGTGGTTGGGGCCTTCCTTCTCGACGAAGGCCGCGTAGATGGAGCTGCCGTGCGCGAAGAACTCGCGCGCGGCGCGCAAAACATCGGCGGGCGATGTGCTGGTGCGGTGGCTCTGGTGCGTGCGACTCGACTGGTTGTGCATGGTCTCCCTGTGCTCCTCGGTGATCAACCGCGCGCCGTGCTGGCGCCCGGGGGTCCATCCAGTGGCAGGTCCAGCGTGAACGCCGCGCGTCCCTCGCCTACGGCGTCGGCGGTAACGCCGCCCCCCATCAGCCGGCCGACCGTGCGCACGAGGTCGAGCGCCCAGTCGAGCGGCACGGCGGCGGATTCCTCGCCGGCATGGGCGTCTTCCATCTCCTCGTCCGCGGCGATGCGGCGACCGCCCGCTTCCTGCACGCGATAGCGCACCCGCCCGTCTGCCGAGTCCACGGTCACTTCCACGTGGTCCGACCGCCCGTGCTCGAGCACATGCTCGAGGAGCGTCACGAGCAGCCGGACGATCTTGCGGCGGTCGCCCAGCATCGGCGGCAACGCCAGCACCGGGTCCACCGACTCCACCGCGACTCCGGCCACGGGCGACCCAACGTCGCGCACCGCGTCCCGCATCGGCACGCGCGGATCGAACTCGTCCTTCGCCAGCTCGAGCGAGCCGCGCCTCGCCCCGGCGAAATCCATCAGCGCCCCCACCAGCGCGAGCACGCGCGCGGCCGCCACGCGTACCGCGTGCGCCTCCGCGCGCTGACCGGCGGTGAGCGGCCCCGACACCTCCCGTTCCAGTTGCATCAGGTCGACAAGCAGCGCCTCGAGCGGCGCCCGCAGGTCGTGCGAGACACCCTCGAGAAAATCGTCCCGCGCGCGGCGCGCCTGGTCTACGGCGACATACTGGCGCTCCACCTCGGCTGTCGCCTCCTGCAGCGCCGCATTCACGCGGCGCAGTTCGTCGCGTCGTGCCGCTTGCTCCGCCGTCGAGGCCAGCAGGTCGGCGACGAGGCGCAGCAGCCCCCGTGCCTCGCTCGTCACCCCGGAGGGCTCGTGAAAGTAGAGCGTGGCCACCCCCAGCACGCGCCCCGCCGCGATCAGCGGCAGCGCCGTGATGGCCGCAAAGCCCAGCTCGCGCGCCACGTCGTGCCAGTCCTCGAGGTCCGGATCGGCGAAGACGTCGGGGACGTCAATCACGCGGCGCTCGCTCGCCGCCTCGCCGCTCGGACCGAAGCCCACGCGCACCCGCATCGCGCCGAGCCACGGGCGGTAGCGTTCGGGCCACTGGTGCGCCGCCACGAGCCGCATCAGCTCCGAGGCGCCGTCGAGCAGGTAGACCGAGCCGAGCGTGGCGCCAAGCAGTGGCGCGATACGGTCCAGCGCGAACTGGAGCGTCTCCTCGGCCGATTCCCCACTCACTGACGCGTGCAGGATGTCGCGCACCGCGTCGAGATCGCGCCGTTCACGCGGCGCTGCCGGCTCGGGGGCCGGCAGCGGTTTCCGCGGGAAGTAGCGCTTGCGTGGCGGCATTCCCTACCGGCCGGCCCCTGCCGCCTGGTACAGCCGCGCCTCGAACGCGTCGCGGATCTGCACCGTCACCGGCCCGGGCTTGCCCTCGCCCACCGTCTTGCCGTCAAGGGACATGACCGGCGTCACGTCCGTCGTCGAACCGCAGACGAAGACCTCTTCGGCGTCGAAGAGTTGCGCCAAGGGGATGGGCTCCTCGCGCACACGGATCTTCATCTCGGTGAAGAGCTCCATCAGTACCTTGCGCGTGACGCCAGGCAGGATGCGCTCGGTCAGCGGATGCGTGCGCAGCTCGCCCTTGATCACGGCGAAGACGTTCGTCGCCGCGCCTTCGGTGACGATGCCGTCCTCGTGCAGGATCGCCTCATAGGCACCCGCCTCGGCCGCCGCCTGGCGGGCGAGCACGTTGCCAAGGAGGTTCACGGTCTTCCAGTCGCGCCGCTTCCAGCGCATGTCGGGGAAGGTGACGGCGGAGCAGCCCTCGTCGCGCATCTTGCGCGGCACCACCAGCCTGGACGCCGACACGAAGACCGTCGGCGGCACGGTGGCGGGAGGGAAGAAGTGCGTGCGCGGCGCCGCGCCGCGCGACACCTGCAGGTAGAGGAACGCCTCGCCGTCGGCCAGCCCGTTCTCCTGCACCACGCGCTCGCATACCGCTTCCAGCGCGTCGATCTGCGCGCGGTTGAAGTTGATCCGCAGTCCCTTGAGGCCGTTGTCCATGCGCTCGGCGTGCGGCGCCCACTCGAACATCTTGCCGCCCACGGCGCGCACGCCCTCATAGATGCCGTCGCCGAAGATGAACCCGCGATCCTCCACGGGAATCAGCGCCGATTCACGCGGGACGTATTGGCCGTTGAGATACATGATCATGGAAAACCCTCGATAGAGTGCTGCTGGAATCTACTGACTTGGCGGCGCGGCGGAGAGCGCGCGGGGGACGAGGCTGGGAACTGCCAACGGCCTTGCCGCGGATTACGCGGATCGACGGCGGATGAACACGGAATCGTGAATGGGGTGTCCCCGAAGAAGGTTCCGCGTCTATCCGCCTTCATCCGTGTAATCCGCGGCAAGGCAGTAGGCCGTTCCCCTCACCGGCACGGCCCCGACGCTACTGCAGCATCCCCTCGATCGAGCGAATAAGCGGCCCGAACGACAACTCCTGCCCCGCCACGCGCGCCGCTTGCTCGGTGGCCAGTTCGCGCTGCCCGTGGCCGAAGAGTTCGGCCTCGATCCACGGCCCGGCGTGCGGGTTGCGCCACCAGTCCTCGTTGAACCGCTCGCGCAGCGACTCGTTGAGCAGGGCCTGCAGCTGCCACGCACGCAAGTAGCGCGCGGCGTAGAACCGCGGGTCCACGTCGAGGAAGGCGTCGGCCGGCTGGTACCGGAAGCCCGTCGCCGTCGTGAGCGTTGCCACGTAGACGTCGGGGAGCGCGTGCCACGGCGTCCGCTCCGCGTGCAGTTCCACCTCGTAAACGAGCTTGGCACAGTAGCGCCGCAGGAAATGCAGCTCCTCGAAGCCGGTGGCGCGCAGGTACGCCGGCGTGTCCGCCTTGTCGAGCGCCGTGTAGCGCGCCAACCAGCCGCGGTCCTTGAGGCGGTGATCGAAGAGCATCGCGTATCCTTCGGTGACCGAGTTGTCGCCGAGCCACCGGAACTCGAACGGCAGGTCGCGCCCCATGTTCGCGAAATGGAGCGCATGCCCGAGTTCATGCATCAACGTGGTCCAGTCGTTCTGGCCGCCGTGCGGGCGCAGCACCAGGTACACCTCGTCGGGAACCCGCACCGGCGAGCAGAAGGCCCGCGCACGCTTGCCCGTGCGGTCGCCGGTATCGAAGATGACGCGGCCGTGCGCGTCCGGGCTGGCCCCCATCTCCGTCATCTGGCGGCGCACCTCACGCTCCATGGACTCCGCGCTGAACGCCCCGTCGAACTCCGGAGCGCGCATCAGGGCGATGGCGTCAGCGCGCGTCGCTTCGGCGGTCGTGAGGTTCAACCCGCGCTTGAGAAAGCCAGGGAGCACGTCGTCCCACATCGCCTGCGTGTCGCGCAGGAACTGCGCGCAGGCGTCGCGCAGCGGGCGGATGGCAAAGCCGCTCAGCGCTTCCCAGGTGGCGATGTAGTCGCCGCGTGCAGCACCGCCCTCGCCGCCGGCGATGCCGAGCGACGCCACCACTTCGTGCTCGCGCTCCAGCCGCTCGCGCTTGAGCGGCGCCAGTTCCGCCGCCACGAGAGCGGCCCGGGCGTCATCGAGCGCCTGGCGCTCCTTCTTGTCGCGCGTATTGGCAATCGTGATGGACGCGCGCTGATACGGCTCCTCCGCCCCGTCGTTGCCGCGGATCACCGCCGAACCCTCCCACGCGATCTCGCGCTCCTCGAGTGCGGCCAGCTCGCGTCCGCAGCGCGACTCCACCAGCCAGTCGAGGAGCATCCGCGCCGAGCGGTGCGCCTCGCTTCCAGGCGGAGCACTGCGGAAGCGTTCCTGCACCTGCGCGAGGGCCTCGTCGTCGAAGGCGCGCGCGTGACGCGCAAAGATCGGCTGCAGCCGCGCCTCGCCCTTCAGCCCGGCGTGCGCCTCGTAGTACTCGCGTGACAGGTCCACGAGAAAGGCCTCGCCGCGCTCCCGCAGCGCGTCGAGGCCGTCCTCCATCATCCGCAGCACTGGCGTATGCCCGCCCTCAGCCGACGAGCTTCGCCGCGAGATAGGCGCGCAGCTGCGTCGCGTCCACGCGGTCCTGCGCCAGCGTGTCGCGGTCGCGCACCGTCACGGTGCCGTCCTGCGTGGAGTCACTGTCCACCGTGATGCAGTACGGCGTCCCCACCTCGTCCTGCCGGCGATAGCGCTTGCCGATGGAACCGGCGTCATCATAGTCCACCGGATAGAGCGGACGCAGGTCGTCCATGATGCGGCGCGCCATTTCCGGCTGGCCGTCCTTCCTGGTCAGCGGGAAGATGCCCGCCTTCACGGGGGCGAGCGACGGCTTGAGGTGCAGCACCACGCGCCCCTCGGCTTCGCCCTCCACCGACTCCTCGGCGTACGCGTTGCAGAGCAGCGCCAGCGTCACGCGGTCGGCACCCACCGACGTCTCGACGACGTACGGGATGTAGCGGCGGTTGGCCACCTGGTCCACGTACTCCAGCCGCTTGCTGCTGAACTCCTGGTGCCGGCCGAGGTCGAAGTCGCTGCGATGGTGCACGCCTTCGATTTCCTGGAAGCCCAGCGTGCCGCCGAAGTCGAACTGGATGTCGAACGCCGCCTTGGCGTAGTGCGCCAGTTCCTGCGCTGTGTGCTGGTGGAACTCGAGGCGGTCGCGTTCAAGGCCGAGGCCCAGGTGCCATTCCATGCGCTGGGCCTTCCAGTACTCGAACCATTCCATGTCGGATAGTTTCCCTGCCCCTGCCTCTGGGTCCACGAAGAACTGCATCTCCATCTGCTCGAACTCGCGCGTACGGAACGTGAAGTTCCCCGGGGTGATCTCGTTGCGGAACGCCTTCCCGATCTGCGCGATGCCGAACGGCACCTTCTGTCGGCGCGCCTGCTGCACGTTGAGGAAGTTGACGAAAATGCCCTGCGCCGTCTCCGGGCGCAGGTAGACCACGGCCGCGGTGTCTTCCACCGGCCCCATGAACGTCTTGAACATCAGGTTGAACTGGCGCGGCTCGGTGAGCTGGCAGTCTGTGTGTTCGCCCGGCTTCTTGCTCGGCTTGCGCGGGCAGGAGGCGCCGTCGAGCTGGTCGGCGCGGAAGCGCGCCTTGCACGCCTTGCAGTCCACGAGCGGATCGTTGAAGCCGCTGACGTGGCCGCTCGCCTCCCAGACCTTCGGATGCATGAGGATCGCCGCGTCGAGTCCCTCGACGTCGTCGCGCGAGCGCACCATCGCGTGCCACCAGGCGTCCTTGACGTTCTTCTTCAGTTCGACGCCCAGCGGGCCGTAGTCCCACACGGAGCCCGTGCCGCCGTATATCTCGGAGGACTGGAAGATGAAGCCGCGGCGCTTGCAGAGGCTGACGAGCTTTTCGAGGACGTCGGGACGGGACATGGCGAGGTGCCGGGGAAGGACCGGGACAGCGGCTGGATGCCGCGTCCGAAGGCGAAATCTCGCCTAATTAGCTGGTGGAGTCTATGCGTGGCGCTGTGTCGGTGAATCGTCAGCTCCCGATCACCAGAACTCGATGCTTGTCTCGCACACCAACTTGCATCCGCTGCTGCGGATCTTCGCCACTGATGCGTCTTCCGCCGCGAACTTGAATTCGTGCTATTGCCTTCACGATTGTACGTAGCCATGGCCATCCCTGTAGGCGTAAAGAAATGACGGACGGTCGCGGGGTGTCGTTGCAAGTAGCGGATGCCACGACAGGCGCCTTCAGGGCCGGCACGGAGTCGGGGCAGGCGTTGGCCATGCGGCGCTTGATGATCGCGTTGGCCTGCTCCTCAGGATTCAGTTCGGGCGCATCGGCCAGGAGCGTCGCCGTGGCATAGTCCCGCGGATGGGTGGCCACGAACTCCTGCACGACGTGGGCGGTGTGCGCCGCGCCCCGATCCCAAAGCACGAGCAGCGGCCGGGCCAGGACGCGGCGGAAGTGCCGCAGGGCACGGCAGGTGTCCGGGCCCTTGACCGAGCCGTCGACGTGCCACGCGGTCAAGCGGCCGGCCGGCGTCACGGCGATGATGCTCGAGATGTCGCGCCGCTTGCTCAGGCGGCACAGCACCGGCGTGTGCCCGCGCGGGGCCCACGTCGCATTCAGGCGGGCCCGAAACGAGTGACCCGTTTCGTCCACGCAGGCAATGACGCGCCGCTCGCGCCGAGCTTTTAAATGGACCGTCGATCTGAAACGGAAGTGCGAGGTGCCCGCTTCCGGCCATGAAGGTGCGGTCAGGTGACGCACCTCGAATGCCGCAAATACCGCATGGCGGCCGTTCGAGCTGGCGCCACCAAGGTCCGTAGTGCAGCGTGAGCTGTCGTTCGCCTGAAGACGACCGGCTCACGGTCCCGCGCCAAGTGCGGACATCGAGTCACCCAGCCTTCGACAGTGCCAACGCCCGGTGTCTGGGGGACTGCAGATACAGACGGCTTCGACGCTGAGTTGGCACTGGCCGAAGGCCCTTGAGTGAGCGCTGCCCGCGGAGTCCAACTCAGGCACCCCACACGCTCTTGTCATTCAAGGCCCGCATCACAGGACGCCCGTCGCTGCAGCAACTTCGATGGCAGCACATCCAAACCCCCAGCGCTTGTGCCGAACGATCATCCCGCGTGGCGCCGCGGATCCTCCGCAGCCACGGCAAATGCATCGCGATAGACCGCGGGCGTCATGCCCACCCGACGCTGTAACTCGCGGGTGAAATGCGGCTGGTCTGCGTACCCGCTCAGGAATCCGATCTCGGCCACGGAACCATCGGTGTGCAGCAGTCGCCATGCGCCCGCTCGGCAACGCGCCTCGGCGAGCAGTTGCGAGTAGCTCAGGCCCGATCGACCCAGTTCACGCTGCAGCGTGCGTGAAGGGACCTGCATCCCGTGCGCCAGTTCCAGCAATGACTTCGGCCGGGTCAGACCGGACATCAAGCGCCCGTAGACCTCGCGGGCGACGGCAGGCCAATCCTTGTCGGCGCCCAGTTCCGCTGGCCATGGCGGCTCGGGTCGCCTGACCTCGGCATGGCGCGTGGCCGTCGTCCACCGGAATTCCCATTGCGCGGTATCGGCGTTCTTTGCTGCGCTCTCCAGGCGCTTCTCGTCCGGCTCGGGGTACACCGGCACCCGCCCGAGATTCACTTCGACGTGTTGCAGACCGATGGCCTCCAGCAACGCGGCGAGCACACCGAGCACCACCAGATCCTCGGCCGGCAAGGGCGGCGCGGCTCCTGCCAGCGCCACATGGCGCAGCCGAGCCCGTTGGTCATCGCTGTCCAGCAGCTCGCAGCGGTGTTGAGAGTGGATGTACCGCTCCAGCCGCTGCCAGCGTTCGAAGAGATTCAACGCGCCGTTAGCCGAGGCGAGCGCATCGTGCGTCGGCTCGTGAGCGAGGCGGTGCACACCACGCCCCAGAAGTGGCAGGCAGGCGAGGCCGCCCTGCTCGACCGCGGACGCCACCAGCGTGCGCTTGAGCGAGAGATCCACCCGGGCGTCGGCACCCGTCGGCGCTTTCGGGCCGGGGTCCAAACCCAGCTCGCGCATGCCCTGCGCAAGCACGCGAATCATCACTGCGCTGGCGAACTCGCTCATGGGGGCACCGTGGCGCCACCGAAGCGCTGCGCCGGCCAGTCGGCCAGTGTGCGCGTCTGCGTGAAGCGCGCCGCGCCACGCAGGTAGGCCGCACGGCCGTCGACGCGCGGCGGCGCCTCCAACTGGCCCTGCTGGGCCAGCAGTCGCGTGCCATCGGCGGCAAAGGTCAGCCGCGTGGGAATGACGAAAAAGCGCATGCCGAAGCTGCCTGGCCCCAGCTCGACGACGCGCTCACCGTCCGGCAGATCGGGCAGCCGTCGCCATTGCAGCGGCGCCGTCTTCTTCGCCTTGATGATCGGCGTCACGCAGCGCAGGGGCGCGGCACCCGGCGACAGACGATCCCAGTGCGCACGAACGAATTCGCCGAACAGCTCGGGCAGGCAAAGCGGCTCCTTCAGTGTCTCGGTCCACAGCGGTTTGCCCGCGGCGTCGCGCACCTCCAGCTGTCCACCCTCGACCCTGAAGCTGCCAATCTGCGCCGGATGCCCCTGGAGGATTTGCACGTCGAAACCGCCGGCCCGCAGCGTGACGGCGCTGCGGTACAGCACTTGGCCAGCGTCGCGCTGGAACAGGCGTTCGAGCGTACCGTCCGGCCGCGTCCGCTCGATGAGCTCCAGCTTGGCCCCCTCTGCGGTGACTTCAGCCCGTGCCGCCAGACCCGGGGACGACGATGCGGCGGTCGTCGATGAACAGATTGCCGCCAGGCTGATGGCGATCGAGACTGACGTCAGTCCTCGGACGCGATAGGGAGGCAATGGACGCCAGTTGCTTTGCTGCATGTCGATTCCTCAAGATCGGACGGCACCCGCCGCGACAAGCACCGGCACACCGGCCAGCACACCATCGCACGCGGCGACGACGGGCATACGACCGCCAGCAGCATCGTCGCCAGCCCATAGCGCTGAACATAAGCCATCAGGCGATCCCAATCATCGCCGAAGGTCTGCAAACCCAAGCGCTGCGCACCATCGACCAGACCCAGCATCAGAGCGCCGAGCACGGCGGCTCCGATCGCCGAGGCCAAGGCGAAGGCCAGCGCCACTGTCGCAGCACGCTGCGACCGCAGCAAACCCAACGTGACGGCATTCAGTCGCATCGTGTCACCCGCGGGCTGCCTGCTCGGCAAGCACCCCGGCCCGGAAGCATTCGAAGCGCGCGAGCGCCGAGCCCAGCAACGGCAGACGCGCCAGCCGCTGCGGTGCGCGCGTGAGCAGCAGCAGGAAGACAGCGAACCAGATGAGCTTGCCGGCAAAGACAGCCGCGATCACGAGCCCGGCTGCGGCGCCGGCCAGCAGCGTGGCGGCGGTCAGCAAGCGCGGAGGTGTTGGAAAGATCGACGCCAGCAGCACCGCCCAGACGCCGTACTCCCGCGCGCGCTCGGTGATGCGCGTCCACTCGTCACCAAACTGCGCAATGCCGAATTGCTGCGCGTAACCGCTGACGCTCGTCATCAGCACGGCCAGCAAGCCGGCGCCCACGGCTGCCGCGGCAGCGAATGCAAGCGCAATCCATGCCGCGCGCTGCGGCTGCAGCAACCCGAGTGCGATGACCGAGGTTTGTGTCGGCAGGGCCGGCACGAAGAAGTCGCCCACCGAGGCACCCGACAGCGCCAGCAGCGCACGTCGGCGCGAGCCCTGGAGCACCGAAAAACGCGCCAAGCGTTGCATCCAGCCCAGCGGCTTCGGCTCGGGTACAGAGGGTGAAGGCGGGTTCGATCGAGACATACCGACGCTCAACGTTTGATCATGATCGACTCGCCGAGCGCCGGGCTCAGGCGCAGGATGGCCTTGAGCAGCCGCGATGCACCGACATAGATCTCGTCCCGCCCCGCCGCCAACCCGTCGAGAATCTGTTTAGCCGCCGCCGGGGCCGGAAGCTTGCGCACGCCGCGGCCACGCGTCATGTCGGTATCGACGATCGGCGGCAAGGCTTCGACCACGCGCACCGGCCATCCGTGCACCTTCATCTGACCGCGCAGCGCCTTCGCAAAAGAGCGCAACCCTGCTTTGGTGGCGCAGTAGACCGGGCTGGACTGCTTGGGCGCGAGCGCCAGGCCCGACGTGATGAACACGAGCGCGGCGCCTGGCCGCTCGCGCAGCGCCGGCAGCACAGCGCGCGACAGCACGATTGGCGCGACCAGGTTGATCTGCACCTCGTCGTGCTCGGTGAGTGATTCGGCCGCAGTCGCGGAGGTGAAGTCGCGCAGCTGTTGCACGCCGGCGTTGTGGATGAGCATCGTGATGCCTTCGCGCCGCACCACCTCGACAACCGCGTCGAGCGAAGCGGGCCTGTGCAGTTCGCACACGCTCCAGACCACCTCGGGCAGCGCAGCTTGCGCCTGCTGCACGCTCGTCGCCGATTGGCCGGTGGCCCAAACCTTGGCGCCGCGCGCCCGCAGCCCGATCACCAACTCGCGGCCGATGCCGCGCGTGCCGCCAGTGACGAGCACCCGCTGTTGCTGCCAGTTCATTGCGGTGCCGCCCGCTGCACTTGCAGCACGAGGTAGCTGGCAGGCAAAGGCACCCCGAAGAGCAGAGGCGTCCAATGCTGTGCCACCAGTAGCGGCAACGAACCGAGCGTGACCGCCTGATGCGGCAACGACAACACACGCTCGCGCGACACGGCGCTGGTCTTGTGGCTGCGCAGCGTGGTGTGGCAGCCGCTGTCGATGCAACGGGCGTGCGTGGTCTCAGCGATCGAAGGCAACTCGCCATTGCTCTCCGTCAAGCCTGCGTGCCAGCTCACGTCTTCGCTTGCAATGAGCTCGCTGCCAACGCCGCGCCACTCTCGCCGCGCCCGCCAGTGACCGTCGAACAGCAGCACCAGGTGCTCGGTGAGCGCAAACACCGGGCGGCGATTGCGCTGACGTCGGTCGTAGGCCAGCGCGTCGCAGCGCGGCACGGTGCTTGCCAGGAAGTGTTCCGGGGTGTGTCTCATGGTCAGACTCCAGCGCGAACCGCGCGCCTGACGTCCTCGGCATTCAGCGGGGGGCGCTGCGCGCGCACTCCGATCGCATCGCGCACGGCGTTGGCGAAGGTTGCCGCAGCCAGGCCTTCGATCGTGACGATGCGCCGGGCGGCGACGTCACGCACGGGCAACCATGCAGCTGCGTACGGGCGTGTCGTCCAGGAGCACCGTGCAGGCACCGCACAGGCCGACGCCGCAGCCGAACTTGGCACCCACGAGGTCGAGCGGTTCTCGCAGCACGTCGAGCAGCTTCTCGTCTTGCCACTCGGCGGGCACTTCGCGCAGTTGGCCGTTCACAGTCAGGTTCATGGATTTCTCTCTTTTCGCGATGCAACTGAGTCTGCCCACCGGATGTGCGCTTGTCTTGAATGAACGCGCCAGGAGCAGAAGATGCCAGACGAGCGCAGTCTTCAGCGCTGCGCTCGGAGCGCATCCAGGTGTAGGCCACTCCGAAGCCGACAGTGGCCCGCTGGTGCGGCGCACCAACGGGCTGTCCTCGTTGGCGGCGCCGCTGGCACTGTCGATGCGGCCGAAACCGAACACGCGCCAGTCACGCGAGAGGTTGCGCGAGACCGGCGCCGCCAGGCGCCAAGCCACCAGACCGCTGTCGGCGGTGTAGGCGGGTGGGTCCGGCCGCGCGAAAGCCGGGTCGACCGAGTAGAACGTGCGCGCCAGTCTTTGGTCGGCGATGATGGCGCACAGGCTTGTCGAATAGACCCATCCGGCGCGCGCTCGGCGCTGGAACACGATCTTCGGCTCGAAGGCCATCCCGCGGTGGGCGCCACGGTCGTCGAGGTCGAACACGCCGCGCAGCGGCAGCTCCAGCCGCCAGAGCCCACCGCCGAGGCCCTCACCCAGGTTCCACTTCACGCGCGGGCCGAACTCCACCAGGGTGCCGAGGTCGGGCATGCCGCGTCGCGCTTCGATGTCGTCGAAGCGCGTGCCGAAGGATCCAGCGACGCCGAACGCTTCAGGTTCAGTTGCAGCCGAATGAATAAAAGCGCGCGAAGCGCGCACACAATCGACCGGCTGTCAACTGCAACCTGTGGTTATACAGCGCTCTACGAGCCTACGCTCGTTCCGGGAAGGGCGCAATCACCTGCAGGCCGCTCACGTGCGGACGTAGCGCGCGGAAGTCCGCGTCGCGGGTGACAATGGTCCAACCCTGTTCGTGCGCCTGCACCGCCAGCAACACGTCATTTTGCCGGCTCGCGCTCGTACCGGTCGTGCCCGTCCGCGCCAGTACCGCCCCCGTGCGTCGCCACGCGGCTGCCGAAGGCGCGATGATGCGCGCGCGGCGCTCAAAGGCCGCGAGCAACGCATCATCGAGAAGCCGTCGTGCCTTCTCGCTCCGCGCTCCAGCCGTGAGCTCGGCCGCAACAATACTCGAGAGTACCGTCGACGGGAGTGCCCAGCTGAGAAACGCCTTCAAGCGGTCGAGTTCCGACGGCTGCCGAAGCGCGTCGATGAAGATGTTCGTGTCGAGCGTGTAGATCACACGATGCGACGTAGCGGCTCAACGGTGCCGAGGCCGCCTGCGGCCGCCAACACGTCCAGTCCGCGAAAGACCTCCGCGCGGAAGACCACGAGATCGAGCGCCGCATCGACTGCTGCGGTCTCGGTCGCTGCGCCGAGTGCTGCCTTGGCGGCGGTCAGCTTCCGCTGGTCCATCAGCATGTTCTTGCGCCGCAGGGCGCGCTGGGTCTTGGCCATGCCGCGTCTCCTTGGAGGGACGTCGGAAGATAGCACCGGCATACAGCTAGAAGCAAGTGTTCGGCTGTATAACTACGACTGGTGCGCCAACCGCCCGCGCGGCATGCGCCGCCAGGCGGCACCCGTCGGGGCCGATCTCCCCGTGCCAATGGTGGTCTTGCCGCAGCAACGCCGCTGCACGCGCCCTGAGGTTCCCGAAGTGCCTCGACGCCTCAGCGCACCCCCCGGCCCACGGGTCGCGTGCGCGGCGATCCCACCTCGGCCCGGCGCCACACCGTGACGACCCGCCGCAGAGCCAACCGGACGACCCGCGACGCGGGCAGACGGGCAACCGACCGCCGCATCCCAAGTGCCCCCAGGGTCGTGGCCCGCGGACAGAGCCGCGCGCTCCTTCCACGACCCCGAATGAAACTCCTATCCAGTATTCTCCCCACCGCCGCTTCATGCCAACTATCCCACCGAACACTACGCTCCCCTCGAGGAAGGTAGTGAGGTCGAACCTGCGCGCCCATCCAGATGTCGCTGCACTCGTCGCGCAGCTCGTCGACGAGCCACCGCTGCGCCGCGCAGATGCGCGCAGATGCGCGCAGCCAGTGGAGAAGCGGTCCGTGCCGTCCGCCTCGTCACATCTCGAGTCCGAGGCGCTTGAATGACCGCGGTCGAGGTCGGGCGCTGCGTTCAGCGATCACGCCCCCCAGCTTCAGCGGTCGTTCGGGCGCACGCGGATGCCCACGAGCAGGTTGCGTCCGGGCATCGGGTTGAAGTACCGCTGCACGCCGTTGTTGATCTCGGCCATCGACACGTACCGCTCGTCGAGCAGGTTGTCGACGGCGACGAACGGGCCGAGGCGCACAGACCCCATGCGGAGGTTCTCGTGCCCGATGCGAATCCCGACCACGGTATAGGCGACGTTGCTGACCGTGTTCGCGTCGTTGAGGAAGAAGCTCGCGACCGACTTCACGTCGGCCTGCACGTACGCGCCGCCCGCGCGCCGGTACGAGAGCTCCACAAAGCCGGAGTGGCGCGGGATTCCCGCGAGGCGGTTGCCGCCGAAGTCGTCGCCCGCGGCCTGGAACCGCTCGAAGGTGTAATCCGAGTAGGTGTACGTCGCCGCGAGGGTGAGCGGGCGCGCGATGACGAGCGTGGCGCCCGCCTCGACTCCGAGTTGCCGCACCTCCGCCGCATTGAGCGAGGCGGCGAACGTGGTCCGGTCCGCGCGCGGGAAGTTGCGCGTCACGATGAAGTTGCCGGTGGTCTGGCGGAATGCCGCCACCTCGAACGATAGCCGCTCGGCGAGCTGCCCCTTGGCCCCCACTTCACCGCTGCGCACGACCTGCGGCGAGAGGCCCTGATTGAGCACGAACTCTCCCCCCGCCGTCGGCGAGTTGCGGAGCTGCTCGCTGACCGGCGCCTCGAAGCCCTCGCTGTAGTTAGCGTACAGCGACAGGCTCCCCGTCGGCTTCACGACCACCCCCACCTTCGGCGTGAAGCGCGTGTACCGCTGCGTGAACTTGCTGCCCGGGGCACCGGGGCGCATCAGGTTGTCGAAGCCGAAGCTGATCTGGTCGAAGCGGCCGCCGGCGTTGACGAGCAGACCGGGACGCAGCGTGAGCTCGTTCTGCACGTAGAGCCCCACGCTGCTCAGGTTCTCCTGGAGCTGCTGCGCGGCGGCGCCGGTCGTGCGGTTGAAGATGCTGTTGGAGAGTGGTGTGCCCTGGTAGTCGACACCGACGGTGAACCGATTCGCCAGCCCGAAGACCGCGGCGGACGATAGGAACCGCGCCGTCGCCCCGCGGTTGATGAAGAACTGGGTGTTCCGGATGGGGCCCGAGATCGTGGAGTAGATCGGCCGCGGCACGTAGTAGCCGGTGAGCTCGATCTGCCCGGTGCCGCCAACAGGCGCGCGCAGCGCCAGCGCGGCACGGAACTCGTCGATGTCGCCGCGCACCCCCCCCGTGGGCACGAGTGCGGGGTTGGCCTGCTGCGGGTTGGCAGCCATCTCGGCGGCCGTGAGGCTCCCCGGAATGCGCTGCAGCAGTTTGTCGTAGGCCAGTATGCTGGTGAGCGTCGCCCCGTTGCTGAACTGGTAGCCGAACTTCGAGTTGAACCCGGTGTTCTCGAACCCGGAGAACTGACGCCAGCCGTCGAGCTGCGCGCGGAAGGCGCTGGTGAAGTAGCTGAAGCCGCCGACGCGGCCACCGGCCTTCGCATGAGTCTTGGAGTAGCCGTAGCTACCCACCCATTGCCGGAACTCGCGCACCGGCGTCTCGGAGCCTTCCTCGGTGATGAAGTTGATGACCCCGCCGGCCTGGTTGCCGTAAAGGGCGGAGGACGGCCCGCGGACCACCTCGACTCGTTGCACCGAGGCGAGGTCGATGTTGATGAAGTCCTGCGCCGATCCGCCCGCGTTGTTCTTCGGGACGCCATCCACGAGGATGCGCACGCCGCGCGCGCCGAAGCTGCTCTGGGCGCCCGCGCCTCGAATGCTCACCGTGGAGCGCGAGCTGCCGCCCGTCTGGACGCGCATGGCGAGCCCCGGGACGCGCCGCAGCGACTCGTCGATGTTCGTCGATTGACGCGCAAGCTGGACATCGCTCGACTGCACGACCGAGAGGGCCGCGGGGATGTTGCCGATCTCCTGCTCGGCACGCGTGCCGGTGACGACGACCTCCGAGAGGCCGCGAGCCACCGGTGACAGGGCGACGTTGATGCGCAACTCGCCCTCGTCGGGAACCGTGATCGGCTGGGCATGGCGCGTGTAGCCCACGGCGCGCACCACGAGAGTGCGGCGGCCGGCCGCGACGGCCGGGAGCAGGTAGTCGCCATTCGCGTTCGTTACCGCCGAGACAGCCGATTCGCCGTCATCAGCAATGCTGACGTTGGCGCCGGCCACCGGAGCGCCGGTTCCGGCAACCGTGACCCGGCCGACGACCCGAACCATGCGCTGCCCGACGCTGCGGGTATCCGACACGTCTGCCGGCTGCGCGTGCGCCTCCGTCAGCGGGGAGGCGAGCAGCGCGGCCAGCACGGTGCCGGCGAAGGGAAGCCACGTCCGGCGATGGGGCAGCGCGACACTACGTAGCATGTGTGAGGGGGCTAGAGGGTTCATCGCGGACGACAGCACGACGTCCATGCGTCACGGCGCAGCGGCGGGATCGCCGACCCTGCGACATAACGGCGGAGGGATTTTACGCTACATAAAATGGAGTTGTCAACCCCATTTGTCAGCGGTCAGTGGAAATTGGCCCACGGGCGCTCACCATTTTGGTCGCGGGTTCTTGCAGGCGCTCTGACTCGAGGCGCGGCAAATGCCGCCTGATCGGCTGGGCGGTCTATGCGAAGCCTGCGCTCGTCGCCTCGCGTCAAGCGGCATTCGATGCAGAGGCGCAAGGGGAGATCGTGGCGGCAGCTCAAGGACCAGACCGGCAGGTCGTGCGCAATGTCCACCTCGACGAGCAAGGGGTGCGCGTGGGTCAATCGGATCTGCCGGTCACTCGAGGAAGGCATCTCGGAGGGGGGGGGTCGTGAATAGTGGAGGGTCACATACGGTGCGCGCCGCGCGCTCGCGAACCCGAGGATATCGAGTACGCCCCCCTCCCGGACGCCAAAGCGCCCAAACTACAACCCGATGATCTGATCCCTTCGCGTCCCCACCGACACGTACCGGATCGGCGATTCCACCAGCTCCTCGATCCGGTCCAGGTACTTCCGCGCCTGTGATGGCAGTGCCTCAATTGTGCGCGCGTCCGCCGTGGACGACTGCCACCCGTCGAACCACTCGTAGTGCGGTCGGATGTTCTCCAACGCGGCCAGATCACCGGGGAACTCGGTCACCAACTCGCCGCCTATCTCGTACCCCGTGCACAGGCCGATCTTCTCCAGCGTATCGAGCACGTCGAGCTTGGTGACGGCCAGCGCCGACAGGCCGTTCACACGCACGGCGTAGCGCACAACCACCGCGTCGAACCAGCCGCAGCGGCGCGGGCGCCCGGTGGTGGCTCCGTACTCGTTGCCAAGCTTGCGCACGCGCTCGCCCATGACCTCGTCGTACTCCGTGGGCAGCGGTCCGCCGCCCACGCGCGTCGTGTACGCCTTCACCACGCCGATGCACTCGTCGAGCACGCGCGGCGAGACGCCCACGCCCGTGGCGGCGCCGCCCGCCGTGGTGTTGCTCGACGTCACGTACGGATAGGTGCCGTGGTCAATGTCGAGCAGCGAGCCCTGCGCCCCCTCGAACAGCACCGCGGCGCCGTTCTTCAGCGCGCGGTGCATGGCGAGCCCCACATCCTCGCTGATGCCGAGCAAGCGCGGTGCCAAGCGTCCCAGCGCCTCGAGCGTGTGCTCCACGCTCGCGCGCTTCAACGAACCGGTGCCGATGAGCACGTGGTTGGCATGCTCCACGCCGCGCTCCACCAGGGTGCGCAGACGGTCCGCATGCGCGAGGTCGAGCACCCGCACGCCGCGCCGCGCGATCTTGTCCTCGTAGCACGGGCCGATCCCCCGCCCCGTCGTGCCGATCTCCCTGCTGGCCGAGCTCTCCTTGTCCACCAGCTTGTGATACGGCATCACGAGGTGCGCCCGGTCGCTTACGTAGAGCCGCCCGCTGACGTCCACGCCGTCCTTGATGAGCGCGTCCACTTCCTCGAACAGCGTCTCGGGGTCGAGCACCACGCCGTTGCCGATGGCACAGCGCACGCCGGGATGCAGGATGCCGCTCGGCACCTGGTGCAGAACGGTCGAGTGGTCACCGATGTGCACCGTGTGGCCCGCGTTGGCGCCGCCCTGATAGCGCACCACCCAATCGGCGCGCTCCGCGATGACGTCCACCAGCTTGCCCTTTCCCTCATCGCCCCACTGGGCGCCCACCACGACGATCGCGCGGGTCTTCGTATCGAACATCGCAGCTCCGGTCCGGCAGGCGGTCAGGCGAGGGTCCACAAAAAAACGCCCCGGTGCATTCCGCGGGGCGTTGATAAAATCTACGGTGCGCACGGGGTCGTCGCAACGCGCCACGACCTGCGCCACGACCTGCGCCACGACCCGCGCCACGACCCGCCAACCGGCGCTCAGGCGCTCATCAGGTCCTGCACGATTCTTCGCTGTTCGGCGTTTAACGGCAGCAACGGCAGTCGCACGGGGCCTCCCACCAGCCCCACGGCATCCAGCGCCGCCTTCACACCCGGCACGCCCAGCCCGGCCACAATCTGGCTCGCCATCGGCTTCAGCCGGTCCTGCGCGACCGTGGCGCGTTTCAGGTCGTCGTTCCGGAAGCCGTCGTACACGTCAACGCACAGCCCGGCTGCAAACAGCCCCACCGCTACGATACCGCCGCGCACGCCAAGCTGCAGGCCCGGCAGCAGCTGGCCACCGTTGCCCGTCATCACGGTGAACGACGCCCCCTGCGCCTGCAGGTAGCCCTCCAGCAACGCGAGGTCGCCCGAACTGTCCTTGATGCCCACGATGTTCTCGTGCATCGAAAACTCGGCGACGAGATCCGGCTCGAACCTGAAGTGCATGTACTTGGGAATGTTGTACAGCACCACCGGCACCGGGCTCTCGTCGGCGACGCGCTGATAGTGCGCGCGCAGCGCCGCGGGCATCATCTGCGGCCCGTAGTAATGCGGCGCTACCACGAGCACCGCATTGGCACCGCGGGCGCCGGCATCCCGGCAGCGCGTCACGCACTGCTTCGTAGACTCGGCGCCGGTCCCCATCAGCAGCAGCCGGTCCGCCGGCACGGTCGCCCGCGCCGTTTCAATCAGCGCGGCGCGCTCCGACTCGTCGAGCAGCACGGCCTCTCCCGTGGAACCGCAGACCACGATGCCGTGCAAGCCGTGGGCGAGGTGCGACCGGATATTGGACGCAAAACCGACGAGATCCGGGGTCTCGGACGCCGTGAAGGGCGTGGTGACGGGGCCGAGGACACCGGATAGTGCGAGGGATGGCATGGGGTGGCGCGATAGTGACGGGAGACGGCAGACGGCAGAGTGCACCAGCTAGCCGCCGTTCAGGAAGTCCATGCCGGAACCGCTCGGGAAGCCCTGGTCGGCCTTGGGCGGCTCTGCGGGCACGTCGGAGGATTTGACCGTCGTCGAGCGCCGGCGGAAGGTCTGCATCTTGAGCTGGAAATCGCTGGGACGCGTCGCGGCGGCGAGCGCCACCTCGAACGTCACCTGCCCCTGCTGCACAAGGTCGCTGAGGTGCTGGTCGAACGTCTGCATCCCGTACTGCTCGCGCCCCTCGGCAATGTAGTCGCGGATCTCGCCGATCTTCTTCCCTTCGAGAATCAGATCGCGGATGGTCGCCGTGACGATCATCACCTCGGCCGCCACCACGCGCCCGTGCCCGTCGGCGCGCGGCAGCAGGCGCTGGCTCACCACCGCGTGGAGCGTCTCGGCGAGGCGCACGCGCACCACTTCCTGTTCCTCCGGCGGGAACATCGCCATGAGGCGGAGGATCGTGCTCTGCGCGTCGGGCGTGTGCAGCGTGGAGAGGAGCAGGTGGCCCGTCTCCGCCGCCTTCATGCCCGTGTCCACGGTCTCGGCGTCGCGCATTTCGCCGATGAGGATCACGTCGGGATCCTGGCGCAGCGCGGCGCGCAGGCCGCTGCGGAAGCTCTCCGTGTCCACGCCGATCTCGCGCTGCGTGATGCTGCTCTGCAGGTCGCGGTGCAGGAACTCGATGGGGTTCTCGAGCGTGACGATGTGCTTGTTGCGCGACGAGTTGATGTGGTTGATCATCGCCGCCATCGTGCTCGACTTGCCCGAGCCCGTGACGCCCGTGACGAGGATCATCCCGCGCTCCGCCTCGGTGACGCGGCGCATCACGTCCGGCATCTTCAGCTTCTCGAAGGTCGGCACTTCGAACGGGATGACGCGCATCACGATCATGAAGCTCGACCGCTGCCGCAGGATGTTCACGCGGAAGCGCCCGATCCCCGGCGCCCCCCATGAGCAGTCGTAGTCGTTCAGCTTGTCGATGCGGGCACGGTCTTCCTCGTTCGGGATCAGCCGCAGCGCGATGGCCTTGGTCTGCTCCGGACTCAGCGCCTGCTTGGTGAGCGGCACGAGCCGACCGTCAATGCGCGCACGAAAGACGTCGCCCGCCTTGATGTGCAGGTCCGACGCCCCCCGGTCCACCGCCGCCTTGATGATCTTCTCCATCGTGCCGTCAGTACCCCATCGCCTTGTCCACGAGGTTCCGGAGGGGGCGTCGACCCACGTACGCCTGCCAGTTCTCGAGGAAAAGCGTCGTCAGCCGGTCCCATAGGCGGCGCGGCGACACCCCGCTGACATGCGGTGTCACAAGCACCTGACGAAGTTGCCACAGCGGGCTCTCAGGGGCTAGTGGTTCGCGAGCGAACACGTCGAGGACCGCCCCGCGCAGGTGTCCGCTCTCCAGGAACCCGCGCAACGCTTCCTCGTCCAGCATCGCGCCGCGCGACACGTTCACCACGATCGCCCCATGCGGAAGCAGCGCCAGCCGGCGCGCATTCAGCAGGTCGCGGGTCTCGCCCGTCAGCGCCGCGGCCAGCACCACGACGTCCGCTTCGCAGAGCTCGGCGTCGAGCGCATCGAGCCCCGCCACGCGCGCAAAGCCCGGTGGGCATCCCTTGGCAGGGACGCGCCGCAGTCCGGCCACCCGCGCACCCAGTGCGGCAAACCGAACGCCAATCTCCGATCCAAGCCCGCCCGTCCCCACCACGAGCACCCGCAGCTCGCCGATCTCGCGTACCATCGCCGCCGCCGTGCCGAAGGCCGACGCATCCCACCGCAAAGCCGCCTTCAGCGCATCAGCCACGTCGAGAGCGCGGGTCAGGTGAAGGACCCCGGCCAGGACGTGCTCGGCGATGGGCGGTCCGTAGATGCCGGCCGCGTTCGTGAACAGGCACGGACCGTCGCGCATCTCGGGAATCGCCAGCAGCGCTCCCGTCCCCGCCAGTGCCGACTGCACCCACCGCAGCCTGGGCGCCGCGTGGAAGAGCGGCGCCGGCATCCCCCAGCCGAAGTAGATCTCGGTCTCGGCCACCGCCGACATCGCCTCGGACCCAGGTCCGCGCGGCGACCCTTCGAGCGCATCGTTGTCCTCGCCGACGACCACGGTCTCCCAGCCGGAAAGCGTCGCGGCGCGCAGGTGATCGGCGACGGTGTCGGGCAGCCGAAAGGCGGGCGACGGCGACCGAAGGTCCACCACGGCTCGGCGCATGCTAGTGCAGCGTCACGTCGAGCACATCCTGCCGCTCCAGCAGCAGGTCTCTCGCCACCTCGAACTGCCGCGCCGGCCCGCGCAGCCGCATTTCGAAGACGCGATCGCGGGGATGGTCGAAGGTCTCCCGATCCACCACCCGCAGCCCCGTGTCCTTCAGCAGTTGCTCGAGCGGCGCGAAATCGCACGCCACCGCCGCACGCAGCGTCACCGGCACGGTGCGCTCGGTCCGCACCAGCTTGTGCTCGAGCTTGCCGAGGAAGAGCAGTACGATCAGCACCATCGCGGTCGCGCCGAGCCCCTCGACGAAGAACCCGGCGCCGATCGTCAGGCCGATCACGGCGACGGTCCAGATGGTCGCCGCCGAAGTGAGGCCGCTGATGTTGCCCTTCGACTGCATGATGGTGCCGGCGCCGATGAAGCCGATCCCCGTCACGACCTGCGCCGCCATGCGGGCCGGATCGCCCACGCGTCCGTCGGGTCCGACCAGGTTCATGGACAGGTCCATCACCAGCGCCGAGCCCAGGCAGATCAGGATGTTGGTGCGCAGTCCCGCCGGCTTGCCGGCAATCTGCCGCTCGAGGCCGATGGCGCCGCCCATCAGCACCGCCAGCCCGAGCTTCAGCGCGAGATCCAGCCGCAACCCGACAACCAGGTCCTGCAGGAGCTGGAGGCCATCATGGGGCACCGTCATTGCACGTTCTCCCGGGCGGCGGGAACGCCGCCCCGTTTCAGGCGAGTCCCATCCGCTCTTTCACGTGCGTCATCGTCTGCTGCGCGACCGTGCGGGCCTTCTCCACCCCGGCGTCGAGCGCGTCGTCCACCAGCTTCGGCTGGTCGGTCAGCGCCTGCGCGCGCGCGCGGATGGGCGTCAGCTCGGCGTTCATGTGCTCGAAGAGCACCTTCTTGCAGTCCACGCATCCCCACTTGGCGCCGCGGCATTTCGCGTCCACCTCGGCCACCGTCGCCGCCGGCGAGAACGCCTTGTGCAGGCCGAAGATCACCGGGCACTGGTCGGGATTGCCGGGGTCGGTCTTCTTCACGCGCGCCGGGTCGGTGACGGCCGGGCGCAGCTTGGCCCAGATCTCGTCTGGTGACTCGAGCAGTCCGATGGTGTTGTTGAGCGACTTCGACATCTTCGTGTTGCCGTCGAGCCCCACGATGCGTCGCGTCGGGGCCAGCTTCGGCTGCGGCTCCGGAAAATACGGTTCACCCTCGGGGGCGAAGCGGGCGTTCCAATTGCGCGCCACGACCCTCGACAGCTCGAGATGCTGCACCTGGTCCTCGCCCACCGGCACGGCGTCGGCGAGGTAGAGCAGGATGTCGGCCGCCTGCAGCACGGGGTAGTTGAGCAGGCCAGCCATCACCTGCTCCTGTCGCGCGGCTTTTTCCTTGAACGCCACCTGGCGCTCCAGTTCGCCCAGCGGCGTGATGGTGTTGAAGATCCACTGCAACTCGGTGTGCTCCGGCACGCGCGACTGCACGAACAGCGTGCACTGCGCCGGGTCGATGCCGGCGGCGAGCAGCGACACCGCCATCTCGCGCGTGCGGCGGCGCAGGTCGGCCGGCGCGTACGTCAGCGTGATCGCGTGGTAGTCCACGACACAGAAGAACGATTCGTACTGCGACTGCAGCGCGACCCAGTTCTTGATCGCGCCCAGATAGTTGCCGATGTGCAGTTCACCGGACGGCTGAATACCGCTGAAGATGCGGGGCATGCCGGAAAGCTAGATTTGCACGCATGACACTTCAACCAACGCACCCGAATCAGTTCACCGCCGAGTTCCTCCTTGACGCCCTCAAGGCGGCCGCCGCGGCCGCCGCCGAGGTGATCCGCGACGGCGAGCGGCGGCGCGGCGCGCTCGTCTGGCGCGAGAAGACGGCCACCGATTTCGTGAGCGAAATCGACATGACCGCCGAGGCGCGGATCATCGCCGTGCTGGCGGAGCGCGTCCCCGGCGCGGCCTTCCTCGCCGAGGAGACCGCCAGCACGCTCGCGGCCGAGCAGCGTGTGCGCGGCGTCACGTTCGTCATCGACCCACTCGACGGGACGACGAACTTCCTGCACGGGGTGCTGGAGTACGCCGTCTCCATCGCCGCGCTCGTGGACGACGAACTCGCCGCCGGCGTCGTGCTGCACGTCCCCAGGGACGAGTGGTACAGCGCCACCCGCGGGGGCGGCGCCTCGTGCGACGGCCGCCGGCTGGCGGTGAGCGCCATAGACGCCCCCGACCGCGCGCTGATCGCGACGGGGTTCCCATTCAAGGGCGGCGACAACGTGGACACCTATCTGGGACAGATGCGCCGCCTGATGACGCACACCGCCGGCCTGCGCCGCCCCGGTTCGGCGTCCCTCGATCTCGCCGGCGTCGCCTGCGGCCGCTTTGACGGCTTCTGGGAGAATCTCCTCGCGCCATGGGACATCGCTGCCGGCATCCTGCTGGTGCGCGAGGCCGGCGGGCTCGTCACGACGCTCGACGGTGCGCCGTGTCCCGTGACGCACACGAGCGTGGTGGCGGCGAACCTGGGCATGCACCCGTGGCTCATGGGTAAGCTCGGGCAGCACTGAACTACTTGCCGCGGATTTCACGGATCGGGGGCGGATGAACGCGGATACGGCGTTGGGGGAACCCCCCAGAGCAGCATCCGTGTGCATCCGCCCCCCGATTCGCGTAATCCGTGGCAAAGCGGTTGGCAGTTTTCCGTCCCCTACTGGCTGGCATACGCTCGCCACCGCCCCCAGCCGGCGTAGATTGATGGGGTTCGCTTCGCGCGCCAAGCAATCGTTGTCGTAGTCCTGAATCGCAATCCTGTATCGCAATCTTAAGTCCAAATCCTCAATCGCAGTGATTATGAAGCTCATCGAACTCGTCCCCAACTTCTCCGAAGGCCGCCGCCCCGAGGTGATCACGGCCATCCGCGATGCCATCGCGAACGGCGAGGGCGTCACCGTCCTCGACGTGTCCAGCGACCCATCGCACAACCGGACCGTCGTGACCGTCGTCGCCACCGCCGATGCTGCCGTGGACGCCGCCTTCCGAGGCATCGCCAAGGCCGCCGAGCTCATTGATCTCAACACGCACACCGGCGAGCACCCGCGCATCGGGGCCACCGACGTCTGCCCGTTCATCCCCCTCGAGGGCGCCACGATGGACGACTGCATCGCCCTCGCGCGCACGCTCGGCAAGCGCGTCGGGGACGAACTCGGCATTCCGGTCTTCCTGTACGAGCGCGCCGCCACGCGACCCGACCGCGAGAACCTGGCCGATATCCGCCGCGGCGAGTTCGAGCTGGCCAAGGTGGAGATCGGCACCAATCCCCGGCGCGTGCCGGACTTCGGCCCCAACCACGTGCATGCCACCGCCGGCGCCACCGTCATCGGCGCGCGCCCCTTCCTCGTCGCATACAACGTCTACCTCGGCGGCGCCGAGAACGTGCCCGTGGCCAAGGAAGTCGCGAAGGCCGTGCGCGGGTCGAGCGGCGGACTGCGCTACGTCAAGGGACTCGGCCTCGAGGTGGATGGCCAGGCGCAGGTGTCGATGAACCTCGTGGACACCGAGAAGACGCCCGTCTACCGCGCCTTCGAGATGGTGAAGCGCGAGGCCGAGGCGCACGGCGTGTCGCCCACGTGGAGTGAGATCGTGGGCCTTGTCCCCGAGCAGGCGTTGTTCGACGCGGCGGCGCGACACCTGCAGCTGCGCGGCTTTTCCAGGGACGTGGTGCTCGAGCACAAGGTGCGCCGCGCCGTCAGCGGCGGCGAGTCGGTCACCGGGTTCGTGGCCTCAGTGGCGTCGAACGCGCCGGCGCCGGGCGGCGGATCGGTGTCGGCGCATGCCGGCGTGCTCAGCGCCGCGCTTGCGCAGATGGTCAGCGGGCTTACCGTCGGCCGCAAGAAGTACGCCGCCGTCGAGGACGAGATGAAGGAGCTTGCGCTCGAGGCGGTCGCCCTCGGCAACACGCTCTCCGCGCTCGTCGCCGAGGATGCGGCGGCGTACACGGTCGTCACCGACGCATACAAGCTCCCCAAGGACACGCCAGATCAGCAGTCGGCGCGCGAGGCGGCCATCCAGCGCGCCCTGATGTACGCATCCGAGGTGCCGCTGCAGACCGCCGAGGCGTGCGCGCGCGTCGCCGAGCTGGCGGCCGTGGCCGCCGAGAAGGGGAACACCAATGCCGCCAGCGATGCCGGCGTGTCGGCCCTGCTCGCGGAGGCGGCGTGCCGCGGCGCCGTGTACAATGTGCGCATCAACGTCACGTCCATCACCGACAAGGCCGTGGCCGGCCCGCTCGCGCAGAAGGCGGCCGCTGCGCTGGATCGCGCGCGCACTGCCGCCGCGCGCGCCACTGCCGCTGTCGAACGGAACATCGGAGGCTGACCGCGCCGTGCCCCTCGCCCGGCGCCGGCGCGCACCGCTGTAACCCGCGACCTCCCGCCACCGTAGGTTAGGATATGCCCACACCGGCCCCGCCCCAGACTGCAGTCCAGGCACCGTCCTCTCCCGGCGTCACCGGTACGTCCGGGCTGCCGCAGAACGTCAGCCGGCCCATGACGCGCGAGGACGTGCAGTTGCTGCAGAACCGTCGCAGTGAACTGTCGTACCAGCTCAACTCGGCCACCGAGCGTCGCTCCGAGGTGGTCCGGCAGATGGGCCGAAGCGTGAATGGCCGCGAGGGACTCGAGACGCGACTCAAAGTGCTCGATGAGCGCATCGTGCAGCTCGAAAAGGACATTGCGCAGAACGGCCAGCTCCTCGCCTCGGCCCCGCCGAATCTCGTGGCAGCGACGACTCCGTTCTCATTGATCGGAGGCGGCAGCGGTGGGGCGATCAATGTCAACGACATCTCGATTGCCTTCATCGTCGCGGTGCTCTTTCCGCTCACGGTCGCCTTCTCGGTCCGCATGCTGCGCCGCGCCTCGCGCGCCGCCGCCGCGTTCCCCAGCGCCGTGGTGGACCGCATCACCCGCATCGAGAACGCCGTGGACACGATCGCACTCGAGGTGGAGCGCATCTCCGAGGGGCAGCGCTTCGTCACCAAGCTGATGAGCGAGACACACCAGCTCGGCGCGGGCGCGGCCGAGCCTCTCGTGCGGCGGCAGGACGAGACGGGGCCACCGGAGCGCTCCGATGCGCGCTAGCGTGCCGTCGGCGAGGTGGGAACGGGATTGTCGAACTGTCAACTGCCTACCACGGATTACGCGGATCGGGAGCGGATGCACACGGATCCCGCTTGAAGAGTCCCCTGAAAGCCTGATCGGTGTTCATCCGCCTGTTTCCGTGTGATCCGCGGCAAGCAGTTCGCCTTTCCCCTCCGACTCCCGGAAGCTGGAAACGCGACCGGATCAGTCGCAGCGCAACGACTTCATCGCCAGCGTGGCGCGCCTCGGCACCCGCAGGCCCAACGCCGCGGCGGCGAGGTGGCGCGCCTCTTCTTCCACCCATCCGGCCGACGGCTCGGGGGCGGTGTTTTTCGCACGAACTCGCATTGCACTGGAGGTCTCTCGGAAGCCCTCGTGATGAACAGCACGCCAATCGCGCAGGGAGGGGTGTCAATTGTGACGAACCACTCGTTACGGACGGTATTTACGGATGCCCGCCGGGTAAGTGGTGCCGAAATAGCGACGCAGCAATTATCACATACAACCCGGGCATTGTATCGCAATTCGGGATCGCGTTCACTGGCTTGCCTCCCTGCTACACGACGTCATGCGAGAGCCGGCTGAGCATTCAGGGAATTGTCCAAGTGACGAGTGACAACTGGCCAATTTCAACAAGACCGGTCAGAGGAGCGGCTGGACCCGTGGACCGACGACCAGTACGTGTACCGACACGAACCATGACCCAATCTATTGGCCCCCGGCGGGTGGAGTGATCACACCGGTCATGTTGTGCCAAAG
>PNKL01000013.1 GCA_013822425.1 Gemmatimonas sp.
GGTCCGGAGCGCGCCGTGAGCATCGGTACCCTCACCATGCGCGGACGCGTCCACGTAGACCCCAATGCCCCAGCCCCGTCGCGACTCGCGCCGAATCGCTTCGCCCGGCTGATGGCTCTTATCGGCGACTGCCGAAGGGACTACGAACTGCAGGAGGTCGATTCGCTCGGTGCACCCGCACGAATTTTCAAGCTCGGTCCGCCACCGGAAGACAGCCTCGACGTGTACGTCAAGAAATCGGTGCAACCAGGTGGCGGGCGCAGCTGCCAGTTTTACCCGATGCCCTATGGCTCGCAGTACCTGTTGGCGTTCTCGCCCAAGGGCGACTACGCCCGTGCGATCGGCGGTCGGTACGACATCGAATGGCGATCGGCGGACGGCACGCTGAAGACGCGCGTCGCTCGTTCCGATGAGATGCCGGCACCGTTCACTTCGGACGAGCGACAGCGCATCGCGCAAAGGCTCGCGCATGTCCGCGGTGCATACGACGGGCCA
The DNA here is from genome assembly GCA_013822425.1 of Gemmatimonas sp. Taxonomy (GTDB): domain Bacteria; phylum Gemmatimonadota; class Gemmatimonadetes; order Gemmatimonadales; family Gemmatimonadaceae; genus PNKL01. Next base: position 496 of record PNKL01000013.1, read on the forward strand.
CGGCGCGTCGTGGCGCCTTCGCTTCGTGCACCGATAACGTCGCTGCTCTTCGACGAGTTGAACCGCCTCTGGGTCGTACGTGGGACTCCGCAGAAGGCGCCGGGCGCGGCAGATGTCTACGATGCCTCTGGGACACAGGTGGCTCGCGTCACCTGGCCGAGCGGGTACCCGCTCGGCGAGGGCGACTTGGTGACAGCCTCGGCGATGTTCGTCGTGACGTCTGACAGCAGCGATGTCACCCACATCACTCGCATTCGCTTTCGCTGACCAGCGGCTCCCGGCGGCCAGCTTGGGGGCACACGCCTGGAAAGCGGACGACCAGGGCTTCCACAATGGAGGCGCCAGACTCAATCCTCGTGCCGACGGACGGGGTGGCACTGAGGACCCTGGTGCTGTCAGGCGGACGTGCCGGCGCCGAGCCATGCCGCCGCCCGCGCGCAGTGGATGGCCACGCGGGACATCATCCCGCGACGTCTCGTGCGCGCCTATTCGTAACCGGCTGAGCCCACCGGCCGCGTCGGGAACCCAGCGTAACTCAGCCCCGCATGCAAATGCTCGTGCTTCAGCACCACGCTGTGGGGCGCCACACGGGTGTTCTCTCCGATGTCGGCGCCGTACAGGAGCACGGCGTTGCTGCCCACGGTGGCGCCGCGCCGGATCGCGATGCGATCCATCTTGAGCACGCGGTCCTCGAACGTGTGGGCCTGGAACAGGCAGTCCACCGTGGCGCCGTCCTCGAACGTCAGCATGTCGGGATCCGGCAAATCCTCGGCGAAGCCGGTGCCGAGCACCACCCGGCGGCCGATGTTCACGCCAGTCACCCGCAGAAGGGCGTTGAGGATAAGGGTGCCGTCGAGCTGCGATACGAGCGGACCGGCGCAGATGTGCCACGCAAGGCACATGAGGTCCCAGCGCGACGCCCAGCTTGACCACAACGGGTGCATGGCGGGCTCAACCTTGCCGAGCAGAAACCACTTGGTGACAACGACGACCGCCGTAAAGGCCGCACCGCAGATGAGCGTGGCAGCGGGAAGCGCGACCAACAGGAAGAGGGGCAGCGAGACGCCGGACCATGCGGTGACGAGCGTGAACCAGGCGAGAATCACGACCGCCGGAAGCGCCGGAACGGCGAAGCGGGTCAACTCCCAGAAGATGCGCACCACGTAGCGCCACGGTGTGGGATCGAACGTGAACTGCGCGTCGTACTCGACGACCTCGCGATGGGGCAGTTCGAACGCGGGATGCCCAAACCACGCCGTGCCTGGGCGCATGATGGACGGGTCAGCCACCGTGCAGATGCCAAGGAGCACGTCGTCCGGAATACGCAGTCCCCCAGCGACGATGACACCGTTTCCAAGGAAGGTGGACCGGCCAAACGTCGTATGAGACACCGTGACTGAACCGCGGTGCACGCGCGGACACCCGATGTAGATGCCGTCGGCGAAGAAGTTCTTCTCGCCGACAGTCACCGACTCCGGCACAGTGTCGATGAGTGAGCTGATCTCGCAATCGCGGCCCACGGGCATGCCGGCGAGGCGGAGCCAGTACGGCCAGAAGAGCGTGCCGTACAGCCACTTGCTGGCGTTGTCGACGAGAATGGGCTTGAGCCAGACACGCACGTACGCGCTGCTCCAGCGCGAAATGCTGCCGTCGCGCACACGGCCAAAGGCGCGGCAGGTGAGCCCGCTCAGGAGAAGGCGCAGTGGAACGGTGCAGGCGAGCAGTGCGGCAACCACCGCCACCACGCGCCAACTGAACGCGCCGCTCAGCAGCCAGGCGACGGCCATCTCGGTGTCAACGCGAAGAACAAGCATCGCAACCCACGTAAGCAGGCCAAGCGGCACGCCGAAAACGGTCGCGAGCGCCAGGCGCGTGATGTAGAGTCGCGCGGCGAATGCGGCGGGCGACAGATCGCGCGTGCAATCAACGGCCGGTGCCTGCGGCGCACTCCCGGCGGGATGCGCGGGGATTCCGTCCCAGTATTCGCCCGCCGGGACGCGACTGCCGTCGTGGAGCGAGGCGTTGTCGGCCAGCATGGCACAAGGCTCGAGCACGCAGTGGCCCCCGACGCCCGCATGGATGCCGATCGTCACACCATCGCCGAGCGTCACCGGCGAGTACATCAGGTGCCCGCTGTCGAGTTCGGCAATGCGCACCGCCGCATCCTGGGAGAGCGTGACGTTGTCGCCGATGTCGAGGAGATCCCACCCGCCGCGCGTGAGCACAACGCCACGATGGATGTGGACGCGCTGTCCGATGCGTGCGCCGAGCGCACGCAGGGCCATCACCTGCAGCTGGGTGCCCTCGAGCAGCCACCAGGGAACGGCCTTCACCGCCTGCTGCACGAGCCAGTGCGGCAGGTACTCCTGGCTCCAGACGCGCACACGGCCGACCTTATATCGGCCGATGAGACGGCGCTTGGTCATGACGGCGAGCGTCACTGCGATTGGTGCCCACGCCAGCATGGTCAGCAGCGCGACCGATGGCGCGAGGATGACCGATGGCACCAGGCCGATGCTGCGAACGATCCCCGGGATCAGGTGAAATGCAGCGACCCAAAGCGCCACGGATGCCACGAGCAGCGAACGGAGCAACGACAGCACTTGCCGCACGGTCATTCCAACGATTGGCGTATCGAGCGCGAGTGGGGCGGCCGGCGGGGTGGATGGCACTTCCCGGGGGCCGCGGGCACGAGCGCGGGATGCGAGTCCGAGTACCGTACGGGCTTCGTACACATCGCGCACGTCGAGCCCGTTGGCGCGCCCGTTGTCGCGCAAGCGCGTGATCAGGTCGGCCACACTGAGCGAATCGCCGCCGAGTGCTGTGAAGAAGTCGGCTGTTGGCTCGGGATACTGGGCCAGGCGCAGGGCGTGGCGGACGGCCTCAGCAATAGCACGTTCCAGCGGATCGTCCGGCGCAACACCCGTACCGACTGCGGGGACGCCATTAAGATGCGGGAGTCCCTTGCGGTTGAGCTTGCCGCCGATGGACGTGGGGAGCGCATCAATGGGCGCGATCTGTGTCGGCACCATGTATGGCGGCAGTGTGGTGCGCAAAGCGGCCTGTAGTTCCTCCGCCGACGGTACTGGGACCATCACCTCGGGGACGATGAACGCAACGAGCATCTGCCGGCCGTCATGATCTTGCACCTTGCACGCTGCCTCGCGTACGCCGTCACAGGCGATCAACGCCGACTCGATGGCGCCAAGCTCCACACGGTAACCGCGCAGTTTCACCTGGGTGTCGAGGCGACCGAAGTAGAGGAGCGTACCGTCAGGTTCACGCTGGGCGCTGTCACCGGTCCGGTAGATGCGGCCGAGGGTGGGATGATGCGGGAAGCGCTGGGCGGTGAGCTCGGGCTGGTTCCAGTAGCCGCGCGCGAGACAGGCACCGCCAAACACGAGCTCTCCCTGCGTGCCATCGGCCACGGGTTCGAGCTGGTCGTCCACGATCCACGCCTGCACGTTGTGGATGGGAAGGCCGATGGTGACGGGCCTGCCGACAGTGATGCGGGCACGCGTGCACGTGACGGAACACTCGGTCGGGCCATAGCCATTGACAAGTGCACGTTTGTGTGCCCAGCGGTCCGCCACGTCCTGCGGCAACGCCTCGCCGCCCACATAGAGCAGCTTGAGGGCGGGGAGTTCCTGGGCGGGGTTCTCGCAGCCGGTGGACCGCAGCAACGTCGGTGGCGGACAAAACACCGTCACGCGTTCGTCGCGAAGCCAGCCGAGGATGTCAGGGCCGAGGCGCGCGGCATCCTCATCCATCACGACGGCCGTGGCGCCGGCCGCGAAGGCGAGCCACAGCTCCTCGACGGACGAGTCATACGCGGCCGAGGAACCCTGCACGGCGCGGTCGCCTGGATCGAGCGCAAAGGTCTCGAGATCCGATTGCACCAGGTTGCTGATGCCGCGGTGTTCGATCATCACGCCCTTGGGGCAGCCCGTCGTGCCCGACGTGTAGATGACATAGGCGAGCGACGCAGGCGTCAGCCACGACGGAGCAGGGACCGACAGTGCGTGATGATGGTCGTGCAGCGACTCGACGACATCAATAATGCGCGCCGCCGGAAAGCCCGCGGCGACGGCGCGCGCTCGCCCCAGGGCATCGGTGAGCAACGCAGCGGGCTGCGCATCGACGATCGTGTCGCGGAGGCGTTCGTCGGGAAAGGCGAGGTCGAAGCAGGTATAAGCCGCCCCCGCCTTCAACACGCCGAGCTGCGCCGCGTAGAGGTGCGCGCCGGTGCGCGGCAAGAGAATGGCGACGATGCACTCGCTGGTGACGAACGGTGCCAGTGCGTGTGCGAGGACGTTTGACTGCCGGTCGAGCTCCGCGTACGTGGTGCGGTGGCGATTGGGCCGATAGCGGCCCGGCGGCACATCCACGGCGATATGCTGCGGCCAGCGCGCCACGGCGCGAGCAAAGAACTCGTGAAGCAGCCCCGGCGCTGCTTCGCGGATCATCGCGCTTCCTGTATCAATGGCCTGTCGTCAGCCCGCATGCATTAAAGATAGGATGCTTGATCCGTAATGCCTATCAATGCGGAATCTATTGCAACGGCACAAGGAGGTCGTGCGATGGGGCTGCGTGCAACACCTCAGCTCGAGTAATACGCCGCGTTCTCGTCGATGTAGCCCTTGGTGAGATCGCAGCCATACGCCCGGGCCGTGGCACTGCCCGCTCCCAGCGCCACTTCGAGGTCAACCACCTCCACGGCAAGCGCCGATCGCACGACGGCATCGTCGAACTCGAGTCGCTGGCCGTTGCCCACCACCTGATAGCCGTTGACCCACGCGCTGGTGGCGGACGTATTGACCGTCGCTTCGAAGCACTTGCCGATCGCCATGAGGATGCGGCCGACATTGGGGTCCGCGCCGTGCACCATCGTCTTGATGAGCGGGGAGTTCACGAGCGACTTGGCCACGAGACGCGCCTCGGCGTCGCTCACGGCCTCGCGCACCGTGACGCGCAGGAGATGCTCGGCGCCCTCGCCGTCGCGCGCCAGGATCTCGGTCATGCGCACGCACCCGGCGGTCAATGCCTCGCGGAAGGCCGCCTCGTCAACGACACCAGCAAGGCCGTTGGCCAGAATGACGCACGTATCGGAGGTGCTGGTGTCGGTGTCCACCGAGAGCATGTTGAACGACACGTGCACCGCTTCGCGCAGCAGCCGGTCGAGCGTGGCGGCGGCGATGGCCGCGTCGGTGAAGATGTAGGCCAGCATCGTCGCCATGTTGGGTTCGATCATCCCGGAACCCTTGGCGATCCACGTGATCGTGGCCTCGCCCACTGACGCTGACAGCGCCTTGGGGTGCGTGTCGGTGGTCATGATTCCTTCGGCGCCGACGAGGGGGTCGTCCTGCAGGTCGGCCTTCATGCCTCGCACGCCCGCTTCGATCTTCTCCACCGGCAACTGGACACCGATGACACCGGTGGAGCTCACGAGCACCTTGCCAGCATCGGTTCCCAGTTCAGCCGCGGCGGCGGCCGCCATGCGACGCGCGTTCTCCACGCCGCGCTCGCCGGTGGCGACATTGCTCACCTTGCTGTTGGCGATGATCGCGCGGAGCGTGCCGCCCCGCATGGTTTCACGCCCGAGAATGATGGGCGCGCCGGGAAACTGATTACGCGTGAAGACCGCGGCCGCGGCCGCGTCCACATCGCTGGCGAAGAGCGTCAGGTCGCGCGCCTCTGGCTTGAGGCCGACGTTGCGGCTGGCGCAGCGGAAGCCGCGGGGAAAGCGGGCGCGGTCGTGAAAGGTCATGGGGGAATCGAGGCTAAAGCTGGGAACGATTCTGCCAGAGGATGAGCGCACCGATGACGACAAGCAGGAACGCGAATGCGTGCTTGAGCTGGCGAGTAGGAATGTGGTGGACAAGCGCCGTTCCGGCGAGGATGCCAATCACCGCCACCGACGTAAAGCCGCCCACGAACCCCCACGGCACAGACTCACGGCCGTGATGACCCAGGTATCCCGACGTCGCGTTGAGTACGATCACGAGCAGTGACGTGCCGACGGCTGCCTTCATAGGTACCCGGCCGAGAATGACGAGCGCGGGGACAATGAGAAAGCCACCGCCGATGCCGATGAGGCCAGTGAGGACGCCGACGCCGAGTCCTACGGCGAGGAGGAGGGCGGGGTGCGGGGGCGCGCTGTCGAGGCGCTCTGCCTCGGCTGCGTTGCGCAGCATCGAGACGGCGGCGGCGACCATCACAGTTCCGAGGATGAGCAACTGTGCTCGAGCGCTGAACCAGACACTGGCGCGCGCGCCCATGAACGAGCCGGCCATGGTGACTGAGCCGAATATCGCGGCGGTCTGCAGTCGCACGTTGCCGGCACGCCAATGCGACATGACCCCGACCAGCGCAGCCGTACCGACGACGGGCAAGCTCATGGCGATGGCCAGCTTGGGGTCGAAGCCGAGCACGTACACAAGAACGGGGACGGTCAGGATTGACCCGCCCCCGCCGAGGGTTCCGAGCGCGAGCCCGATCAGGGCGGCAAAGAAGTAGCCGAGCACGCCGTAAGATACAGCGGCTGCGATCGCTACGCGGTAGCGGCCTTCTTTGCCTTCTTCAGGGCGTCGCGTGGCAGATCACGATGATCGGCACCTCAACGGCTGCGAGCTGCGTCAGCGACGCCGACAGCTGGTCGAGGGGAATAAGCGTGGAGCCGTCGATGTGGCCCTGCACGTATTCAGTGCGGGTGCGCACGTCGAGCAGGATGGTGCCAGGGTGCTCGGCGCGGACGGCGTCGAACTCTCCGGGGCCGAAAGACGAACCGCCGATCAAAGAGGCAAGGGAAGCAAAGAAACTCATGGGAGTGGAAAGAAGTTACTATAGAACTATATAAGAATATATTGGACAGCAAAGAGGATAGGAAGGGGGGGTACGGCCAATCACAAGGGCGCGAAGGGAGGCAGGGGCCGGAAACCGCCTTGCGACAAAGCCGCGAAGGACACGAAGGGATCGATACAACACCTTCGCGCCCTTCGTGGTGGTCGTTCGCGCCTAAGTCTCGAGTGGAGCGTAGAAGCGCTGCGGCCGGCGGCGCTCCACGACCGTGTCGGCAAAGGAGGCCAGGCGGAGCAGGAGGCGCTCGCCCCATCCCTTGCCGATGGCCTGCATCCCGATCGGCAGCCCCGCCGAGTCATACCCTCCCGGGAAGGAGATGGCCGGGTGTCCGGTGAGGTTGGAGAGAAAGGCGAAGCGCATCGTTTCCATGCTGCGGCCAAGATCGGATACCGCGCCACCGGAGGGGTGGATGAGCGGGGCAGTGTTGCCCGCGGCCGGGGTGATGATTGCGTCACACCCCGCAAGCGCCCGTTCGACGTGTGCGATGGCACGCGTCCGTACGCGCTGCGCATGCACATACTCGGTGGCGGTCGACGTGCGGGCGATGGCAAGGTTCAGTTGCGTCTCGATACCGAAATCGCCCAGACGGTCACGCACGTGCGGCCACAGCCCGGTGCACATCTCCGAGGTGATGCTCACGAGGTGAGCGACACGGGCGAGTTCGAGTTCCGGGATCTCCACTTCGACCAATCGGGCGCCGCTCGCACACATCTGCTCGAGCAGACGCTCGCAGGTGGCTACCACGTCGGGTTGCGCGTGACGGAACCACGGCCAGTAGACACCAAGTGTGATACCATGGAGCGAGCGCGGCGTACGCGCGTCAATGCTGATATCCGGATGACCGAGCGAGTGCGGGTCCTCCGGATCGGCACCGGCCATCAACTCGTATGCGAGCGCCGCGTCGCGAGCGCTATTGGCAAGCGGGCCGAGATAGGCGAGCGACCAGCAGAGTGGCGCGGCGCCGCGTTCAGAGATGCGTCCGTAGGTGGGCTTGAGTCCCACGGTGCCGCAGAACGACGCAGGCAGACGAATGGATCCGCCGCCGTCGGCGCCGATGGCCACCGGCACGAGGCCGGCCCCAACCACGCACCCAGGGCCCGCCGAACTGCCGCCGGTATGGTGCAGATCATTATAGGGATTGCGCGCCGAGCCGTAGTGCTGGTTGTATCCGCTGACGCCGATGCCGATTTCGTGCATATTGGCCTTGCCGACCATCACGGCCCCGGCGATGCGCATGCGGGCAACAGCCGTGCAGTCACGCGCCGCAGGCGGCGCGTCCCCGAACAGTCTGGTGCCGATCGTGGTGACGTAGCCCGCCTGGTCGATTTCGTCCTTGGCGGCAACAGGGACGCCGTCGAAGACACTGATCGGCCGGCCCGCCTTCCAGCGCTCGGCGGATGCCTTGGCCTGCGCGAGTATGTCGTCCCGGCGTGTCGCAATGAACGCGCACATCGGCCGGTCGCCGTGTTCGCTGTCGTCCAGCTGCGAGAGGAAGCGTGAAGCAACATCCAGCGGCGTCAACGCGCCGGCGCGATACGCGGCGTGATAATCGGCCACGGTGGGAAACCGAAACCCCGCCCGCGCGTCATCGTCGCGCGGATCGAGCGGGGGCAGAGACGGCGCCACGTCGGGGAGCATCGGTGTGTTCGTCGGCGAGTCGTCCAAGGCGGCGGTCGTGAGCGTTTCGAGCCCGGCGTCCCTGCGCAGCTTCCTGATGAGCAGCGGTCCAATGCCGGTGAGTCCGGCAAGCGTATTGACCGTGCGTATCCCGGCCGGTCCCAGCACCGGCAACTGCACCGCCTTGAGGTCGTACGTCATGGCGTGCTTCCCCTGAACGTCACGATACGACCGCGTGGCCCCACGGCCCATCCGCTGTCGCGCGTGGCAAAATCGATGGCGTAGAGCGTGAGGGTGTCGCCGCGAATCCACGTGGCGCCGAAATTGCTGCTGAAGGCGGTGCCGAATGCGCCCACGGCGGCAAAGAGCGGCTTCGGTGAGCCGCGCACGGCAACCACGCCGCCGGTGATGCCCTGCGATGGCCATTTCGAGGCGCGCGTCCAGGTAACGCCGCCGTCCTGCGTGACCATCGTCACATCGCCGCTGCTGCGGGGAATGGTGTAATCGCCCGCCACGGCGATACCGCGCCGTGCATCTGCAAACGCGATGCCAAAAAAACCGGCGCTGGGACCGGCCGGAAGGCCGGCGCTCGACACCTGCCAGGTGCTGCCACCGTCGGTCGTTCGAAAGACACGTGCCTCGGGTCCTGCGCCCGTGGCGATCCAGGCGTTGTTCCGTCCCTGTACCGCCACGGACGTTCCACTGGCGGCGAAGGCACCCTCACCCGGAAGCGCCGGGGGAATGTGGGCGGGATCCACGCGTTCCCACGTGGTGCCGTTCTGCGTGCGGAGAATGACGGGCGTGCCGTTCACGGGGTCGCTGAAGGCGATGCCGCGCGAGGAGTCCCAGAACGCCATGCCGTCGAGGAAGATCCCCTTCGTGGTGTCGCTCCACTGCAACGTCCAGTTCTGGCCGCCGTCCACCGTACGGTAAATGCGCGCCTGCCCCTGCTCGGCGGGACCCGCGCTCATGGCGTAGGCGACGCGTGAGCTCACTCCATGCACGTCGCGAAAGTCGAGCGAATCCGCGCCCGGTACGGACACGTTCTCCCATGTCTGGCCGCCGTTGACGGTGCGGAGCACGGTGCCACGGCTTCCGCCGGCCCATGCCACGAGTCCGCTGACGGCGCTGAGGCCACGGAACGAGGCCGTCACTCCGCTCTGCTGCAGCGTCCAGCGCGGATCATGCTTCACGGCGGTCAATCGCTCCGCGATCTGTTCAGCGATGGCCGCCGCGTTGGCGTTGTTACGGTTCGTGAGCACGATGATGGTAGCACGCAGCGTCGGATAGCGGATGATGGCGTTCCGGAATCCGATGGTACTGCCCGTGTGGCGTGTGCGGGGCAGGACGTGCTTCGTGTCGAGATACCAGCCAAAGCCGTAGTCCACACCGAGGCTGTCGGACCGCGTGCCTCGCCGGAAGAGCAGAGTGCGCAGCGAATCGCCGAGCAGTTCACGTGTCTCGAGCGCATTACTCCAGCGGTAGAGTTCGGTCACCGATGAGTAGACGCCGCCGTCGCCGAGCACGGCGCTGGTGCTACTCTGGTCGGTGCGTACCCACGTGCCGTTGCGCCTGGAGTGCCCGTAGGCCCGGCGCTGCACCGCGGCGCGGCCGTCCTCGCGCGCCAGCGTCCACGGCATGCCGACACGGTCGAAAACGCGCGCCTTGAGGAACTCGGCGAAGCGCACCCCCGTGCGCTTCTCGATGATCATCGCGAGCACCGCATAGCCGGAATTGCTGTAGCGAAAGCGCGTGCCAGGCGGGAAGTACGTCGAGTCGAGCGCGGTCATGCGCCGCAGAACGTCGGCGTCGAGCACCTGCGTAGTCAGCGAGTCGAGGACGAACTCTTCGTACGCCTGCAATCCGCTGGTATGGGTCAGCAGATGACGCACGGTGATCCGGCTCCCATAGGCCGGAAACTCGGGGAAGATGTCAGTGAGCGTCTCCTCGAGGCGCAGCTTGCCGTCCTGCACGAGGAGCATCGTCGCCATGGCCGTGAACTGCTTGGTCACCGAAGCGAGCCGGAAGTTCGTGTGCGCCGTGACCGGTACGCGCGCATCGAGATCGGCGAGACCATACCCCTTGCTGACGAGCACCTTGCCGTCCATGGCGACGAGCACCGCCGCGCCCGGCGTGGCCGGCGTGTTGAAGTCGGCGAAAAGCGAGTCCACGAACGCCTCGTCAAGCGGACCGCCATCGGCCGCGCGAGCAGTGACCCGGCGCGTCGCGAGATCGTACTCGTCACCCGGCAGCAGCGTCTGGTACGGGAGTCCGGGATCATTCGGGTCGCGGCCGTTGTGCACGAACGCCTTGCCGCGACCGATGATCTCGCCGTGGTCGCCCCGCACCACGAGCGCGGTGCCTTCGTCGAGCCCGATGCCCAGCAAGCCCGGATGCGCGGTGATGACTTCCTGCAGGTCGGCCTGCCGATTGCGCGCGACAATATGCTGGTCAATGGCCACGTCGCGCAGATAGCCGAAGCCCTGCTCGTAGCCCCTGGCCATCATGAGGGTGTTGCCGGCGCGCGCTCCGCGCACCAGGTAACTCGCGAGAATAGAAGCACCCGCGGAGGTACCGCCGATGACTCCGCCACGCGTCAATACCGCGCGGAGTTCGCGTTCGGTTCGAGTGCCGAGGTAGGAATCCACGAGGCGCCATTGGCGGCCGCCGGACAACCAGACCCCCCTCGCCGTGCGAATGGCGGCTACGAACGAATCGCTCTCGGCGATGCGGCGGTCCCTTGTATGCAGGACGGTCAGATGCGTCGCCCCGGCAGCCTTGAGCCCGTTGAGGCCACCCCAGTTGGCTGGATAGACGGAGTCTTCACCCGCGGTCGCGATGATCACGATGGGAGCCATCGGCCCGCCGGCGAGCGCGACGAAGCGCGCGAAGATCTCCGGCCCCATGTTTCCACCGCCCACAACGACGAGTGATCCCGTGGTGGGTCCGACATGTGCACGTGTTGCGGTCGAGCGGCCGACAGGGAGGTGCGAGCATGAAGCCGTGAAGAGTGCCAGGCTGCCGAGGGCGAACAGGGAGCGACGGATAGTCATGTGCGCTTGGGCACCGGGGGCGGGTGGCGGGCGTTCAGGGTGGTACAAGGCGACCTAAACATCCCGCGCGAACGCACGGCAGGCCAGTAGGGGAGTGGATATGCACGTCGGGACGGTGCTGTTGACGGCGCTCGCGGCCGCGGCTGGTCTGATGTTCGCGGCGTGGCTCGTGTATCGGGCGACGGACAAGGCAAGCTGGGTGGACGCGTTCTGGGCGGGGAACCTGGCGGTGCTTGCGCTCGGCTATGCCTGGCTCCTGCCGGGTGATCCCGCGCGGCGCTTGCTCGTGGCGCTCGTCGGCGGATTGTGGGGCGTGCGGCTGGCGGCGCATATCGCAGTGCGCGTGGCCGGCGGGCCCGAGGACCCGCGCTATGTGACGCTGCGCGCCGAATGGAAAGACAACCTGCCGCTGCGGTTCCTGAGGTTCTTTCAGGTGCAGGCCGTGATCGATGTGGTGCTGAGCGTGCCGTTCCTCCTGATGGCGCGCGACATGGCGCCCTTCGGGCGGGGGACGGAACTGGCGGGGCTGGCGCTCTGGGTCGTGGCGCTGGCTGGGGAGAGCGCAGCCGACGCGCAGCTGGCGTGCTTCAGGCGCGACCCCGCCAACAAGGGGCGTGTCTGTCGTACGGGGCTCTGGAGTGTCTCGCGGCATCCGAACTACTTCTTCGAGTGGCTGCTCTGGTGCTCGTTCGCGCTGATGGCGACGGGGGCGCCGTGGGGATGGGTGAGCTGGAGCGCGCCGGCGATGATGCTGTACTTCCTCGTGCGGGTGACCGGCATTCCGCTGACCGAGAAGCAGGCGGTGGCGTCGAAGGGCGAGGCCTATCGTGCGTACCAACGGGAAGTCTCGGCGTTTGTCCCGTGGTTTCCGGCGACGTGATGAGCGTGGGGTAATGCGCCGATGACACGTGCGTAGCCTCGACGGTCTACGCAGTCTGCGCGGGGTGCGTAAGTCGCGCGCTGCCGGGCCGCATTAGATTCCCGTCATGCGTCCTCTCCACTTGCTCGCCCTCGTCGTTGCGCTGCCTCTTGCCGCGCAAGCCCAAGCATCGCAAGCCCAAGCATCGCAAGCCCAAGCATCAGCCAAGGTCCGTCGCACCGCCCCGCCTGCACCTCCGGTGGCGGTGTCCTGCGAAAGTGCCGACACGTCCTGCGCCGCTCCCGACGTGCAGCGTGAGTTTCGCGGCGTCTGGGTGGCTTCGGTGTCGAACATCGACTGGCCATCCAAGCCAGGGCTCTCAACAGCTGAACAGAAGGCGGAACTGCTGGCGATTCTCGACCGCACGCAGGCCCAGCGCCTGAACGCCGTCATCCTGCAGGTTCGGCCAGCCGCCGATGCGCTGTACAAGAGCAGCATCGAACCCTGGTCGGAGTACCTCACCGGACGGCAGGGGCGTGCTCCGTCTCCCGCGTGGGATCCGCTGGCGTATGCGGTGGACCAGGCGCACCGGCGCGGGCTTGAACTGCACACCTGGTTCAACCCCTATCGAGCGCGCCATCCCAGCGCCAAGAGCCCGCTGTCGAAGCGTCATCTCGCCAACACGGCGCCGGCGCTGGTAAAGAAGTATGGCACGCACCTGTGGATGGACCCGGGCGAGAGCGCCGTGCGCAAACGCACGCTGCGGGTGGTGCTTGACGTCGTGAAGCGCTACGACATCGATGGGGTGCACCTCGACGACTACTTCTATCCGTACAAGGAGCGGACCGCGGACGGGACGACCGAATTTCCCGATGCGCGCAGCAGGAAGAAGTACGTCGCGGCGGGTGGCACGCTGTCGCGTGACGACTGGCGTCGCGAGAACGTGAACACGCTCGTCCGCGAGCTGAACGAACAAATCCATGCGGCAAAGCCGTGGGTGAAGTTCGGGGTCTCGCCGTTCGGCATCTGGCGTCCGGGATATCCCGAACAGATCAAGGGGTTCGACGCGTACGAGCAGCTGTACGCCGACTCGAAGCTGTGGTGGGCCAACAACTGGGTGGACTACTTCACCCCGCAGCTCTATTGGCCGATCGCAAAGCCCGAGCAGAGCTACCCGGCGCTGATGCGCTGGTGGGGCGAACAGAACGCGACGGACCGCCATCTGTGGATCGGCCTGTATACGAGCCGTGTGCGGGCGTCGACACCGGAAGGAAACGGGCTTGCGCCGGCGAATGCCTGGACGGCGGGCGAGATCCTCGCGCAGGTGGACACGGCGCGCGCGTACTCGCGCGTGTCCGGCACCGTGCATTTCTCGATGAAGGCCTTCCTGAAAGATCAGGGTGGTGTCGCCACGCAGCTCAAGACGCGCCCGTACCGTGCACTGGCGCTCGTGCCGCCATCGCCCTGGCTCTCGTCGCACCCACCGGCGGCACCCGTGGTGCAGGTGAAGAAGAACGAGGCCACCCGCGGGCTTTCCATCACGATGTGGATGCCGAAACCGCAGGTCGCGCGCTGGTACCTGCTGCAGTCACGCACCGGCGGCGTGTGGGGGAGCCGATTGGTGGCGCCGCGTGCCGGCGCCGAGGAGATCTCCCTCAACGGAGATGGGTTGTTGCCTGACCGTCTTGTGGTGACCGCGCTCGACCGGGCGGGTGTTGCATCGCCCGCGGTGCGATTGACGGTGCTTCCGTAACGGCGTGTCGCGCCCCCAACGCAGCGGCCCGGGAGCCGTAAATGGGGCATGACACGGGTCCGTTTACTGGCGTTGCTGCTTGCGACGCTCGCCATCTCAACTGACGCGCAGACGCCGCGCGTCCACGCGACACGCGATCAACTCAGACTCGACGGCCGGCTGGATGAGGCGGCATGGGCGCGCGCCGACAGCATTGACGACTTCCGGCAGAGCGATCGGGCAGAAGGTGAACCGGCGAGTGAACGTACGGTGGTGCGCTTCCTTTCGGCGCGTGACGGTCTCTGGGTCGGGGTCCACGCGTACGACCGGGAGCCGAGCCGCATCCTGCACGCGCAACTGCGACGCGATACGGAGATGGGCACTGACGACGCGATTCAGGTGCTGCTGTCACCGTTGCAGGACAAGCGCACGGCGTTCTGGTTTGCCGTGAATGCGAACGGGGCGATGACCGATGGCGAGGTCCTCAACTTCGAGAACGACAACATCAACTGGGATGCCGTGTGGGATGCCCGCGCGGCCATCACCGCGGACGGCTGGGTAGCGGAGATATTCATTCCGTGGCAGTCGCTGCGGTATCGCGCGACCACCACGGCCTGGGACGTGAACATTGCGCGGGTGATCCGGCGGAAGAACGAAGAGGTGCTGTGGAAGGCGTGGCGCCGCACGGAAGGGATCAAGTTCCTCGAAAAGGTAGGCGTGGTGGAAGGCTTTGCGGATCTGCCGCCACGGGCGACGGTGGAACTGCGCCCGTATGCGTCAGCCACCGGCAATGGGTCGACGCGGGTGTATGAGGCCGACGGTTCCTTCAGCACGAGCGCCGCCGCCGGGCTCAAGGGCGCATTCGGTATTGATGCGAAGCTCGCACCGTCGCGCGGGCTCACGCTCGACCTCACCACGAACGCCGACTTCGCGCAGGCAGACGTGGACCGACAGATCATCAACTTCAGTCGCTTTCCGCTTTTTCTGCCGGAACGCCGTCCGTTCTTCACGGAGGGGGCTGGGATCTTTGATTTCGGGCGGACGCAGGAGACACAGTTGTTCTACAGTCGACGCATTGGACTCTCACGAGACGGCGAGCCGATTCCGCTGCTCGCCGGCGCGCGACTCTCCGGACGCATCGGGGCCCACCAGGTGGGCATCATCGCAGCGCGCACGGGCGGAGACCAGCCGATCACGGCTGCCGTGGTGCGCGTCCGACGCGACCTGCTCGGCCGCGGATACGTCGGTGCGATGTTCACCGGGAGCGACGCGCGCGATGAGGAAACCACCACGGCCACGGGGCTCGACATCAACCTGCCGTTCATCGTACGCGGCCAGAATCTTGTCTTCATTGCCGGCACGGCCTGGACGCACGACCGCACGGGCGGCGCGCCCAATTACTCCCGCTTCGTGGTGGATTTTCCGAACGACTTCGCCGACATCGTGTCACGTGTCGAGCGCGTCGAGGCGGGGTTCAACCCGGCGGTGGGGTTCGTGCGCTCCGACGGCATCGTTCGCTACGGCGGGTCGTTCCGGATCAAGCCACGCCCAAACATCCCGTACGTACGGCAGTTCGAGTTCAACCTGCTCAACTACCAGTACGTGCAGCGCATCGACGGCGGACTCGACAACGCGGCGTTTGAGATGACGCCGTTCGGCGTGCGGTTCGACTCCGGAGACGAATTCGAGTTCAACCTGCAGCGCTCGGGCGACGCACCCCTCACGGCATTCGAGGTCTTCGAGGGAACCACCATAGCGCCAGGCAGTTACTGGTATGACCGCTGGGAAGTGCAGTACAACGGGTCATCGCGTCGGCCGGTGCGGCTAGAGGCTTCGGCGAGCTTCGGGGAGTTCTACCACGGAGGAGGCGAGGACTACAACATCGGGGTCGAAGGGCGCTGGCAGCCGCACCTGCTGTGGTCGCTGGAGTTCGGTTATACCGACGGCCGGTTCCCGACGTCGCGGTTCATCGCGCGCACCACCACCGCGCGGGTGGACTATGCGTTGACCCCTCACCTCAACACGACGCTGTTCGCGCAGTGGAACAACGAAGCGAATCGCGGCGCGATCAATGCACGCCTGCGCTGGACGCGCACGCCGGGGAGCGACCTGTACGTGGTACTGAACAGCGCGTGGCCGACGGGACTTGAGGGACGGTCCATTCCGTGGGCGCGGCCATCAAGAGGGGGAGTAGTTCTGAAGTACGTGCAGTATTTGAGGTACTAGAGAGACAACAGAGAGACAACAGAAAAACAACAGAGGGCTGGCATTCATACGCTGCCAGCCCTCTGTGCGCTTCCTGTAGGCCATTTGTTGTCTTTCTGTTGTCTCTCTCTCTGTTGTTTCTCTGTTGTTTCTCGGTTGTCTCTCTGCCTCTACGGCTCGCGCTCCTCGCTGAACGGGAAGCCCGTGCCGCTGCCGCCGCTGACACGCTCGACGCGCAGGACCTGCTTGTAGGTTTGGCCGCCGACGGTGATCGAGACGAGATAGTCGCCGGTGCCGACCAGCGGCGCCCCGCCACCACCACGCCGTCCACCACCGCCGAAGAACATCGCCATGCCGCTGCGGCCGGCGACGGCTTGCAGGACGCTCATCAACTGCTGTTGATCAGGTGGTGCGCCAGCACCGGCTGCCCCGCGGCCAGCACCGGCCGCCCCCGGAGCCGCGGCGGGCGTCTCTCCCGGACGGTCCTGCCAGCGACCGGCCTGGGCACCGAAACCGCCGCCACCGCCACCAAAGCCGCCGAACCCTTGCACCATTGCCTGCATTGCTTCCGGACCGCCAGTCAGGCCAGTGCGGAACCGGTCAAGGAGCGGCTTGGGCAGCGTTCCCTCCTTTTCGATCGAGTCGAGCGCCGTGGTGATCTTGCGCACGTTGTTGATCGAGTCGCGCACTTCCGCCGGCGACAGCTTGGGCGACGGCGGCGTCTTGCCGCGGAAGTCCCACGTCACACGCTGGATGCCGGCGCCACCCGGGCCGTTGAGCGTGCGCAGAGTGTCACCTGACGCGTCCTGGATCACCACGCGCACCTGGCCGGTGTTCGACTGGGCCAGCTTATACGTGATCTCGGCGCCGTACTGCGGGCTCGGCACCTGGAACAGGTTCTGGCCGACGGATTCGCCGTTGAACGGCTTCTCGCCCCACTGGAACGCGGTGCGGGGCTTGAACAGGTGTACCGGCGCAGCGGCGACCTTGGCGTCCACCTGCTGCAGGGCGCTGATGTCCACGATCCAGAAGCTGCGGCCGTGCGTGGCGGCCACCAATTCGCCGTCGCGCGGATGGATGACCATATCCATCACCGGCGTGGTCGGCAGACCGGTCATGAACTTCGTCCAGCTCTTCCCCTTGTCGAGTGACGCATACACGCCGACGTCGGTGCCGACAAAGAGCAGGTTGGAGTTCCTGGTGTCCTCGCGGATCACGTACACGTAGTCCGGACCGCCCGTCGGCAGATTGCCGGCGATGGACGTGAAGGACTTGCCACCATCCCGCGTCATGAAGACGTAGGGCGTGAAATCCCCGCGGCGATGGTTGTCGTACGACACGTAGAACGTCAACGAGTCGAACCGCGACGGCTCGATGCGCGAAACGTACGTACCAGCCGGAACACTCTTCACGTTGGCAGTGTGCTCGGTCCACGAGCCGCCGTCGTTCGTCGTCGACCAGAGGCGGCCGTCATCGGTGCCGGCATACAGAATGCCCGGACGCAGCGGCGACTCGTTCAGCGAGACTATCGTGCCGAATGTTTCGGCACCTGTCGCATCAATCGTGATGCCGCCCGTTGTCCGCATGGAAATGCGCACTTTCGTCGTGTCGGCGTACGACAGGTCGGGTGAAATGAAGAACAGGTCATCACCCCGCTTGGTGGACTTGAGGACGCGATTGGCAGCGGTGTAGAAGACCGACGGGTTGTGCGGAGAGAGGAAGAACGGCGTGTTCCAGTTCCAACGCAGGTCCATCTCCACGGAGTCCTTCTTCTGCGCTGCCCGCAGCGCCTGCTGGCGCTTGCTCTGTTCCTTCGTCATCGGCCTGGTGGTGTCGGGTCGGTCGACCAGGATCGAGTCTTCCCACTGCATGTACTTCGGACGCCACTGCGGCTTCACCAGCGGGGTGCGCTCGCCCGTGGACACCTTGTAACGCCCGATGTTACCGCCCTGCGACTCGCCGTAGATGAGGTCGGGGTTCGACGGATCCTGCGCGGTCACGAAACCGTCGCCACCGTTGAACGTCCACCACATGGAGTTGGTGATCATCCCCTGCTTGCGCCGCGACGGGCCGCACCATGAACCGTTGTCCTGTGCGCCGCCGCACACGGTGTAGGGAATGGCGTTGTCCACCGACACGTTGTAGTACTGGCCAATGGGGAGGATGTTGTTGGCGTCCCAGTTGCCGCCACCGTCCCAGGTCTGCGACACGCCGCCGTCGTTGCCCACGACGATGTGCTGCGGATCCCTGGGGTCGATCCACATGGCGTGGTGATCCACATGGATGCCGACGGTGGCGTTGCCGGATGTCTTGCCGCCGTCATTCGAATACTTGACGGGCGTGGACGACCAGAAGACGCGTTCTGGATTGTTGGGCGCGACACGCACCTGCGAGTAATAGAACGGGCGGACGTTGTTGTCGTCGCGCTTCTCCCAGGTCTTGCCGCCGTCCGTCGTCCGCCAGAGTCCGCTCGGAGATTTCTGCGCCTTGACCTTGGGGTCCTTCTTCGGGTTCGCGGCGGTATCGGCCTCGAGCATGAGGTAGATCACGTCGGGGTTGGACGCGGCGATCGCGATGCCAAGGCGTCCCTTGGTGGTCTCTGGGAGTCCTCCCCCCTTCACCTCGGTCCAGGTTTCACCGGCGTCGGTGCTCTTCCACAATGCCGAGCCCTTGCCGCCCGAGTACATGAAGTACGGCCCGCGGATGCGCTGGTAGCTGGCCGCCCAGACGACCTTGGAGTCACGCGGGTCGAGCGCGACATCAATGAAGCCGGTGCTGTCGTTGATGAACTTCTTCAGTTGCCAGGTCTTGCCGCCGTCCACGGTCTTGTAGAGGCCGCGTTCCTTGTTGGTCGCCCAGGCGGCGCCCAGGGCGGCGACGTACACGATATCCTTGTTGTTCGGATCCACCACCACGCGACCAATGTGCTGTGTTTCCTTGAGGCCCAGGAACTCCCACGTCCGACCGCCGTTGGTGGTCTTCCAGATGCCGGCGCCCGGGGAGATGGAGTTGCGCGAATTCGGCTCACCCGTGCCGTGATAGACCGTGTTGGTGTCCGACGGCGCGATGGCGAGCATGCCGCCCGACGACACCCGCTCGTTCTCGAAGACCGGGCGGAAGGTCGTGCCGGAGTTGGTGGTCTTCCACACACCGCCAGCTGCGGTCGCCACATAGAAGGTCCGTGACGGGAACGGAATGCCGGCGACGTCCACGATGCGACCCTGGTGATTGGCCGGGCCGATGTTGCGCCAGCGGAAGCCGGCAACGGTCGCTGAGTCGAGCTGGGCGGCCAACGGGGCCGCGATCGCTGCGCTCAGGACGACCAGTTTCAGGACAGATCTCATGGGAGTGAGGGCTGAGGGAAGCAGGGGGAGGCTCGCAAAATCATGCTCACGGCGAATTACGCCGGGCGCAACCATAGCGTTGGCAGTAAGGGCGCCACCTGGGCGCCCTCACCATGAGGGGGCTACGGAAGGCTCGCCGGGATGCCCATCCGTTCCGGGGGCGGGACCTTCCGGGTGCGCCCAAACTCACGCCGCGCGGCATCGGCCATCTGCGAGCGATTCCACCAGAGCTGGATCGCCGAGTCATAGCGAGCAAGCACGTTGTGTATCCAGTATGGACGATTCTCGGCGCGCCAACTCCTTTCGTAGAGCTCTCGACCGAGCACATACGCCTCGCGCATCGACTGCAGGCGGCCGTTGATGCCCGAGATGTCGGCGAGGTCGATCCAGGTCACGGGGGTCGTGCGCGCAGGATCGATGGCGGCGGCGTATGCCTTCACCATTTGCTCGGCGAACTGGAACTTCATGCCGATGAGGTCGAGACGGCGCGCGCCCATGTCCATGGCGTCGAGCGCGTCCTGCTCGCGCAGCTGGGGCTGGAGCCGGCGCGCCTGGGCGATGAGCACCGACGCGGACTCGGCATGGATGCGGAGTTCCGGTGCGGCCACGCGCACCTTCTTGCCAAGTTCCATGCCTTCTGGGGAGTACGGATCCACCCAGTACAGGAAGTCGTGGCCGTTGCCGGCGCCGGCCTTGGACAGGGCGGCATGCGCGGCCATGAGGTGCACCTGTGCCGCGTCGATCTTGCCCGTGGTGTCACCGTGGAACTGCAAGCCAAACGAACGCTGGAAGTCGGCGATGGACGACTCGCCCTTCTGCCACGACGCCGCAGCGCCGAAGAGCACGCCGTACCACGTCTGGTTAAAAATTTCCTCGCCGTCGTCGCCCCAGCTCGTATTGAGCATACCGGTGGAGCCCATCTTCTGACCGTCGCGCACGAAGCCCTGGATGTTCTTGAGCGCCGTGTTGTTGTCGGGGTAGGTCATGGACCAATTGCTCACGCCCGGCGCGACCCATGTCTGCATGCCGGTGCCGCTGAACGGCGTGAGATAGCGCTCGAAGTTTCCTGTGCTCCAGTAGTTCCATGCGACCGCGATCATGTCCTTGGGCAGCAAGCTGACGAGCTGCGGTGACTCCATGGCGATATCACCCCAGAACAGGAACGTCTTCGTGCTTCCCTGAGCGCGCAGTTCGCGTTCGATGTCGCCGAGGAATTTCAGGTAGACCTTGCCGAGACCGTCCTTGGCGACCGCATCCTTCGTCTGTCCCTTTCCGAGCTCGAAGGTCTCGTCGGCGCCGAGGTGCACGAATTGTGACGGGAAGAGCGAATCGATCTCGGCGAACCAGCGCTTGATGATGTTCATCGACTCCGGCTGGCCCGGAGCGAGCACGTGGCCGTGCGGTGTCTCGGCGACCGTGCTGTAGATCTCGTACTTGAGTACGTGGTGCAGGTGCCCAAAGGCCTCCTGTTCCGGGATGATCTCGATGTGGAAGGGCTTGGCGTAGGCGACAAGTTCCCTCACCTGGTCGCGCGTCATCGCGCCGCCCGGCGGTGCAATGAGCGGATCGCTGTCGTAGGCGAGGGTATGCTCGAAGTAGGGCGAGTAGGCGTTCATCTTGAACGCCGCGATGGTGCGGATGATGTGTTTCTGGAATTCGAGCGTCGGGACAGGGCCGCGCGACAGGTCATCGTGGAAGCCACGCCAGCGCATGGCGGGCCAGTCGCGGATGACCCCCGTCTGCACCGTCATGACCGCGCCGTGGCCGGTGACCAGTTGCTTGGCTGTCTGCGCCCCGTAGAAGACGCCGGCGGCGGACGCGCCGATGATCTTGATGGACTTCGGGTCGGCCACCAGGACGTACCCTTCGTCCTTCATCTCACCGGTGAACTCGAGTTTCCGCGCGGCGAGGAGGGCCCTGGCTTCCGCGCTTGTGCTGCGGAGAATCTGGATGTGCAGGGCGCCGCCGGCTGTGCGGACCTTGGCGCCGCGTTCCTTGAGTGCCGCGGCGAGGTCCGTGGCGGCGAACTTGTCGTCCTTGTCTGCGCCGGCGGTGATGGTGATGGCGCCTTGGAGTGGGACGGCAGAACCAGCGGAGAACTCACGCGGAGCGGGAATCAGCCGCGGAGCCTGTGCGATGGCGGCAGCAGGCAACAGGGCGAGGAGGGCGAGGCTGGCGTGCTTCATAATAGTGGGGAAAGCTGAGGTGAGCGAATCGAATTGAATGTCGTCGCGGTGTGGAGGGGACGCCAGCAGGGGGCGGTAACGTTGGCGGGAGAGGCCGCCCTGATTGCGAGGCTGTCCGCGCCGCGGGTAGAATAGAGCAGCCCCCCTTTCGAGCCACGCCTCTCGGGAGGATGTATGGTGCTGCGCGCTGGTGAACTCGGACGCCGCGACTTTCTTCGCGTCATCACTGCTGGAGTTGCCCTCATGCCCGCCTTCGGCAAGGCCGGCGTGGCACAGGCGATTGGCCTGCGCCGCAGTCGGGTGGCCCTCGTGGCGACCGGCGATCGCAAGCGCGGTGTGACGCAGGCCCTCAGGTTGCTCGACCTCTCCGGAGTGAAGGGGAAGAAGGTCGTCATCAAGCCCAACTTCAATTCCGCGGATGACACGCCGGGGTCGACGCACAATGACACATTGACACAGCTCGTCACCGAACTGCACGAACGCAATGCGCGCAGTATCACGCTGGGGGAATCGAGCGGCCCGCCGAAGACGCAGGGCGTGATGGAGAAAAAGGGGACATTTGACCTCGCCCGTGAGCACCGCTTCGAGGTCGTGGACTACGAGCAGATTGCAGAAAACGACTGGATTGCCTTTCCAAGCGAGCACTGGCCGCAGGGCTACTCGCTGCCGCGCCACGTCGTGGAGGCGGACTACAACGTCTCGACCTGCTGCCTGAAGACGCACGGCTTCGGCGGCGTCTTCACGATGTCGCTGAAACTCTCGGTGGGGCTGACGCCAAAGTCGATCCGGCGGACCATGCACCAATCACCCGACATGCGCCGCATGATCGCGGAGCTCAACACCGGCTACCGGCCCGACCTCATTGTGCTGGACGGCGTGGTGGCGTTCACCGATGGCGGCCCGTCGCGCGGTACGTTGAAGACGGGAAACGTGATGATCGCCGGCACCGACCGTGTCGCGGTGGACGCCGTGGGTGTGGCCATGCTCAAGCACCTCGGCTCCAACCAGGCGATCATGGGGCGCCGGATCTTCGAGCAGGAGCAGATCGCGCGTGCCGTGGAGCTGAAGCTTGGCGTGGAAAGCGCCGATGCCATCGAACTCGTGACGGCCGACGCGGAGAGCCAGGCCACCGCGAATGCGTTGCGCGCCATCCTGGCACAGGGTTAGGGGCGGGCCACGACGGTAACCGTGCCATCGGCTCCGAGGAGGTAGAGGTCGCTGCCCCGCGCGGCGAGTCCCACCGGATTGCGGAGGCCCGGCACGACATGGGCCGCCACGATGCGGTGCGTCGCGAGGTCCAGCGTGAGCAGTGTCGAGTGGGCGGCGCTGATGGCGTACAACTGGCCGTCGCCCACCGCGGCGCCGGTGATCATGTACTCGCCAAGCGAACGATCCTCGCCGAGCGTGAGGCCAGCACTCCTGGCGAGCGTCGGCACCAACTCCTCGGAAAGCACCATGTCCCTGCGGTCAAACCGCGAGACGACCATGCGTTTCACGACGTTGCTCGGTACCGTGATCGTATAGATGGAGTTGGACGCGGCATCATACGCGGCGGACATGATGTACAGCATGCGTGCGCGCACCGTGCCGAATCGCGATCGCGCGACCTCGTCAAACTGGTCGCGCGACTCCCGAAAGTAGCGGAAGTTGGAATCGGCATTGGCCTTGTCGTTGGGCTTGAGCACCACGTAGCTCTTGTTCTCGCCGACGGCGATCAATTCGCCCTTGTCGAGGAAGACCGCACCGGCAAACCGGCCGAGGTCCACGGAAAAACCGACGTCGATGATGGGGTGGCTCTTCACCTACGCCAGCGAGGCATCGGCGAGGTAGATGCCGGCATCGATGGTGATGAGGAACCGATCGGTTGCCGCATCGTAGGCGAGATCGGTCGGCGGGCCGTCGAGTGACAGGCCAATCGGCTTGCGCCCCTTGACCGCCAACGCGGGCAGCGTGCCAAGCGGTCCCGTGGCCGGATCAGGAATCGCCGCAGTGACGTCCGGTTTCCTGACGGCCCAACGGCCGCGGAACGCGACCTTGATGGGCGGGCGCCATTCCTCGAGCGACCAGTGCCAGTGCCTGGGGTTGAACGAGAAGCGAATGGGGTCACTCTGACCCATGAAGGGCGGCGGGCCGGTGCTCGCGAAGGCCTGCACGATGTTGCCGCCGACAACCACCACGAAGACCCATCCCGTGACGCGTTCAAGCATGTTCAACGTCCGCACCTCGATGGCGAGATGCGCCGGCCGCACAAGCAGCAGGAGGGCCCCCGTGGCGAGAACGCAGACCCAGTATGAGAAAAGCGCCCAGGTATAGGTGTGCGCGCCCATGATCTCGAGGCTGAATCCCTGGCCGACATCACGCGCGCCATGCATGCCGACGTGCCGCAGCGACATGAGCATTCCGTAACCGGCGATCAGCATCGCCATGCCCACGTACCTGGGCCTTGGTCCGGCCAGGCGCGGTTGGCGCCAACTGAAACACATGCTGGCAATTTTGCGGCGGTCGGCTGATCCTTAACTCATGCGTATCGGACTGGTTGGTTTCGCGGGGTCAGGGAAGACGACGGTCTTCAACACGCTCACTGGACTGAATGTGCCCATCGGCTTCGGCGGCGAGGTGCACCTCGGTACGGTCAAGGTGCGTGATGCGCGCATCGACAAGCTGAGCGCAATGTTCTCGCCGAAGAAGACGACGTTCGCCGAGATCGTGTACAGCGACATTCCGGGCGAGCACGGGGCGGAGAGCAAGGGGCTTTCGGGCAAGGCGCTGCAGCAGATCCGCGACCAGGACGTGCTGGCGCTGGTGCTGCGCGACTTCGAGAATCCGGCGCTCGACGGGGCGCCGAATCCGATGAAGAACCTCGACGCGTTCGTAACCGAATGCCTGTTCGCGGACCTCGCGATGATCGAGCGCTGGTTGGACAAGGCGCGGAAGGAGAGAAAGGATCCGCACGACATCTCGAACTTCGAGATGATGAAGGCGACGCTCGAGTCCGAGAAGCCGCTGCGCTCGATCCCGCCCAACCACCTCGACCGCGGCAAGCTGACGAACTTCGGCTTCCTGACCGACCGGCCGCTCATGGTGGTGCTGAACCGCGGCGAGGCGGAGGCCGCCACGCCGATGCTGCCAGCGATGGCGACGCGGCTCGAGCAGTTGCATGCGGCCGGCGTCGTGCTGTCGGCGAGCGTGGAAGCCGAGATCGCGGCCATGGAACCGGCGGACCAGAGGGCATTCCTCGAGGATCTCGGTCTCGCGGAGTCGGCGGCGTCGCGTTTCGTTCGCGGAACGTACGCATTGCTCGACCTCATCTCGTTCTTCACGGTCGGACAGGATGAGGTGCGCGCGTGGCCGATCCGCCGCGGAACGCACGCCAAGCAGGCGGCCGGCAAGATCCACTCCGATCTTGAGCGCGGCTTCATCCGTGCCGAGGTGATCGCGTACGAACACTTCATAGCCGACGGTTCGGAGCACGCGGCGCGCGACAACGGCCACCTCAAGGTGGAAGGCAAGGACTACGTCGTGCAGGACGGCGACATCCTGCACATCCGGTTCAACGTCTAGGCAACTACGGCGCGGTCGGGCATTCTTGCGGGAGAGTTCACCGTGACCGCAGTGACGCTGTCGGGCACGTCGGTGGCGAAGCTGGCGCCGTGGCTCCCGCAGATCGCAAAGGACCTCACCATTGGCGTGGTTGCCCTGTTGGTGAACATCGCCGTCATCGTGCTCGTCACCATCGCGATGCCGCGGCGCTCAATGGTGCGTGCAGCATAGGGAGTAGCCGTGCCAAAATGCCGACTGGGGCAGGTGCTGATGTTCGGAGCAATGATGGCGGCGTGCCAGCCGTCCGCGGACGCGCCAACCGACGTGCTGCCGATCCCTGACGACAATCCCCCCGCCGAGGCGATTGTGCCCTCGGCGCGCTGTGCGACGGAGCTCGGCCGCTTCGGTGGGCTGCAGTGGCAGGCCCGCACGCAGGGCCTGTCGGGCCCGGGACCGAACGTGTGGAATGCGTGCAATGCGTGGTTCGAGACGGATGGACTGCATCTGCGCATCGACCGCATTGGCGGCGTCTGGACGAGCGCCGAGGTGTTCACGACGGGCGTGGTGGGCTACGGGCGCATCGAGATGGAACTTTCGTCACCGGTGCATGCGCCCGATCCCAACGTCGTCCTGGGGCTGTTTACGTATCCGGGCGGCGGGCTTGACGGATTGCATGAGATCGACATCGAGCTGGCGCATTTCGGGGTCACGGCGGCGAATGCGACAAATCTCAATTACGTCGTGTACTCCGGGTCAGGTCCAAAGGGCACCTTGGGCAGGTGCGCCTTGCGATGGGATTCGCCCGTGACAGCCTCCGTACATCGCTTCCTCTGGTCTGCCGCCGCGGTGAGTTTTCAGAGCTTTGACGTGACGGCGATTGCATCGAATATCGTGCCCTATCGGGCGTGGACCTTCGTGCCAAGCGGTGCCTTCACGATCTCAAGCGGGCGCTGGCCGCTGCACCTCAACCTCTGGCTGTACGGAGGCAAAGCGCCCGCCAACGCTCAACCGGTGGAGATCGTGATCCGGCGCGTGACGTATAGCACCACCACGACCGCAACGACGACTCCATCAACCACTTGCCGCTGAGTGCGCAGAAGGGTGACCGCATGCCAAGTCTCTTCGATCCCCTGACCCTGCGCGGCGTGACGCTGCGCAACCGGATTGGCATGTCGCCGATGTGCCAGTACTCGGCAACGGGCGGTCAGGCCAACAACTGGCACCTTGTGCATTGCGGAAGTCGCGCCGTGGGCGGCGTTGGTCTCGTGGTTGTGGAGGCCACGGCCGTCACGCCGCAGGGGAGGATCTCGCCGTACGACCTTGGCCTGTGGAATGACGCCCAGGTGGAGCCGCTCGCGCGGATCGTGCGTTTCGCTGACGAACACGGCGCGGTGACCGGCATTCAGTTGGCGCACGCCGGTCGCAAGGCATCCACGCGCCGTCCGTGGGAGGGCGGCGCCACGGCGCCAGTGACCGAGGGTGGCTGGGAGGACGTGATGGCGCCAAGCGCCGTGCCATTTACCGACGGCCACCTGGTGCCCCAGGCACTCGATCGCGCGGGCATTGCGGGCATCGTGCGGGCGTTCACCGATGCCGCGCGTCGCGCACGGGCCGCTGGCATGCGCGTCATCGAACTGCACGCCGCGCATGGCTACCTGATGCACCAGTTCCTGTCGCCGCTCAGCAACCAGCGCACCGACGAGTATGGCGGCTCGTTTGAAAACCGCACCCGACTGGTGCGCGAGGTGGCACAATCGGTCCGCGCCGTCTGGCCGGAGAAGCTGCCGCTCTTCGTGCGGCTTTCCGCGACCGACTGGACGGAGGGAGGCTGGGATGTCCCGCAGACGGTTGAACTATCGCGCCTCCTCAAGGAGGACGGCATTGACTTGATTGACTGCTCGTCGGGTGGCAACGTCTCCGGGGCTCGCATCCCATTCGGCCCTGGGTATCAGGTACCTTTCGCCGAGCAGGTGCGGCGGGAGGCGGGCATCGCGACCGCGGCGGTCGGGTTGATCACCGAGGCCGCGCAGGCGGACGAGATCATTAAGTCGGGGCGGGCGGATCTGGTGCTGCTTGCGCGCGAACTGCTGCGGGACCCGCACTGGCCACTGCATGCAGCGCAGCAGCTTGGGCACGGTGAGCCCTGGCCGGCGCAGTACCTGCGCGCCGCACCGAAGGGGACGGTGCCAGTCAGAAAGGGACCGTAACGCATGCGGCGGTGACTACCGATGGCAATACCGGCAGGCCGCGCGATGTGCACGGCCTGCCGGTACTACACTAGGTTGGCACGGGGGTCAGGAGCCTCGCGCCGACGCGCCGTGCTACCGCCGCCGCCGCGGGTGCACGACGCGGTGGCTGCCGCCGATGATGATCGGGAAGGCAACCCGCACGCCCGAGTAGTACGGACGGACGCCGAATGTGCCGTAGAAGCCAAACGCCCAGGGATCATAGAAGGGATACGGCGGGCCCCACGCCGTGTAGATGTTCGTGACGTGGCGCGGTTCCTTGGTCTGCACGTCGGGCGCCGCGACCGACACTTGCGCGTTACCCACGACATCCTTGCACGAACGCTTTTCCTTGACGGCCTGGGCGATGAGCCGGCCATCCATCCACAGTTCCATGGCCGCCTTGGACGGCGAGGCGAGCTCCACGGACTCGCGGGCGTTCAGCGTGATGCGGGTGTGCTCGGTGCCCTTTTCAAGGCCGTACTCGAGATCGATCGGCTTGGTGCCATCGTTGCGGATCATGAAGCGGTCATCGCATACGTAGCCGAACGTCACCTGGGCGGCGTCGGCAATGGGCGTGCGCGCGACCTCGGTGATCTGCGCGCGCAGCGGTGATGTGGCGAGCGTGGCGCCGACTGCGAGGCCAAGCGCCGTGAGAGCTGACATCCGAAGGTTCTTCATGGTACGATCTCCGGGAAGGTGAGCCCGGCGGGCGGCCGGTGCCGCGTGTCGCATGGGTCTCGTTCCATCGTACCCAGCCTGGTGCACCGGGTTCCACGGGAGCTGCGGGTTCGCCGCCGCCTCGAATGTCCGGGCGGCGACGCCCGCGGTTCCCTCAGCGGGTCGGCGCCGCGCCGACGTTCCTGCCCTCGACGTAGAAGTTCACGTCCAGCTTGAAATCCGCCGCGCTGGGGAGGGCAAAGCTGGTGGTCTGCCACTGCTCCGTGGGGCGCACCCAGTCGTACCCGTCTCCCGCGACGCGCACCTTGAGCGGTATGTTGAAACCCGGGACGACATTCGTCCACCGGTATCTCACCGCACCGCCTTCTATGGCGTACTCAAGGACGGGAATCTGTATCGTGGTCAGGTACTGCTCAAAGATCTTCGACAGGTCCTTGCCGGATTCCTTGATCATGTAGTCCTGGATCTGGCTGCCGAGGACTGTCTGGTGCCAGAACGTCTTGTTGAGTCCGCGCAGGATGTTGCGCCACTTGGCGTCGTCGTCCACGATCTGCCGGATCATGTGGAGCATCGTGCCGCCCTTCGGGTACATGTCGCCGGAACCGGACGCGTTGACCCCGCGCGCCGGCGGTACAATGGGCCGGTCGTTGCGGATGCCGCGACGCACGCCCACCGCGTACTCGGCGCCCGCCTGCTTGCCGAACAGGCACTCCGTGTAGAGCGCCTCGGAGTAATTGGCGAAGCTCTCGTGCACCCACATGTCGGCGTGGTCCTTGTACGTGATGTTGTTGGCGAACCACTCATGGGCGCTCTCGTGCACGATGATGAAGTCCCACTTCATGCCGTACCCCGTGCCCGATGCATCACGACCGCGGTACCCGTTGGCAAACCCGTTGCCGTATGTCACGGCCGTCTGGTGCTCCATGCCGTTGTTGGACACCTCGATGAGCTTGTAGCCGTCCTCGTACCACGGATACGGACCGAACCAGTTCTCGAAGCAGGCCATCATCGGGCGTGCCTGCGCCCACTGCTTCCTGGCGGCGTCCACGTGGTAGGCGAGTGGCCAGTAGTCCATGGTCAGCGTGCCGCGCTCGCCCTGATACAGCTCCGTGTAGTGCTCGTACTTTCCGATCGCCACATTGATGGCGTAGTTGTTGATGGGATTGACGGAGAACCACTCATAGGTGGTCGTGCCGTTGCCGTTGTTGCGGATGCGGCGCAGGCGGCCATTGCCGACGCTCACCAACGGGTCCGGCACCGTGGTGGCGATGCGCATGCTGTCCGGCTCGTCGGCCTCGGTGTCCTTGTTGGGCCACCAGACGCTTGCGCCGAGGCCCTGGTCGGTGGAGACGATCCAGGGGTTGCCCAGACTATCAGTTCCCCACGTGAAGCCACCGTCCCACGGCGGCCGCTTGGCCGGCTGTGGCTTGCCGTGATAGTAGACCGTCAGCGACTTGCTCGCGCCCGCGCGCTGCGGCGACGCGAGCGTGACGAAGAAGGCGTTGCCGTCGCGGCGGTACTTCAGCGCCTTGCCATCCTGCACCATGCTGTCGACCACCAGCGGTACCTGCAGGTCCACCTGCAGCTCCTGCGCCGACTTGAGCACGCGATAGGTGATGCCGTTGTGACCCTTGATGGAGCTGTCGGGCGGGTTCACCGTGACGTGCAGGTCGTAGAACGTGACGTCCCACCACGCACGTTGCGGTGTGTCGAAAGAACCGCGCAGCGTGTCGGCGCGGGTGTATGCGCGGGCGCCCTGAGCACACACCGGCTGCCATGACGCAGCGGCGAGGATGGCGAGCAGGGCGAGGCGGGTCTTCATGGGTCGTTCTCCGGAACGGGCAAAGGCGGCAGATGGCCGCCCCTGAATCTGCGCAGTCGCCACCGTGGAATCCAACGGTCGCGCGCGCTGGAACGTTCGGAAGACAGGCTGGCACATCAGTTACTGAGACGACAGAATCCAAGGGTCTGATCGCTGTCCACCCCCCTCTCCCTCCTTGTTAGCGGAGCCTCGTGATGAAACCGATTGCGTTCACCCTCAACGGCGTCGCGCGCACCGTGACCGTCGACGAGAACCGGGACCTGCTCTGGGTCCTGCGCGACGACCTCGGCTACACCGGCACCAAGTTCGGCTGCGGTGCCTCGTTCTGCGGCGCGTGCACCGTGCTGCTGGATGGCAGGGAAGTTCGATCCTGCGTGACGCCCATGAGCCGCGTCGCCGGCAAGAAGGTCGTGACCGTCGAGGGGTTGGCGCAGGGTGACAAGCTGAGCCCCGTGCAGGAGGCCTTCGTGGAGCACGTCGGCTTCCAGTGCGGGTTCTGCACCAGCGGCATGGTGATCGGTGCCACCGCGCTGCTGGATGCGAATCCCAAACCAACGCGCGCGCAGATCATCCAGGGACTGGAGCGGCATCTCTGCCGCTGCGGCGCGCACCTGCGCGTCGTTGATGCGGTGGAATCTGCGGCCA
This sequence comes from Gemmatimonas sp., assembly GCA_013822425.1. Taxonomy (GTDB): domain Bacteria; phylum Gemmatimonadota; class Gemmatimonadetes; order Gemmatimonadales; family Gemmatimonadaceae; genus PNKL01. The sequence goes on from PNKL01000013.1 coordinate 31,263, forward strand.
GGAAGATGGCGGGAGGTGCCAAGTGATCCGCCAGGACGAAGAGATGATCGTCCCCGAAGGATGGGGATTCGTGGAGACCATTGACCGCCGCGACTTCCTGCGGCTGACGAGCACGGGTTTGCTGGTCGCGTTCGCGGTGAAGCCGCCAGACGACGCGCTTCGCCCGGTCTGGAACTTTGCCGAGCAGCAACGCACGCCACCGGACTTCAATGCGTTCCTGCACATCGGTGCCAACGGCCGCGTGACCTTGTTCGTCGGCAAGATCGAGATGGGGCAGGGGATCATCACGGGCCTGCCGCAGATCGCCGCCGAACAGCTCAACGTGCCGCTCGATCGCGTGGACTGCGTAATGGGCGACACGGACCTTTGTCCGTTCGACAACGGTACCTTCGGTTCGCTCAGTGTCTGGCGGCTCGGCCCGGTGCTGCACGCGGCGGCCGCCGAGGCGTGTGCGGTGCTCGTGCAGATGGCGAGCGAGAAGCTGGGTGTGCCCGTTGCGGAACTGACCGTCAAGGACGGCGTCGTCATCAGCCGGACCGACGCGAGCAAGGCGGTGTCCTATGGCGAACTGGCCGGCGGCAAGAAGATCGAGCGCCGCTACGAAGGGCAGGCCGCGCTCGACAAGGTCAGCGAGTACACCATCATCGGGAAGTCGTATCCTCGGCCGGATGCCCGGGCGAAGGTGACGGGCAAGGCGATGTACGCCGGCGACATGGTGCCGACGGGCGCGCTTCACGCGCGCATCGTACGGCCGCCGGTGCACGGCGCGAAGATCACCTCCGTTGACACCAGCGCCGCGGAGAAGGTGCCGGGCGTACGGATCGTGCGGGATGGCGACCTTGTGGCCGTGCTTCACGCGCACCGCGACGAAGCCGATCAGGCGCTGAAGCTGGTCAAGACGACATTCACGCCGTCGCCGAGCGCGCTGGATCACGAGAACATCTTTGCGCACCTCGAGACCGTCGCGGTCGAGCGGCGGCAGGTGGGAGCGGCCGGTGATGTGGCCGCGGGCGAGAAGAGCGCCGCTCAGGTGATCAGCGCGAAGTACCGGAAGGGGTACGTCGCCCACTCGCCCATGGAGACGCACTCCGCCGTGGCGTCCGTTGCCGCCGACGGCAAGGTGACGGTGTGGGCGAGCACGCAGACGCCGTTCCCCCTGCAGACGCAGGTGGCGCGGGCGCTGAAGCTTGCGCCCGAAAAGGTGCGCATCATCACGCCGTTTGTGGGCGGCGGGTTCGGCGGCAAGAGCGCCAGTCAGCAGGCGGTGGAGGCCGCGCGCCTGGCAGTGGCAGCCGGCACGCCCGTGCGCGTGGTCTGGAGCCGCGAGGAGGAGTTCTTCTTCGACACCTTCGACCCGGCGGCGGTGATCAGCATCCGCGCCGGGCTTGATGGCGCGAAGCGCATCGTCTCGTGGGACAACGACATCATCGGGTCCGGGGGCCGCGGGGCGGCGATGTTCTACGCCGTGCCCAACCACCGGACGATGACGAAGGGCGGCTGGAGCGGCAATCAGGGAGGCATGCACCCATTTGCCGTGGGTCCGTGGCGGGCGCCGGGGGCCAACGCCAACGTTTGGGCCCGCGAGTCGCACATCGACACCCTGGCTGCTGCCGCGGAGATGGATCCCGTCGAGTTCCGGCTGCTGAACCTGCAGAACCCGCGCATGCGGCGCGTGCTCGAAAGCTGCGCGAAGAAGTTCGGCTGGACTCCGAAGCCAGGGCCCAGCAAACGCGGCTTCGGCGTGGCACTCGGCGAGGATGCCGGCACCTATGTCGTGAACATGGCCGAGGTGAAGGTGGATCCCGCCACCGGGGCCATCAGGGTCGTGCGCGTCGTCTGCGCGCAGGACATGGGGGTGGTCGTCAACCCCGAAGGCGCCACGCAGCAGATGGAAGGATGCATCATGATGGGGCTCGGCTACACGCTCGCCGAGGAAGTGCGGTTCAGGAACGGCGAGGTGCTGGACAGGAATTACGGGGGGTACAGCCTGCCGAAATTCTCGTGGATGCCGAAGATCGAAACCGTCATTCTCGATTCACCCGACTTGCCGTCACAGGGCGGCGGCGAGCCGGCGATCGTGGGCATGGGCGCGGTCATTGCGAACGCGGTGTTCGACGCCACGGGCGTGCGGATCACGCGACTGCCCATGACGCCGGCGCGGGTAAGGACAGCGTTGGCGAAACTATAGCAGGGGACACGGGGAGTGCGCGACAAGTGGAAGTTCGATTGCTGAAGTGCGTGTGGCGTGGCGGGCTGGCGACCATGGCGGCGGGCATCGTGTCCACAGGATGCCAGCGCCAGCGGTTCGCGGAAGGAACGGCGGGTGAAATCGCGGCGAGCGACAGTACCATGGTCGTCTCGGCGTCCCCGTACGCCGCTCGCGTGGGGGCGAGCATCCTGTGGGGGCGAGCATCCTGCGGAGCGGCGGCAATGCCGTGGACGCCGCGGTGGGGGTGGCCTTCGCGTTGACGGTCACGTATCCGACGGCCGGCAATATCGGCGGTGGCGGCCTGATGCTGGCGCGCATGAACGGCGAGACCTTCGCGCTCGATTTCCGTGAGCGCGCGCCGTTCGCCGCGCCGCGCGACATGTACCTGGACGCCGAGGGGAATCCAACGGACCGCAGTATCACGGGGGCGCTCGCCGTCGGCGTACCCGGCAGCGTGGCAGGGCTGTACGCCGCGCACCAGAAGCTCGGCGCGCTGCCGTGGCGCCACGTCGTGCAACCGGCCATTGAACTCGCCTCGAACGGATTTCGCACGGATTCGGCATTCGTCGAGGATATCGCCGACAACATGGCACGGTTCTCCCCCGCGTCGGCCGCACTCTACGCACCACAGGGCGCCCCGATGGCAGTCGGCACGCGTTTCAAGAACCCGGACCTCGCGCGCACGCTGCGACTGATCGCCGATCAGGGAGCGAAGGGCTTTTATGAGGGCGAGACAGCCGAGAAGCTCGTCGCCGAGATGCAACGCGGGGGCGGCATCATCTCGCTCGAGGACCTGAAGCGCTACGAGCCGAAGTGGCGCACGCCGGTGGTGTTTACCTATCGAGGGTACCAGGTGTTGACCATGCCTCCGGTCTCGTCGGGTGGGCTGACGTTCGCCCTGATTGCGAACATCCTCGGCGGACACGACCTGCGCGCCATGGGTGCGCATTCCATCGATGCCATTCATGTGATGGCCGAGGCGGAGCGCGTGGCCTTCGCGCGGCGCAACACGTTGCTCGCCGATCCCGACTTCGTTCCCACTCCGAGCGCTTCGTTCCTGTCCCCCGACACCGCCACTGCGTTGCGCGCCCGCATCTCGATGGCGAGGCACGTGACGGACCGCGTGGCCGCGGACTCCGCGTGCGGCCAGCATACGACACACTTCTCAGTGGTGGACGGCAAGGGCAATGCCGTCGCGCTGACGACGACCCTGAACACGGGCTTCGGCTCGGCAGTGACAGTGACTGGTGCGGGCTTCCTGCTCAACAATCAGATGGACGACTTCACCGTGAAGCCGGCGTCCTCAACCAGTCGAACGTCGTGGACTTCCGCATGCCGCTCGACGAGGCGATGAGGGCGCCGCGCTTCCACGCGCAGGACTATCCGGACCGCTTAGACCTCACGATGCCCGGCATTCCCGATTCCGTGGTGAAGGCGCTGGAATCCCGTGGCCACACGGTCCGGACGAGGAAGGGCGGAATGGGCTTCGGCTGGGCGCAGGCGATCATGCGTGCCGGGGGCCGGTGGCACGGGGTATCGGAGCCGGCGGGGCACGGGCTGGCCGCGGGGTACTGAGTGGACCGCCGGGACAAGCCATCAGGCCGGAACGGCGCGATATTATCAAGGTCGGCGTGCGGTTTGTGCCTGGCGTGCGCCGCACACCCCTGTCCTGGAGACCTGCGCGTGTCCGCCCTCTTTGCCCGCCGATTCGTCGTCGTCCTCACGCTGGCCGCCATGGCGGCGCTGCAACCTGCTACCCAACTGCACGCGCAGGCCCGCCGCGACGTGCGCGCTCTCGACGCGCGACCGGTGGCCCCGTGGGTGCGCGACGCTGTCATCTATGAACTGAACGTCCGGACCTTCTCGTCCGAAGGGACGTTCAACGCCGTGACCGCCCGGCTGCCCGAGCTGCAGAAGCTGGGGGTGACGATCGTCTGGCTGATGCCGATCCACCCCCTCGGGCAAGTGAAGAAGAAGGGGTCCATCGGCAGCCCGTATGCCGTGCGGGACTATATGGATGTGAACCCGGCGTACGGCACCAAGGACGACCTCAAGCGGCTGGTGCGCGAGGCGCACCGCGTGGGACTCAAGGTCATCATCGACGTCGTGGCCAACCACAGCTCCTGGGACAACGTCCTGATGAAGACGCCGTCGTACTACCGACGCGACGCGTCGGGACAGATCCTGTCGCCGTACGACTGGACCGACGTGGCGGCGCTGAACTACGCAAACCCGGCGACGCGCACGTACATGCACGGTGTGCTGCAGTACTGGCTGCGCGAGTTCGACCTCGACGGCTTCCGGTGCGATGTGGCGGGCGAAGTGCCCACCGACTTCTGGGAAGAGGCGCGACGCAACCTCGAGCAGATCAAGCCGGACATCATGATGCTCGCCGAGTCGCATGAACCTGAATTGCTGGTGAGCGCGTTCGACCTCGACTATGGCTGGCCGGGCTACCATGCCCTCAAGGACGCCATCCTCGGCAACCGCAGCGCGCGCGCCGTGCGCGAGGAATGGGAGACGGAGCGCCGCAACTACCCCAAGGGAGCGCTGCACCTGCGGATCGCGGATAATCACGACGAGAAGCGCGCGATCACGTTCTTCGGCGAGCGCGCCGCCCTCGCCGCGTTCGCGCTGGTTTTCACGATGGACGGCGTGCCGCTGCTCTACAACGGCAACGAAGTGGGTGACGCCACGGAGAGCTTTGCGCCGGCGCTGTTCGAGAAGCTCCCCGTCTGGTGGCAGATGCGTGAACGTCGGCCCGAGTTCCCGAGGTTCTTCGACGGGATGATCCCGCTTCGTCGTGCGCATCCCGCCCTGCGCGGCGGGGGGACCACATGGGTGCGGAACACGGACGAAGACCGCGTGATCACCTTCGTACGCTCGGATGCGACGGAAGACGTGCTGGTGGCGGTGAATCTCACCAACCGCGCGTTTGCCGGCAGCGTTGAGGTAGCTGGCGCAGGGTACACCGAGATCACGCCGTGGGCGGCATCGATCGCGGCCGCTGCGATGCCGGCGCTGACGCTCGACCCGTGGGGCGTGCGGATCTTCCGAAGGGCGAAATAGTATCAGAGTGATGCGAACGCGGCCCGCCGGGGCATGTCGGCGGGCGGCCTGCTGCGTGCGGACGTCAGTCCTCGAACGTCACGGCGGCGAGGCCTTGCCGCTGTCGCCCAGCGCGATGACGAATCCGGAATGGCCGGGAAGATGGGCGGTTGCGGTCAGTCGCCTGCGGGCATCGAGCCGGATCGTGGAGGCGCGCGAGAGGCCGTACAGCGTGCGTGGTGCCAACCGCCGGAAGCGGGGGGCCTCGTCGGCCGACGCGACCCGCACGGATTTCAGGGTGGCCGGCCCGACGTTGACCATCACGAGCACCGTGCCCGTGGTGTCGCGCCGCAGGAAGGCGACGGCTGCCGGGTTGTTCGTGGTGAGCGGGATCAATGCGCCGCGGCCGAGTGCCGGCGTCGCGGTACGCAGCCGGATGAGCGTGCGGTGGAGGTTCAACAGGGAGCGCGCATTGCCGTCCTGCGCCTCGACGTTCGCCTCGAGCGAGTCGGCGGCGAGCGGCTGCCACGGCGTACCGCTGGTGAAGCCGGCATGCGGCGCCGTGCGGGACCATGCCATCGGCGTGCGGATGAGTTCGTCGGGCTTGGGGCCGGTCATCCCCAGTTCCTCGCCGTAGTAGACGAATGGCAGGCCTGGCAGGGTGAGCAGGAGCAGCGCCGCCGTGCGCGCCTTGCCCCAGTCGCCATTGAACTCCGTGCGCGTGCGCGGCTGGTCGTGGTTGCGCAGGAATGGCGCCCAGCGTTCCGCCGGCACTGCGCCCTGAAGCCGCAGCACCGGAGCGAGTATGCCGCGCGCATCGCCACGCTGCACGCCGGCGATGAGCGAATCGGCAACCTCGAACGCAAAGTAGGCATCAAGCTGGTCGGGGTAGTACGCCAGCAGCGTTCCCGTACTGTCAAAGACCTCGCCGATGGTGAAGGCCCCAGGCTTGGCCTGCCGCACGTGCGCGCCGTACTCGCGCAGCACGGCGTGCGTGCCTGGCGTGTCATCCACGGTGGCGCCGTCCTCGACGAGGTACCTCACGGCGTCGAGGCGAAAACCGTCGGCGCCCATCTCGTTCAGCCAGAACGACGCCACCTTCTTCATCTCGTTCAGCGCCTCAGAGCCCTCGTAGTTCAGGTCGGGCATCCCCTGCCAGAAAAAACCGTAGTAGTACTCGTCGCGCACCGGCGAGCGGTGCCAGTTGTTGTTTCCCCAGCGGTTGTCGGGTCCCCGCGTGGGCGAGAACCGGAACCACGACCGATACGGCGACGCCGGATCGCGCAGGGCGTTCTGGAACGGGGGGTACTCGCTCGAGGTATGGTTGATCACCATGTCCACGAGCACCTTGATGCCCCGCCGGTGCGACTCGGCCACGAGCCGCTTGAAGTCGTCGTTGGTGCCGTAGACGCGCGCCACGCGATAGTAGTCGCTCACGTCATAGCCGTGATAGCCGGGCGTCTCCATGATGGGCATCAGCCACAGGCAGCGCGCGCCCAGCGACCGGGTGCTGCGCGGATTGCCGTCGTTGATGTAGTCAAGCGCGCTGATCAGTCCCTTGAGGTCGCCAATGCCGTCGCCATCGCTGTCGCGGAAGGACCGCACGAACACCTCGTAGCAGGTGGCGCCCGGCACCCAGGGTGCGGCCAGCTGCGTCTTGGATGGCATCGCCCGCTGCGCGGTGACGCGGGCACTGACCAGGGTCGCCAGCAGGATCAACGCGGCGCGGGCGGCACGACGGCGTGTCATATGGAGGATGCTACAGGGCTTGCAGCGTGCGGGCAACTGTGGTCATCGCGCACGCAGCGCCGCGCGGGTCGATGACCGCCACATCCTTGGGAACGAGCAGCGCGACCAGGGGAATGTCGGCTGTCACGGCCACGTCGCCCGATTGGGCGTGCTCGACGATATAGCGATCAGCCTCGTCGGGACCCGCGTCCACGCGCACGGCGGAGAGGTACGCGTACCCCGCCGGGAACTGCACGCGCTGGTTCGCCACGAGCACGGTGTCGAGCTTCAGGCGATCGGAGGCGCGAAAGCAGACCTGCTTGACCGCCAGGGGCGTGGCATCGGCGTCAATCCACAGCTTCATGCGGCGAAAGATAGCGTGTCGCAAACGGACTCTGGCGCTGGCCGCTGGCGCGAGGTGTTCGCAGAGGCAATCGTTCGGATCCATGAACATGCCGCCGGAACGCCCCAACCGCCCTTCGGACCCGCTGCATGGCGTCACGTTGGAGCGGATGTTGAACGAGATGGTCAGCGAACTCGGCTGGGAGCGCATGGGGCGGCGCGTACGCATCGCCTGCTTCACGAGCGATCCCAGCGTGTCGTCGAGCCTCAAGTTCCTGCGGCGCACGCCGTGGGCACGGGCAAAGGTGGAGCGGATGTACCTCGACCTGCTGAAGGCGCGCGCGCTGAGCGATACGGGCCGCTGAGCCGCGGCGCACGGAGGCATGCGTCTCGCGGAATCGTTAGAATCAATCATCGCCACGTCATGGAGACGCGGCCTCCTCGGATCAGAGATTATGCGCCTTATTCGCGCCCTGGCTCTTGCGGCACTCACCGCCTCCGTCCTCCCCGCCCAGAATGCCGTCACGCCGGGTCGCTTCGACCTGGGCAAGATGTGGACCTTCGAGTACGCGCCGTCGGAGTACTTTTCCACGACGTACGGGTTCAAGGCCGACTCGGCGTGGTTTGCGCGCGCCCGACTGGCAGCGTTGCGCATCCCCGGCTGCTCGGCGGCATTCGTGTCGCAAAACGGGCTGATCATCACCAACCACCACTGCGTACGTGGCTCGGTGAACGCGATCAGCCGTCCGGGCGAGCACCTGCTGGACTCAGGGTTCGTGGCGGCAACGCTGGCGGACGAACGGCGACTGCCGAGCATGGTAGCCGACCAATTGCTTGCCGCAATTGACATCTCGAACGAGGTGAACAAGGCGGGCGACGCGGCCGCTGAAGGGACAGCGCGCGATGCGGCGCGACGCGCAGCGTCAACTGCGGCGCAGGCGCGGCTCCAGGCGCAGTATGCGACGCCGGGCGACTCGGTATGGGTGCAGGTGGTCGGCCTCTACAACGGCGCGCGGTCTTCGGCGTATGTCTTCAAGCGCTACACCGACATCCGGCTGGTCGTCGCGGCAGAACTTGGCGTGGCGAACCTCGGCGGCGACTGGGACAACTTCACGTTCCCGCGGTACGCGCTCGACTTTGCCGTGATGCGCGCCTACAGCGCCGACGGCAAGCCGGTGTCGAGTCCGGCGTACTTTGCGTGGGGCGGCGAGACCGGCACCAAACCGGGCGACGTAGTGTTCGTCATCGGCAACCCCGGGGCGACGCGACGGCTCACGACGATCAGCCAGCTGGAGTACCAACGCGACGTGGCGCTGCCGTTCACCGAGCATTTCCTGTCGTCGCACCTCGCGGCGCTGAAGGCGTTCCGTGATGCGAGCAAGGACGAGCGCGAGCGTTCCGCCGCGATGGTGACGATGCTCAACCTGTCCAACCGCTGGAAGCCGATCGGCGGGCGGCTCGACGGACTGCGCGACGATAACATCATGGGACGGCGCACCGCCATCGAACGCGGTCTCATTGACGCCATTCAAGCGAGGCCGGAGCTGAAGGTGCGCTACGGCAAGTTGTTTGACCGGATGGCGGAACTGCAGCGACAGCGCGTGAAGTCACGCACCGCACTCACCGCGTTCGGCCAACTGGTCAGTCCGGTGGCGAGCAGTACGACGCTGCAGGCGGCGTACCTGGCGTGGCGGGTGCAGCGCGGCCCGGCCGACTCGGTGGCCGGCTTCCGCCAGCGCCTCGCGCGCGTACAGTCGCAGGCGCGGGACCTCGAGCGCCGCTACCTCGCACTGTCGCTCGAGGACATCGCCACGGCGTATGGCGCGAACCACGAGTTCGCGCGCGCCGCGCTGGGCGGCAAGACGCCGCAGGACGCCGCGGACGCGATGCTCGCGGCGACCGCGGTGAACGACACGGCCGGCGCCCGACGCGCGGCGACGGGAGAACTCGCCTCCGATCCGGCGATGCAGTTCGTCAACGCGATCATGCCGAGCGTGCTCGCGTTCGAGGCCGGGCAGACGCGCATCGACGTGGAGGAAGCGGCGCTGTCCGCGCAGATCGGCCGCGCCCGCTTCGAACTCTTCGGCCCGGCGATCCCGCCCGACGGATCGTCGTCACCGCGCATCGCGGACGGCGTGGTGCAGGGCTACGAGTACAACGGCACATTGGCGGCGCCATTCACGACGTTCTACGGGATGTACGACCGGAACCGGAGCCATGGGCAGGCGAGCGATTGGGAGCTGCCGCATCGCTGGCGCGTGCCGCCCATGGGGCTCGACCTGGGCACACCACTCAACTTCGTTTCCACGGCCGACAGCTACGGTGGCAACTCAGGGTCGCCGGCGGTGACGAAGGATCTGCGGATCGTGGGGCTCAACTTCGACCGCAACATCAACGCGCTGGTGCGCGATTACATCTACCTGCCGGAACGCGGGCGCAACGTGATGGTGGACGTGCGCGCCATCCAGGAAGCGCTGGCGTACGTCTATCGCGCCGACCGCGTGGTGCGGGAACTGACAACCGGCCGGCAGTAGACCAAATCGAATGCCGCGGTACCGCTCAGGTGCCGCGGTCGAACACCACGCGGTGCGTACGCGAGCCCTGTGCGCCGAAAACCAGCGACTGTTCGATGTCGGCCGTCTTCGAGGGGCCGCTCAGGAACCAGCCGCATGCGGAGTGGGCGGGCATCAGGCGCATCGCCTCGTGCATCGTCGGCACGATGGCGCTGAACGGCACGATCACCACCAGGTGCTCGGCACGCACGATGTCATTGCGCGCCGAGAGGTCCGCCGCATCCACGTAGACGGCGGCATTCTCGGCGACGGCGAAACGGCCGCGTACCACGATGGCGTGCTGCCGGTCAGGGCCGAGCAGTTCGGCAATCAGCGAGTCCATCGGCTGGCCGTCCGTCCGAACGACGCCTTGCCCACCGACTTCGGTGAGCACGCGAAGAAATGCGTCGCACAGGTCGTCGATCGGCGCGGTTGGCGTCGGGGGCAGGTGTGCCGGCGGCGCCGCTGGCACCGCCGCCGCCCGGATGGCGGAGAGGATGGCATCGCGCGCGGTCATGAGCGCCCTTCCTCGCGCCGCGCCCACTCGCGGAACGACTCGTCGGCGATCACCGGCAGTGTGCGACCGGGGCGGGTCCACGGATTCCAGCGGCCGGACAACCACGATGCCGGGATGAGTCGTTGGACGCGTCGCGCCCAGCGCGCCGCGCACTCGAAGCGCGAGAGGCGCGACAAGACCCAGCCAAGCAGCGGGAAGATCGTGGAATACCCGCGCGGCAACATGCCGGCCGCGGCGCTGCGTGCGCGCCAGGCAAGAAGCTGCGCCGGAATGTCGATGCGCACCGGACAGACGTCGGCGCACGAACCGCACAGCGTGGACGCAAACGGCAGTTCGTGATGCGCATCGAGATTCACGGCCGGCGCGAGGATGGCGCCGATGGGACCCTGGATGACGTGCCCGTAGCTGTAGCCGCCGCTGCGCCGGTAGACGGGGCAGGTGTTGAGGCAGGCGCCGCACCGAATGCAGTGCAGGGCCGTGCGCATTGCCTTGTCGGCGAGCCGCTTGGTACGGCCATTGTCCACGAGCACCACATGCATTGCGGCGCCGGGCCGCGGCGACGCGACGTGCGTGGTGTACGCGGTCACGGGCTGGCCGGTGCCACTGCGCGCCAGCAGGCGCAGCAGCACGCCAAGGTCATCGCGTGTCGCGATGATCTTCTCGAGGCCGACGCAGGCGATGTGGATGGGCGCCGAGTGCATGCCAAGGTCGGCGTTGCCTTCGTTGGTGCACACCACCACGCCGCCGGTCTCGGCGACGAGTGCGTTGGCCCCGGTGATGCCGGCGCCGGCGTGCATCAGAGCGTCGCGCAGGTGGACACGGGCGGCGGCGGCGAGGGCATCGGGTGACATCTCGCCGGCGGGCGTCCCCATCGTGCGATGGAAGAGCGCGCCAATCTCCTCGCGCTTCCAGTGAATGGCCGGGATGACGATGTGCGACGGGGGTTCCTTGGCCAGCTGCACGATCCGTTCGCCGAGGTCGGTGTCCACCACCTCGATGCCGCGTGCCTCGAGGAACGGGTTCAATCCGCATTCCTCGGTGAGCATGGACTTGCTCTTTGAAACGCGCGTGACGCCGGCGGTGTGCAGGATGCCGAGCACGATGGCGTTGTGCTCGGCGACATCGCGCGCCCAGTGCACGACGACGCCGTTGGCGATGGCCCGGCGCTCGAACTCCTCGAGCAGGTCGGCCAACCGGCTCATTGCGTGCGCCTTGAGCGCGGATCCGGCAAGACGCAGCGACTCCCATTCGGGCAGGGCCGTGCCGCGGTCGCGTTTCTGCCGCATGAACCAGAGCGACTGGTCATGCCAGGCGGCGCGTGCGGCATCAACGAGGAAGCCGGCGGCGGCCTCGGCGTGGCCGCGGTGCACAGCGGGAGCGGCAAGCGCGCTCACCGCGTCGCCTCCTCGAGCACCTCGGCAACGTGCAGGGTGCGCAGGTGCGTGCCGTTATATGCCGCGACCGCATCGAGGTGCAGCAGGCACGAGGGATCGCTGCTCACCAGCACCTCGGCGCTGTGTGCCACGACATCAGCCAGCTTGTCGCGTGCCATCGCGACCGAGACGTCAGCTTCGCCGACGGCGAACGAGCCGCCGAAGCCGCAGCACTCGTCCGGCCGGTCGAGCGGAACGAGCGTGATCCCGTCGAGTCCCGTCAGCAGGGCGTGCATGGGTCCGGAGCTTGGTTGATGCAACTCTGAGGAGCCACCCAGCCGCAGGCTGCGCTGGGCATGGCAGCCCAGGTGCATCGCCACGCGATGCGGAAAGCGGCCGGCGAGCGTGAGCAGGCCAAGCGGACCGGCGATGAACTCGCACAATTCGAACGTCACTTGTGCGGCGTGGCTCGCTTCCTCGCCGCCGAGAAAAGCCGGCAGATTGTGCCTCACGTGATGCGTGCAGCTGCCGGAGGGCATGACCATGGCGTCGAATGGAGCGGAGGCGCGTACCCAGTTGTCAGCCGCGGCGCGGGCCGCCGTCACAACGCCGGCGTTGAACATCGGCTGGCCACAGCAGGGGGCGTCGAAGGCGAGACTCACCTCGCATCCCAGCCGCCGTAGCAGCGTGAGCGCGGCTCGCGCCGCCTGCGGGCGGAACTGGTCAACGTAGCACGGGACGGCGAGCGCGACGCGCATATTCACCTCAAAGGTAGCGCGGCAGGCAGGGACTCGCCGCCTCGAACGCGCCACTGGAGGACAAGCTTGCGCCAGGTAAGCGCTGGACTTTCTTGACGGTGCCTCGCCCGCGCACGACAATAAGGCCGTCCGGTTTCCCTGGCGCGGGCCGTCCGCCGTGCCCATCGCCTCGTTGCGTGACCTCCCCGGAGCGTCCCCATTCCGATTACCCAGAGCATCCAACTCGGCGCCGTCGACTGGCTGATCCTGATCCTCTACTTCGCGTTCGTCGTGGGAATTGGCGTCGCATTGAAGCGCGGCATGAAGAGCTCCAACGACTTCTTCATGTCAGGACGCAACATCCCGGCGTGGATCTCCGGACTTGCCTTCCTCAGCGCCAACCTCGGCGCGCAGGAAGTGATGGGGATGGCTGCCTCGGGCGCGAAGTACGGCATGATGACCTCCCACTTCTACTGGGTGGGAGCAGTGCCGGCGATGGTCTTCGTCGGCGTCTTCATGATGCCGTTCTACTATGGATCAAAGGCCCGCAGCGTTCCCGAGTACCTGAAGCTTCGCTACGACGAGAAGACGCGCACATTCAACGCGTTCAGCTTCGCCACGATGACCGTCTTCTCGAGCGGCATCTCGATGTACGCCATGGCAAAGCTGCTGAACCTGCTCCTCGGCTGGAACTTCGACGTCGCGCTGTGGGCGAGCGCCGCCATCGTGCTCGCCTACATCTTCCTTGGCGGGCTCACCTCGGCGATCTACAACGAGGTGATGCAGTTCTTCCTGATCGTGCTCGGGTTTGCGCCGCTGGTCTTCCTGGGCCTGCGCGATGTGGGCGGCTGGTCCGGCCTGGTGTCGCGGCTCGATCTGGTGGCGACGCAAAGCCAGAACGTCGCGGGGGAGCCCTACGCGGCGGGCGCATGGGTGAGCGCCTGGAACCACATGGGCACTTCGGGCGGCAACCCAATGGGCGTCGAGTGGTTCGGCATGGTGATGGGGCTCGGCTTCGTGCTGTCGTTTGGCTACTGGTGCACCGATTTCCTGGTCGTGCAGCGCGCGATGGTAGCGGAGAACGAGCAGGCGGCGCGTCGAGTGCCGCTGATCGCCGCCGTGCCGAAGATGCTCTTCCCGTTCCTGGTGATCCTGCCGGGCATGATCGCCATCGCCCTCACGTACAAGTCTGGGCAGACCGGTTTTGCGCTTCCGGTGAAGGGCAATGCGTACGACTACGATATGACGATCCCGCTGATGCTCAAGCACTACTTCCCGACGGGACTCCTCGGGCTTGGGCTGACGGCGCTCATGGCGTCGTTCATGAGCGGCATGGCCGGGAACGTGACGGCGTTCAACACGGTCTGGACGTACGACATCTATCAGAGCCACATCGCGAAGAACAAGAGTGACGGACATTACCTCCGGATGGGGCGCGCGGCGACGGTGTTCGGCATCGGGCTGTCCATCATGACGGCGTACATGGCGCAGCACTTCAACAACATCATGGACATGCTGCAGTTGGTGTTCGCCTTCGTGAATGCCCCGCTGTTCGCAACCTTCCTGCTGGGCATGTTCTGGAAGCGCACCACCGGGCATGGCGCATTCGCCGGCCTGATCGGCGGCACGCTGGCGGCTGCGCTGCACCACGGCCTCACGATGCCGGTGGGTGCCGAGAGCCTGTTCAAGGGCGGGTGGATCGGACCCGTGATGCACACGTACCCCAGCGAGATGGCGCAGAACTTCTGGACGGCCATCTGGTCGTGGACGACGTGCTTCACGGTGACGATCCTCATCAGCCTGCTGACGAAGCGAACCAAGAGTGACGAGGAGTTGCGAGGCCTCGTGTACAGCCTGACCGAGCGCCACGACGAAGGGCACCTGCCGTGGTATAAGCGGCCCATCTACCTGGGGGCGATGATCCTGCTGGCCGTGACCGTCCTCAACCTCGCATTCCTCTGAGGAGGCGCCATGCGGTTTGACCTTCGCCTGCCCATCGGGTTCCTCTTCTCGATTTTCGGGGCGATCCTCGTCATCTACGGCTTCATCACACCCGCCGAGGCGTACACGCAGTCCCTGGGCATCAACGTGAACCTGTATTGGGGCGTGGTGCTTTGTGCCTTCGGGGGGGTGATGCTGGGTTTCGCACTAAGAGCACGGACACGGTGAGGTGCAGGGGCACAGGCACGGTGTGGTGCACGGGAACGGGGGAGCAATGAAGCGTCGTGAATTCGTTGAGTTGACAGCTCTCGCCGCCACCGGCTGCTCGCTATCTGCACCCTTCACTCGAGGCGGGCGTGCGGTTAAGCGCGTGAGCCTCGAGCTGTACTCGGTGCGCGCCGAGATGCGCAAAGACCCGGAGGGGACACTCGCCGCAGTGCGGGCCATGGGGTACGACGACGTCGAGCTGCTCTGGTCGTTCGGCAACTTCGGACGCACCAACGAGCAGGTGAAGGCGGCGCTCGTCAATACGGGACTCAAGGCGCCCTCGGCGCACATCTCGCCACTGCTGCTCACAAAAGACTGGCAGAAGAGTCTCGACGCGGCGGCGTACCTGGGGCAGGAGTACCTGATTGCGCCCAGCCTGACCGCGGAAGCCGAGAAGTCCATTGATGAGTGGTTCGGCTCCAGCTCGACGCCGGGAACATGCGGATGGGCGGCGGCGACCCGATGAAGTACCTGAGGGAACACAACGACCGGTTCTGGAGCTTCCATCTCAAGGACGTGGTGGCCGACAACTCCAGGGACACCGAACTTGGCGCCGGCACGGTAGACTTCCGCGCGATGCTCGCGATGGTGGGCGACATTGACAAGAAACCCTGCGTTGTGGAACACGAGGGTTCGCCCGAACCGATGGAGAGCGCCCGCCGCAACCTGCGGTACATGCGCGCGCTGCGATTCTGACCCGGGAGCGAGTGCTATGACGCGCCATTTCATGATTGTCGCATGCTTGGGAGGCACCCTGCATGCGGCGGGGGCGCAGCGCGCGCCGGCCACGGCGCGACCCGCCGCCGCGGCGCGAAACACCGTCTCCACAAGCGGAGCGCCGGCCAACGCCTCGGCACAAGTGGTGCTGACCGACACCTGCGTCGCGCTCCGCTACGATGGCGCCACGGTGTTCGAGGCACGGGTCACGGCAGTCCGCGGCACCCCGAAGGTGCGCCAACTGGTGGACACGTCGAGCGGACGCATCACGCAGGTGGTGACGTGGCTGCCCGGGAATGAGCGCCTCACGCTGCGCGGCACGGTGCATGCCTCGGGCGACGCATTTGCCGTGGATGCGGACCCACGCGAGGACGGCGTGCCCATCGTGCGCAACAGCGTGGGGCCGAGTTACAGCCTGTTGAACCGGGGCGTGTACGCCCGCGACCGGGACTGGCTGCTGAGCGTGGACTTCCCGGCCAGCGTGCGGATCACGCCGGTGGCGGGCGGCGATTCCACGGCATTCGATTTAGTAGCAGATGGATACGAAATTACGCTCCGTTTCCGCCCGCGCTTTTACCAGAAGCACCGCGGGCTCGCGCATTTCGAGCCGTGGACGTACAAGACCTGGCCGTCGTCGGTGGCCGGCTGGACATCATGGTATGCGTTCAGGGACAAGGTGACGGAGCAGGACATCCGGTTCACGGCTGACGCGATGGCCGAGCGGCTGAAGCCGTACGGATTCGACGTGCTGCAGATTGACGACGGCTTTCAGCGCTTGCCGATCTCGGTGCCCGACAACTGGCTCAATACCAATGAGAAGTTCCCGGGCGGGCTGACGGGCCTCCAGTCGTACATCGCGGGGAAAGGGCTGACGCCAGGGCTGTGGACCAACACCACGTTCCATGATTCCACATGGGCCTTCGGTCACCCGACCTATTTTGTGCGCGGCGCCGACGGAACGCCTTCGCGCGGCAACTGGGTGGGATACGTGATGGACGGTGCCAACCCGGCGACGATGCGCGACCTGGTGCTGCCGGTCTACGCGGCGCTCAAGAAGCAGGGGTGGAACTACTTCAAGGTGGACGCACTGCGGCACCTGCGGTACGAAGGGGTCAACAGCCACGCGGCGTTCTACGCGCAGCGCAAGCTGGATCGCGTGAAGGTGTACCGCGACTTCTTGCAGCAGATCCGCAATGTCATCGGCCGCGACGCCTTCATGCTCGCGTCGTGGGGACCGCGTCCGGAACTCGCCGGGATCATTGACGCCACTCGGCTGGGCGACGACGGCTTCGGGTATGGCGGCTTCGCGCAGTTCAACTCGTTCAACAACGTGGTCTGGCGCAACGACCCCGATCACATCGAACTGGGCCAACCCGACGGGCGGCGCGCCGCGACGTTGACGACACTGACGGGATCGCTGCTGATGCTCACCGACAAGCCCAGCGTCTACGTCAACGACGCACTGATGGTGGCACAGCGCACGGCGCCGGTGCCGGTGACCCGTCCGGGGCAGGTGTACGACGTGGACCCGTCACGCACCGACCGCCTGTGGATGGTGGATCATGAGGTGAGCGGAGCGGGACCGCGTCCGTTCGAGGCGGACCAGCGGCTGCAGCAGACGCTGTACCAGCTCGACATCGCGCGGCCGTTCGAGCGGTGGACGGTACTGGCGCGCACGACGGGCGCACCAACGCAGATCGCGCTTGGCGAGCTCGGCCTGGACACCGCGCGCACGTATGTGGCGTTCGACTTCTGGGGGAATCGCTCACTCGGCGTGGTGAAGGGTGCGCTGACGCTGGCGCCGGTAGCGGAGAATGACGTGCAGGTGCTGTGCCTGCGTGAACGCGTTGATCATCCGCAGTTGCTGTCCACAAACCGCCATGTGACGTGTGGCGGCGTTGATGTGCAGGACGTGCGGTGGGAAGGGAACGCGCTGAACGGTCGATTGAAGAGCGCGCTGGGCGAAGTCGCCGTACTGTCACTAACCGAGCCGCCTGGCTGGGAAGCTGTGGCGGCCGAGTCCCCTGACGCCCGCGCCCAACTCGGTGAGCGGTTGGAGGCGAGTGGGCTGAACGGCGTTCGCTGGCGGCGGGTGGTGTTCGCAGCGCATTCGACGACGATGACGTGGACAATCAGGTTTCGCCGGATGCCGTAGCCGTGGTACCGCCCTGTCGCAGCAGTGGCTCACGCCTTCTCATGGGAGTACTCATGCGTCACCAGGCTGTTGCCGCAGATGGCCGGGACGCAAGGCGAAGTGCCGGCGCAGTTCATCGTGGACACGCTGGGTGAACCCGTGGTGGCGTCGTTCAAGGTGCTGCGCAGTTCGCACGGGCTGTTCACGGAGGCGGTCAGGACCGCGCTTCCGGAAATGCGATTCGGGTCCGCCGAACTGAACGGCCGCAAGGTGCGGCAGCTGGTGCAACAGCCGTTCGTGTTTGCAGTCGCGGGGAAGGAAGGGGCGGCGCCCACAACCAGCCTGCGCACGGTGCTCGTCTGGACCCGCCGTCATTTCTGACCTGACCTCACGGCGGTAGTTTTTTCGGCATGTCGAAACTCCATCTGCCGCACCCGATGGTCCTCCTGCTGGCCTGCGTGCTTGTCGCGGCCGCCCTCACGCACGTGCTCCCCGCCGGGTCGTTTGACCGGCACGAAGACGCGGCCACCGGCCGCACTGTCGTCGTCGCAGGCACATACCAGCAGGTCGAGGCCCAGCCGGTAGGTCTGTTCGACGCCTTCGTCGCCGTGCCGCGGGGATTCGTGGCTGGCGCCGAGGTGATCGTGCTGGTGCTGCTGGTGGGTGGGGCATGGACGGTGGTGGACAAGGCGGGGACGTTGCGTGCCATCGTGGACTGGCTCGTGGGACGGTTCGGCAAGCGGCGCTACCTCGCCATCATCATTCTCTCCTTCGCCTTCGCTGCCGGCGGTGCGCTCGAGAACATGGGCGAAGAGATCATCCCGCTCGTTCCGGTGCTGTTGCTGCTCTGCCAGGGACTCGGCTATGACGCCATCAGCGCGGCGGCGATGAGCATCGGTGCCGCCATGGTGGGGAGTGCGTTCAGTCCGCTCAATCCATTCCAGGCGGGAATCGCACTCAAGCTGGCGCAGCTGCCGCTGCTCTCTGGCGCCGGTCTGCGCACGGGAATGCTTCTCGTTGCCATCTCACTCTGGATCTGGTGGACCATTCGGTACGCGGAACGTCACCGCGTGGAACCGGCCGAAGCGCACGTCATTGGCGACGTCACCTTCGACGTCCGCCAGCGCATCATCCTCGCGCTCGTCGTGGCGCCGTTCGTGGCCTACATCATCGGCGTGCTCAACTTCGGTTGGGGCTTCAACGAACTCTCAGCGGCCTTCTTCATGGCGGGCATCGCGGTGGGGCTCGTCGGCCGGCTGGGCATGCAGGGAACCATTGACGCCTACTTCGACGGCATGCGGTCGGTGACGGCGGCCGCCGTGCTGATCGGTGTGGCGCGGTCCATCTCCCTCGTGCTCGAGGACGGGCGTGTCATTGACACCATCCTGCAGGGGCTCGTGACACCGCTGGCCGATGCACCGCGGGCAACGGCGGCGATGCTGATGGTGCCGGTGCAGGCGCTGCTGCACATCCCGGTGAGCAGCGTGAGCGGGCAGGCGGTCCTCACCATGCCGGTGATGGTGCCGCTCTCGGACCTGCTCGGCATCTCCCGGCAGGCCACGGTGCTCGCGTACCAGGCGGGGGCGGGGCTCACCGAGTTCTGGACGCCGACCAATGGCACGCTGATGGCGATCCTGCTGAGCGTGAAGTGTCCGTATGAACGGTGGCTGCGGTTCGCCTTCCCGATGGTGCTGCTGTTGACTGCGCTCTTCATCGCCGGCATGCTCACCGTGCTCTGAAGCCGCGCCGAGTGGCGCCGATCCGCCGCACACATCTATATATAGACGCAAGACAGGGTTGCCCCATCGGAGCGTGCATCATGTCGCAGCAGCTGAAGGGTGCCATCATCACCATGGTGGTCGGCTTCATGTTCGTTGCCGCCGAATTCGAATTTCACGCGCATACGTCACTCGCGGGAATCTTCATCCTCGGCGTCGGATCGGGGTTGCTGCTGGGTGACCGGCTGGGGAAGAAGCCGGCGTCGCCCACCCCACCGATGCAGCCGCTGTAGATGCGACGCGTCCGTTACAACGTCGCGGCCAGCCTCGACGGATACATCGCCACCGCCGCCGGCGGCTACGACTGGATTCCACAGGACTCCACCGTGGACTTCGCGGCGCTCTTCGCGAAGGTCGACACGGTGCTGCTCGGCCGGCACAGCTACCGGGCGGCCAAGCAAGCCGGCGAGACGGTATGGCCGGCGGGGAGCCGCGTCTTCGTCTTCTCGACGACGCTTCGGCCGGAGGAACATCCGGACGTCACCATCGTGAATGCAAACGCAGACACGGTGGTGGCCAACCTGCGCACCGAGCCCGGTGACGGTGACATCTGGCTATTCGGCGGCGGACAGCTGTTCAGCCGCCTGCTCGTAGCCGGCCAGGTGGATTGTGTGGAGGTCACCATCGCCCCGATGCTGCTCGGCGGGGGCATTCCGCTCAGTGCGTCCGGCGCTCCGGAGGTACAGCTCACCCTCGAGGGCACGACGCAATATCCGAGCGGCATGGTTACCTTGAACTATCACGTTCGTGGCACCAGCCGCTGACCGTCTGGCACCAAAGGCCCGCATGTCACGCCCGCAGTCGCGTGGAGAGGAAATCGCGAACGCCATCAGCCATGGCGTCGGATTTGCACTGGCGGCGGCGTCCATTCCGGTGCTCGTGATTGCCGCGTTGCCTCACGGTGCGCGCGCGGTGGTGGGCGCGGCGGTCTTTGCCTCCACGGCGTCACTGCTCTATCTGACGTCGACGCTTTACCACGCGATCACGAACATGCGGGCAAAGCACGTGTTGCGGGTCCTCGACCATGGCGCCATCTACCTGCTGATTGCCGGCACGTACACACCATTTACACTCGGCGTGCTCCGCGGTGGGTGGGGGTGGTCGTTGCTCGGCGCGATCTGGGGGCTCGCCATCGTTGGTGTCGTCGTGAAGTCTGTCGGGGGGTTTCACATGCGCGGCCTCTCCACGGCGCTGTACCTGGCGATGGGCTGGCTCGTGATCATCGCCGCGCGCCCGCTCTACCTGAACGTGGCGCCGTGGGGGTTGTTCTGGCTGGCGGCGGGCGGCGTGGCGTATACCGCGGGCGTCGCATTCTATACGGCGCGCCGGATGCCGTATGCGCACTTCGTCTGGCACCTGTGCGTGATGGCCGGCACGGCCTGCCATTTTGTGGCGGTGTTGAACTACGCCGTGTAACGACCCGCCGGACGAATGGCGGTTCATGCGCGGGCCAGGTTACGGAGACTGGCGATGCCGATACTTCCTGCCGTTGCGCCCGAACGCTGGATGCGCGCATCAGGCACACCGGCGTACCTGGCTGCCGAGCACCCTGATCGAAACGCGGATCGCGACTAGCGCGAGTTGGTGCGCGGAAGCGTAATCGACATCCCGCTCAGGTTCCCCGCTGGAAGCGCACGGTAGCGCGCATCGCCGAAGAAGACCGTCGTATCGACGCCGTTCACCTCGAGGCGCACGTACGGGAACTGCGACCAGACCAGGTAGTTGCGCGCGGCGGGCACTTCACGCGCGCGCTGCACGACGCTGGCGCTCCAGTCGCCGCGGGGAATGACAATGCCGGTGAACGTCACGCGCGCGCCCGAAAACTGCCACGCGAGCGACCCGGGGTGATACGCGTCGGCGGTGCGCACCACGAGGTCGGCCTTGAGCGGCGTGGCCGGTCGCGGAGAGTAGAGCACCTCGGTGATGCCGGCGATGCCAATAGACTCGGCGGCCTTCCACCCGCTGCGCTTGCCCGCGACGCTCAGCGCCACCATCGCGGCGATGTATGCGAGCGCCACCGAGCCCGAGATGCGCGCGAATCGCCAGGGAGAAGCTGATGTGGAACGTACACGGCGTACGACGATGAGCCCCACCGCAAAGACGAACCACAGCCACGGATCAATGATGAAGACGCTGTCACCCCGGAACCACGTGCTGCTGAACGGCATCAACAGGCGAATGCCGTAGGTGTTGAGCCAGTCGAGCGCCGGATGGCTCAACACGCCGAGCGCGGACAGTTGCAGCAACGCCATTCCTGCGGCCGGTGGCACCGAAGGCGATCGGCGGCGTCGCACGTAACGATCCCACACGAGGAGCGATCCGGCAATGACGAACGGAAGCGCGAGCATCGCCAGTGGGCCGTGCGTCCACCCGCGCCGGCAGGCGAGTGTCGCATTGGCCTCGCCGAGCGCCGTCAAGATGTCGATGTCCGGCGCGTTCGCGCCGAGCAGGAGCGCCGCCGTGGCCAGCGGGGTGCGACGGTCGAGCCCGGCGCGCGCCATTGTCGCGCCGGCCAGCGTGTGCGTGATGGGATCCATTCGATCCTAACGCTCCTCGAGCACCCGCAGTTCCGTATCCGCCGAGCGCAGCCGCTTGGATATCGCAACGGCCAGCCGCTCGAAGATGGTGCCGGCCAACGCTGGATATCTGGTCGCCATCGCGTCGAACCGGGCGCGCGAGAGCACGAACAACTCCGTGGGCGTCACCGCCTCCACGCTCGCCGAACGCGGCTCCTGATCAATGAACGCCATCTCGCCGAAGAAGTCGCCGCGGCAGAACATCGCCACGTGATGACGCTTGCCGGTCTCGAGCGGGAGCAGCGCGCTCACGCGTCCCCGGCGCAGGAGAAAGAGCTCATCGCCCGCGTCGCCCTGCTTGCAGATGGTGCCACCGGCCGGCACGCTGAGCGTGGTGACCGCGCCGGACAGCTCGCTGATCGTCTCCGCGTCGAACTCACTGAGCACCTCGATCTCGTGGAGGTCGAGCGCCGCCCCTTCCTCCTCCTCCGTCCAGCCGTGCGCCTCGAGCACGCGGTCCTCGATCCACTCGATGGCGCTGTCTCGGGTCTCGAAGAGCCGAATGCCATCGCCGCCGCGCACGAGTCCGAGTTGCGCGAGGTACCCCTCGATATCACCGCTCCGGGCCAGTCCCGACGGCATGGAACTGAACAGCAACTCGCCGCCGCCGTCGGCGAGGCGTTCCTTCATCTGCTCAAACAGGTGCGCGGCGGTGAAGTCCATGGACGTGACGCGCCGCATGTCGAAGAGCACGTAGCGGCAGCGACCCAGGTCGGGTTCGATCTCCGAGAAGAGCTTGTCGGTAGTGCCGAAGAACAGGGTGCCATGCAACTGCACGAGCACGGCCTCGCTGCCGTACTGGTCGAGGATATCCGACTCGGCGAGCAGGCGCCGCCGCTTGGAATGCACGGCGCGCAGGTCGCGCTTGTTCACGATCACCGAACTGCGCACCTGGTCGCGAATGAAGAGCAGGATGGCGAGGAAGATGCCCGTGGCGGAGGCCGCGATCAGTTCGTACTGCGCCACGGCGATGACCGTCAGGATGACGGCGAAGTCCACGCGCGTGGACGGATTGCGCAGCAGCTTGAGTACAGAGCGGTCGAACATGCGGAACGCCACCACCAGCAGGATGCCGGCGAGGGCGCCAATGGGCACCCAGGCGATGAGCGAGCCGAGCAGCAAGTAGGCGAGCACCACGAAGACGCCTTCGGCGATCCCGGATCGCGTCGAGCGGCCGCCGCTCGTGACATTCACCAGCGTGGCGCCCATGGTGCCGGCACCGGCCAGGCCACCCACGAAGAACGACGCGAGGTTGGCGGTGCCCTGCCCGAGCAGTTCACGGTTGGAGTTGTGGCGGCTGCGCACGAGCGTGTCGAGCACCACACCCGTCTTGAGCGTGTCAATGCTGAGCAGCACCGCCAGCGTGAGCGCTGAACTGAAGACCAGCGCGATGTCAGCGGGGGCGATATGCAGCAGCGACGAGGCGCGCGCGCCGACCGAGTCGACGATGGAACCCGAAGCCGTGATGGGGCCGATGACGAGCTTGTTTCCCACCAGCTCCAGCAGGCCGCTGTTGAACATCGCGAGCCCGAAGTACGACGCGATACCGGCGGCAAGTCCGAGAATGGCCGCCGGCACCCTGGTGGTGACGCGCGGCGCGAGCAGCACGGCCGTGATGGTCACGAGTCCCACGATGATGCCGGACCATTTCCACATTTCGGGCGACGTAAGGCCTTCCAGGACATGCGTCCCCTTGGGCAGGCCCAGCAGCTTGGGCAGCTGTCCGACGGCGATGATGAGGGCGACGCCGGAGAGGTAGCCGCTCACCACCTGATACGGAATGAACTTGATGAGGCGTCCGACCTTCAGGACGCCGAAGACGAGCTGGAAGAGCGCCGAAATGAGTGCCGTGAGTCCGAGCAGGGCGATGATGCGTTCGGGCGTCATGTCGCCCTTGGCGGCGAATCCGGCGGCAAGCCCTGAAAGAATGGCGGCCGCGGGGGCGCACGGCGCGGTGATGAAGCCGCCATTGCCGCCGACGATCGGCGCGATGATGCCGAGTGCCGCGGCACCGAGAATGCCGGCGAGGGCGCCCGCCCCCGCCTGATCGGGACCGATGGCGCTGTAGATGAGGACGCCGAACGCGATGGAGGAGGGGAGCGCGACGAGCATCGCGGCCAGCCCGCCCCAGAGATCGCCGGCGCGGCCCGGCGTGCCGCTGTCAGCGAGTTGCAGCGTTGCCATTGTTGCCTCGTGTCGCGGACGGAGTCGTCGGGTGAATCGTGCCGCCTCCATCATGGCATGAATTGGGAGGGGCAGCGAGGGCGAGCCCCAGCCGAGTGTAGCCGCCGACTGACGACAAAGCAGGAGATCGCAGGAGATCGCCGCAGGAGATCGCCGCTGGCGCGCAGACCCTCGAAACAGGCATATTCGGGGCTGTTGTTCCCTTCAGCCCCCCCAATGGACGATCCCCGCCCGCGCCTCGAGAAAGCTCTCGAAGGCCAGTACATCTTTGAGCGTGAGCTTGGCGGCGGCGGCATGTCGCGCACGTATCTCGTGCGCGAACGCGCCCTCGACCGCCGCGTTGTCGTGAAGGTGCTCGCACCCGAGTTGCTGGCCGGCATCTCGGTGGAGCGCTTCCGTCGCGAGGTCCTGCTCGCCGCCAAGCTCCAGCACCCGCACGTCGTGCCGGTGCTCACGGCCGGCGACGTGGATGGCCTGCCGTGGTTCAGCATGCCGTACGTCGACGGCGACTCACTGCGCCAGCGGCTGGGACAGGGGCCCGTCAGCATTCACGAGACCATGGGCATTTTGCGCGATGTCGCGCGTGCGCTCGCTTACGCGCATGCCAACGGCATCGTGCACCGGGACATCAAGCCCGACAACGTGCTGCTTTCCACGGGGAGCGCCACCGTCACCGACTTCGGCATCGCCAAGGCCATCAGCGCGGCGCGCACCACGGGCGATGCGTCGGCTCCCAACACCATGCTCACGGTGGCGGGCACGTCCATCGGTACCCCCACGTATATGGCGCCGGAGCAGGCGGCGGGCGATCCGCACACCGATCACCGCGCCGACCTCTATTCGTTCGGCGCCATGGCGTACGAGCTGTTGACCGGTCGCCCGCCGTTCCACGGGCTCACGCCGGCGCGGATGCTTGCGGCGCAGATGAGCGAGACGCCCAAGGACGTGCGCACGTTACGCAACGACTGTCCGGAGAACCTGGCCGCACTCGTGATGCGGTGCCTTGAGAAGGAACCGTCCAGTCGGCCGCAACAGGCGCTCGATCTCGTGCGTGTGCTCGATACCATCACGTCGAGCGGGGCGACGGCGACCGCGCCCGCGATACTCTCCGGCAACCGCATCGACCTTGGCAAGGCGCTTGCACTTTGGGCCGGCGCCACCGGCGTCACGGCCGTTACCGCGTGGGCCGCAACGAGCGTTATTGGCCTCCCCGACTGGGTCTTCCCGGGTTCCATCGGCGTGATGATGGCGGGCCTGCCGGTCATCATCATCACGTGGTACGTGCAGCGCGTGGCGCACAAGGCGTACACGGTAACGCCGCAGTTCACTCCAGGCGGGTCCACCGCGCCGCAAGGAACCATGGCGACCCTGGCAATGCGGGCGGTGCCGCACGTCTCGTGGCGGCGCACCTGGCTTGGCGGCAGCATCGCCGTGGGCAGCTTCGCGGCGCTCGTGATCGCCTTCATGGTGATGCGGGCGATGGGCGTGGGGCCGTTCGGGTCGCTACGCGGCAAGGGCACGTTCGGCGACCGCGAGACGATCGTGGTGGCGGACTTCCGCAGTCCGGCAAGCGACACCACGCTCGGCGGAACGGTCGCCGAAGCACTGCGCACCGACCTCGGGCAGTCCACGTCGCTGCGCGTGCTCACCCGCGCTAACATGCGCGACCTGCTCGGCATGATGCAGCGCTCACGGGAGAGCGTCGTGCAGTTCGACGTCGCGCGCGAGATCGCCACGCGCGAGGGCGCCAAGGCGGTGCTGGACGGCGAAGTGGTGCAGCTGGGCAAGGGATACGTGGTGTCGGCGCGGCTCGTGAACGCGCTCGATGGCAACGAGCTGCTGACGTTCCGCGAGACGGCGAGCGGGGAAGACGACCTCATCTCGGCACTCGGCAAGCTCTCGCGCTCCGTGCGCGAGCGCGCCGGCGAGTCGCTGAAGAGCATCCAGAAGAGCTCGGAGCTGGAGCGCGTCTCCACGCCGTCGCTCGCCGCCCTGCGCAAGTACGTGCAGGGCTCGCAGGCGTCCGACGAACTTGGCGACGCGGAACGCGCGGTGGCGCTGCTGCAGGAGGCGGTGACTATCGACAGCGGCTTCGCGATGGCGTGGCGCAAGATGGCGGTAGTGCTCGGCAACGAAGGCACCGAACGTCCGCGCCAGCTCGCCGCCTTGGAGGCCGCGTATCGGCACCGCGGCCGGCTCACGGAGATGGAGCGGCTGCTGACCGAGGGCTACTACTACACCAGCGGCCCGAAGCAGGATCGCGACAAGGCGCTTGCCGCGTACGATGCGGCCGCGCAAATCGACTCCCAGAGCACGGCGGCGCTGAACAACGCGGCCGTTGTCTACACGCAAAAGCGTGAGTTTGCGCGCGCCGAGGAGCGGTACCGGCAGGTGACGAAGCTGCCGCGCAGCTTTGGCGGTGCGTTCACCAACCTGATGCAAATGCAGACGGTGCTTGGCCACATCTCGGGGCTCGACTCGACGCGCAAGGCATACTACGCCAAGCTGCCAAACAGCGCCGACCTGTGGGAGGCCGACTGGTACTGGGCGTTCGGCACCGGCAACCTGCACGCCGCCGATTCCATCAGCCGTGCCGTGCATGCCAAGGCGCGCACGCTGCGTCAGGCCACGCGCAGCGCCAACGGCGCGTCCAGCATCGCTGAACTCAGGGGCCAGCCGCGCGAATCGCTGCGCTGGATCACCCTCTCGAATGAGGCGCTGCTCAAATCCGACGCGTCGCCGGTCAATCAGCTGCAGCCATACCTGGACAGTGCGTACATCCTGTCGGGTACTCTGGAGCGGCCGGCCGAGGCGCGCGCCGTCGTCGCGCGCGGACTTGCCCGCGTGCCGCTCAGCAAGCTGTCGCCTTCGGAGCGGCCGTATCGCTATCTGGCGCGTCTCGCCGCGCGGATGAACGATGCGGCGCTGGCGCGGCAGGCCGCGCAGGGGTGGGAAAAGGACCAGGTCGGCGAATCACCGGACGCGACCGGCGACCGCGCCTTCTATGCCGCGCAGGTGGCGCTCGCCGAACAACGCTGGGACGCGGTAGTTCCGCTGGTCCTCGAGGCCGACAAGCGCGCGACCATCAACTGGCGGTACGCGTGGATCGCGCAGGCGACGGCGCACGACAACGCCGGACGCCCCGACTCGGCGATCGCGTACTTCGAGAAGTTCACGGACTCAAGGGGCCAGATTCCTGATATCGATGCCGAATTCCGCGCCGGGTCGTACAAGCGCCTCGGCGAACTCTACGACGCCAAGGGGAACACGGCGAAGGCGATCGAGAACTTCGAGCAGTTCGTCGAGATGTGGAAGAACGCCGAACCCGAGCTGCAGCCGAAGGTGCGTGAGGTGCTGGACAAGCTGAAGCGGCTCCGTGCCTTGCGTGGCTGAGCAAGACGGTGGCCGCGTTCCGGGACGCAGCCACCAGCACGAACGCCCTCGCGGCCGTCGCCGGGTTGGTGGCAGGGGCGTTGTCCATGGCGGCTGGCGAATACGTGTCGGTCAGCTCACAATCCGACACGGAACAGGCCGACCTCAAGCGCGAACGAGGCGAACTCGCGTCGGCGCCAGAGAGCGAACTCGCGGAGCTGACGGGAATCTACATGGGTCGCGGTCTCACGCCGGAACTCGCGGCCCAGGTGGCGGCGCAACTGACGGCCAAGGATGCACTCGGCGCACACGCGCGCGACGAGCTGGGGCTATCCGCCATCACGCGAGCCCGGCCGATTCAGGCGGCGCTCGCCTCGGCGGCGGCGTTCGCGATTGGCGCGACACCGCCGCTGCTGCTCGTGATTGCGCTTCCCCTCACCGCGCTGTCGTGGGTGGTGATGGGCGTTTCGCTCGCGCTGCTCGTCGGGCTCGGCGCGCTGGCGGGGCACCTCGGGGGAGCGTCGAAGATGCGCGGCGCGATACGCGTGGCGTTCTGGGGTGCGGTGGCGATGGCGGCGACGTCCCTGGTGGGGAAGCTGTTCGGCGCCGTGGGATAGCCACGCAACGCGCGGCGGTGCACGTGCGGAACCTGTCGTGTATTCGCTAGGTTCCTAGAAGTTATGACTGGGCTGGCCCTCCGACGATCACGCGGATCAATGACATGCCTGTCCCAACCATCCGTACGGTTGCCTGTGCGCTTCCCGCGCACTTTGTTGATCAAGAGACCCTGATCGCGGCGTTTCGCGACGAGTGGACCGCGAAGCACTTCAACGTCGAGCGCCTTGAGGAACTGCACCGCGCCGTCGGCGTAGGCGGGCGGCATCTTGCGCTCCCCGTCGCGGAGTATCGCGCACTCACCTCCTTCCAGGCCCGCAACGACGCGTGGACCGCAGCGGCCTTGGATCTGGGTGCGCAGACGGCGCAGGCAGCGCTTGCGACAGCCGGGCTCGCCGCTACCGATATCGATCACCTGTGCTTCGTGACGGTGACGGGGCTGGCGACTCCTTCGATCGACGCGCGACTGGTCAACCGGCTTGGCTTTCGTCCCGATGTCACCCGCGCGCCCCTCTTCGGACTCGGCTGCGTGGGTGGCGTCGCCGGCACGTCTCGCGTGAGCGACGTCATGCGCGCGTGGCCGAATCAGCGGGCGCTGTTGATCGCCGTCGAGCTCTGTTCGCTGACCCTGCAGCGCGATGACGTCTCGGTGGCCAACATCATCAGCAGCGGGCTCTTTGGCGACGGAGCGGCCGCGCTGCTCATGGAAGGCGGTGCACGGAATGGCGAGGGACCGAAAGTGATCGCCACGGCATCGGTATTCTATCCCAACACCGAGCGCGTGATGGGATGGGACTTCGTGGACACGGGGTTCAAGATCGTGCTTTCCGCCACCGTGCCAGACGTGGTACGCGAACATGTACGCGGAGATGTCGACGCGTTTCTTCACGCGCACGGCCTCGCGCGCGGCGATATTGCGCACTGGGTGGCGCACACCGGCGGCCCGAAGGTACTGAAGGCCTTCGAGGAAGCGCTCGAACTCGCGCCGGCGGCGCTTGAGCGCTCGTGGCGGTCGCTGCGAGAGGTGGGTAACCTGTCGTCGGCGTCGGTGCTGTTCGTGCTGGCCGACCTGCTTGCCAGCGGGGCACCGCGTCCTGGCGACTACGGCCTGATGCTGGCCATGGGACCGGGCTTCTGTGCCGAACTGGTGCTGCTGCAGTGGTGACGGGCAGCGTGGCGGTACTCGGCGTGGTCGCGGCCGTGGCCCTTGAACGGCTGGCCGAACTGCACCTGTCGCGACGAAACGCCGCCTGGGCGACGGCGCACGGCGGGATCGAAGTCGGGCCAGGCGTCTATTGCCTCATGGCCGTGTTCCATGTGGCGTTTCTCATGGCCTGCGTGGCAGAACCATTGCTGATGCGTCGGGTGTTTACGCCGGCGCTTGCCGCAGCGTGCCTTGTGGTGTTGATGGGCGCGCAGGTTCTGCGATGGTGGGCAATCATCACGCTTGGCCCGCGCTGGAACACGCGCATCATCGTCATCCCCGACGCGGTACCGGTGACTGGCGGGCCATATCGCTGGGTCCGGCACCCCAACTACGTCGCGGTCATCGCCGAGATGGTGGCGTTGCCCCTGCTGGGCGGCGCTTGGGTAACGGCACTGGTCGCCACGGCCGGCAACGCGCTCATTCTGCGGGTGCGGATTAACAGCGAGGAGCGGGCACTGGGCACGCAATGGGCGCGCGCCTTTGCCGCGACACCGCGATTCGTGCCGTGGGGCTCGCGTGACGGCTCTTGAACAGGAGGTACTCGACGTCATTCGGCGCATCTTCTCCACTGAACTCGAGTACACGGGAACGGTGGAGCCCGAGCACCACCTGCAACGCGACCTGTACGTGGACTCGCTGAATGCCGTGATCATGGCCGTCGGACTCGAAGACCACTTTCGCATACGCCTCACGCAGGAGGATACCGCCGGCATCACCACCGTCAGCGGTCTCATGGTGCGCGTGGCGGAGCGCGTGCGTGCCGCGCGTGAGGAACCCGCGAAGTGATCTGCGGCAGCGCACTCCCGCCGCTCGACGTCGTCACCGTCAACGCGGCGCTCGCACGCGCGGCACGTGGTGCGCACGGTCTGGTGTTCGTGGATGCGGGCGAACACGAACGGGTGTTGCCGTGGAACGAGGTGCAGGCAGGCGCCCGGCGCATGGCGGGCGCGTTGGCTGAACGCGGTGTGCAACCCGGCGATCGCGTCGCGATGGTGCTGCCCACCGGCCCAGACTTCATGGATGCCTTCTTCGGAACCCTGCTTGCTGGTGCGGTTCCGGTGCCGCTGTATCCACCGGTCCGTCTGGGGCGCATGGAGGAGTACGTGCTGGGCACCGCCCGCATGCTTGAGGTTGTCGGCGCGCGGGTGCTCTTGTCCGATGCACGCACGCGCCTGCTGCTCGGCGAGGCGGTTGCCCGCGCCCGACCAGCGCTTGGCTGTCCCACCGTGGCCGATCTCCTGGATGGCGCGTCTGGACACGAAGTATCGGTCGAGCCAGAAGCGCTGGGGCTCATCCAGTTCTCGTCGGGATCGACGGTCGATCCCAGGCCGGTCGCGCTCACGCACCATGCGTTGATAGCGCAGGTCGCCGCGCTCAAGGCGCTGCTGCCGGCACCGCCGGGCTCACCCCAGACGGGCGTATCGTGGCTGCCTCTGTACCACGACATGGGACTCGTTGGCTGCTTGCTGGAGGCGCTGTACTATCCCGCCACCCTCGTGCTTATTCCGCCAGAGCTCTTCCTCGTGCGACCGGCACTCTGGCTGCGCGCGCTCTCGCGGCACCGCGGCGTTGTGTCGCCCGCGCCGAACTTCGCGTACGGGCTCTGCTGCAAGCGTATTCGCGACGACGAGCTCGAGGGCGTGGATCTCGGACACTGGCGCTACGCGCTCAATGGTGCAGAGCCAATCGCGGCCGGGGTGCAGCAGGCCTTTGCGACCCGCTTCGCGCGCGTCGGATTCCGCGCCGAGTCGCTGATGCCTGTCTATGGTCTGTCGGAGTGTGCGCTGGCAGCGACGTTCACCAGCGCCGACGGACCCAAGCGGGAGATCAGCTTGGACGCCGGTATCCTCGCCGCGACAGGCCGTGTGGTGCCGGGGTCGCGACGTGTCGTCTCGGTCGGCACGCCGATACCCGGCGCGGTACTCGACGTGCGCGATGACGCGGGCGTGCCATGCGCCGAAGGTGAGGTGGGGCGTGTTTGGATCCGCGCTCCGTTCGTGATGAAGGGATACTTCGACCAACCGCAGGCGACTGACGCGGTGCTGCGTGATGGATGGCTCGACACCGGTGACGTCGGTCTGGTGGACGGCGGCGAACTGTTCATCACCGGCCGGGTCAAGGACGTGGTGATCATCCGGGGCGCCAATCACGCACCGCAAACGTTTGAGGACTGTCTCGCGGGTATCGAGAACCTTCGTGCCGGATGTGCGGTGGCGCTCGGTGTCGTGCCGCCGGGACAGGACACCGAAGCGCTGCTCGTGCTCGCGGAATGCTCAGCGGCACCGCCCGCTGGGCTCGAGGAGCGCATCGTGGCCGCGATCGTTGAGCACACCAGCATCGTGCCACATGCGGTGGTACTGCTGGCACCGGGCACGCTGCCGCGCACCAGCAGCGGCAAGCTGCGGCGAGGCGAAGCGCTCAGGCGGTACTGCGCGGGGGAGTTGACGGCGCCCGCGCCCGTGACGCGGCTGCGTCTTGGCGCCCACGTCGCGAGGTCGCTGGCGGCGTTCGCACGGCTTCGGCTCGATCGGTGACCTTTGACCTCGCCATGGCCGGCAGCGGAAAACTCTCACCTGACGCTGCGTTCAGGTGGTCCAAAGCAGTCCAGCGACGGTCGTTGATAACATTCCGCCGATCCATTGTTGCAGGGTTTGGGGTCTCAAACACTCGCTTCGGATCACCAGGTGAACGTGACGCGACCGTTAGCTCCGGCGGCGCCGTTCGTCAGTTGCTGATTGCTGCTCTGTGCCATGCACGTGGGCGCTGCGATGCTGCGAAGGTAGCCGCCGTGCCCCCCACTGCCGCCGTTGTTGATTGCACCCGGTCCGCCGCCAACTCCACCCGGAGCACCTGCGCCCCCGTTGCAGGTCGAGAGACTGGTTGCGGTGGCGCTTCCCACAAGACCGGGCCAGCTGTTGAGCGTGCCGGTTCCGCCTGCTCCGCCAGCTCCGTTTCCGAGGAGTTGATTGCCGTGAATGTTGTTGAACACACCGCCTCCGCCACCCGTGGCTTTCACGACGAGTGCTCCGCTCGACGTGCTCAGTCGTACTTCGGAAGATCCGCCAAGCTTACCGTGCGCCTGCGCCGGGACCGAGTAACCGCCAACTCCCGGGACACCACCCGTGCCGACCTCGACGTGATACGCGAGGATGCCGCTCGAGGGAATGGTCAGCGAGACCGTCGTCTTCCCATAGCCGCCACCACCACCACCACCACCACCGCCTCCGCCTTGTCCACCGCTAAGCTGATAGACCGACCGGCCTCCGCTGGCACCGCCCCCGCCGGCTCCCCAGGCCTCGATCGTGACGGGAATCACCTCGCCGGCGAAGCCCGTGATGGTGCACGTTGCCGGCGCGGCGCATGCGGTCGCCGTGTAGGTTCCGGGACCCTGCGACCACGACCCGGTGGAGGGCTTCCGAGTGTTCGTGATCGTGCAGGTCTTGTTGCTTCCGGGCGTGAGCGAGACTGTGCCCGACGCGGTGCAGTCGCCGCCGATCATCGCCGTGTAGTTGGCGAGGCTGGTTCCCGGATACCCAATCTCGCTCACCGTGTGCGAGCCGGCGGTCAGCGAGATTGCTCCAGTCGCTCCGAGGTGCCCAACGCCGAATGCGCGATAATTCGAAGCACGAACTTCCCCAAGTCGCCCGCCGGAACGAGGATCTTCCTCACCGTCAAAGTCTGAACCGGGACGGCCACGACAGCGTCGGTCACAGTGACACCGACGCAGGACCGGTTGTCAGCCGGCTGCGGGTCCGGTCCCGGCGTGGGGATTATCATCGCGCAGTTTGCGCGATTCCCTTCGCGCTCGGCGCGCGCGGTGACGATGATCTGAGCCATCGACTGGTTCGGCCCGACGGCTCCCGTGTACACGCACGTCACAACGAGGCCGGTTACCGTACAGCCCCAATCCGGAGCACCTGCGGCCGTGACGGAGCCGAACATGGCCGGCAACGTATCGACGACCATCGCACCAGTAGCCCCGACGGACCCCGGCCCCATGTTCGCGGGCCTGAGATAGAACGTGGCTGCGTCCCCTACTGTCACCACGCCACCGCCGGTCTTTCTCAGGTTAACGTTGGCCGGCTTGGGCGGTTTGTCTTCGCAGTTGATTCCGTTCTGCACGACGAGGCTGGATGCTCCGTTGGGAATAGTGACACGCTGTCCCTTGGGATACACGACTCGCGTCCAGCGACATCCTGGCTGTAGCGTGACGTTCTGGGGCGTCAGCTCGATGATCGTGCAGACGGCTCCCGCGGGCATTGGCGCTGTCTGCGCCTGGAACTGGTTGCCGCTATTGAGGCCCACGGTTGAGTTTACGCCAGACGTGCAGCTTATCTGCACTGGGAAGGAGGCGGGTATGGCCATCGTAGCGGCCAGCGACGCCGGCTCGAACGTCTTGTAAACGGTGAGTGTACCGGTCTGGGCGCCGAGGCTGGCTGCGGAGACGAACAGCGTGAGTCCGAGCACGCGCGAAAACGCGATGATGCGCATCGGGTCCTTGATGAGGGAGGTAGGCCATTCCTGGGATCGAAGGCAACACAGGACCGCCCTCAACTCGAAACATAAGGTACGGGACGAGGAAACCCTACTGGCGTTGTTGTTCAAGGGGCCTGGGCACCGGCTGGATAGGCAACTCCTGACGGTCCCCCTGAACCCCCATACAGCGTACACCTACTGGTACGCTGAGGGATGGGAAAGAGCGTTTGTGAATGGCTTCACAAGCCTCATGAAGCGCCTGGCTGAATCCACGGTCGGATTCTACCCGTGCTTCGCTCCGCTCGTCGCGTCGCTGCCACCCGGCAACTGCGGCACGCTGTTCTCCGACGCCCGCAGCAACCCGCTCTGCGTGTAGAGCAGCAGCTTCTCGCGCGTGTCCACGATGTCGAGGTTGCGCATCGTGAGCTGGCCGATGCGATCCTGCGGCGTGAAGAACGCCTCGCCTTTCTCCATCGTCAGCCGTTCGGGCTTGTACGTGAGGTTCGGGCTCGTCGTGTCGAGGATCGTGTAGTCGTTGCCGCGGCGCAGCTCGAGCGTCACCTCGCCAGAGATGGCGCTCGCCACCCACCGCTGGGCGCTCTCTCGCAGCATCATCGCCTGCGGGTCGAGCCAGCGTCCCTGATACAGCAAGCGGCCAAGCCGGCGGCCGTTGCTGCGGTACTGCTCGATGGTGTCCTCGTTATGGATGCCGGTCACCAGCCGCTCGTAGGCGATGTAGAGCAGGGCCAGCCCCGGGGCTTCATAGATACCGCGGCTCTTGGCCTCGATGATGCGGTTCTCGATCTGGTCGGACATGCCCAACCCGTGGCGGCCGCCGATGGCGTTGGCTTCCATGAACAGGGCGAGCGGCGTGTCGAAGGTCTTTCCGTTGAACGCCACCGGGTGGCCTTCCTCGAACCGGATCGCCACCGTCTCATGCTTGACCTCCACGTCCTCGCGCCAGAACGCGACGCCCATGATGGGCTGCACGATGCTGATGCCCTTGTTGAGGAACTCGAGGTCCTTGGCCTCGTGCGTGGCGCCGAGGATGTTGCTGTCGGTGGAGTACGCCTTCTCGGCGCTCATCTTGTACGCGAAGCCGTGCTTGGCCATGTACGCCGACATCTCCGACCGGCCGCCCAGCTCGTCAATGAACTGCTGGTCGAGCCATGGCTTGTAGACCTTGAGGTCGGGGTTCGTGAGCAGGCCGTAGCGGTAGAACCGCTCGATGTCGTTCCCCTTGAACGTGCTCCCGTCGCCCCAGA
>PNKL01000014.1 GCA_013822425.1 Gemmatimonas sp.
CCCGCCAGTGCGATATACGAAGAGCATGCGCAATGCACCGGCGAACACTCTGGCGCCAGCAATCTTCGACGGCGAGAAGAAGCTGCGGGGCGCGAAGAGCATTCTCAAAGGACTGCCGCCCCTTCCGTCCGATGTGGCCACGCGCACCGTCGAGGAACTCTCGCAGAGCGTGGAGACCATGGCACGCTCCGATGTTATGAAGCACTGGCTCGACGTGATGCGGCGTTTCCACGCGTACAGCCTATCCAACCAACTTCTGATCAGTCTAGCTGCTCCGCACGCGGACCGCGTAGCATCGCGGACCACATGGAAGTCGCTGGGTCGTACGCCGAATCCGAATGCCACGCCCATCTGGATTTGGGCCCCGATGCGCGTCACAAAGTCCGACGCTGCGGTGGAGCGGGTCACGAGCGAGGAGACCGCTGGCGAAGTCGTGACCACACTGGAGCTGACAGCGAAGCGCGCGGGACGCCCGCGATTCATACCCGTGCGGGTGTACGATATCGCGGAGACGTCCGGTCGTGACATCGACATCAGCTTGGCCCGGAGCGTGACCGGAGACTTTGAGGCGGTCATCGAACGCACGGTCGCAGCGGCACAGGCTGCTGGCATCGACGTGACGTTCGGGTCGACGTTCTCCGCAAGCATGAAGGGGTACTCCGCCGGTGGTGTGGTCCGCGTGAAAGAGCAGGGCGAGGCACGCGGCAATCAGGCGAGTGTCCTGATGCACGAGCTGGCGCATGAAGTGCTGCACCAGACCCCGGATGCCCGCGCTGCGCGCGACGGATCCTTCGATGGCAAACGTGCGCGCGAGGTCGAGGCCGAGTGTGTGTCGGCGGCGGTGATGCGTGGCCTGGCAGAGTCGGGGCTGATCGATCCCGAGGCGGCGGCGATCGCGCTCGACAACGCCGCACGCTACCTCGCCACCTACCGGGTCCACGCCGGTCACCTGCAGGCGTCGATGGACCGTATTCGCAAGGGCTACCTGGCCGTGGCCACAATGGCCGGGCTTATCACGCCGGTGCAGAACGTGGCGGAGCAGATGGCCGAGGAGCGCACGCGCGCCGCCGCACTGGCGGAGACCCTCCGCGAGGAGCCTGGGCTGGCCGTGTCCGAGCCCATCGTGGCGCCAGCCATGGTCACGGGTGCCGAATCGACGTCCGAGCGCTACACGACGAGGGGGCGGTGACGTTCGCGCTGATCATGCGGGCGGTGGCGACGCATATCCCAGTGGACGACCTGGGCGTCCTGCCGGCATCCGCGGAGATCGAGTCCGGCACGTACTGGGGCCGTGCTGATGATCCGGATCCGACATCAACCTTGCGGCGTCGGCTTTCGCGCCTCCAGGGCCTTGAGCGGATCGCTTGCGCGACCGCGACCTTCGGCCGTCCGTGGGAGGACCGGCTGCAGGATGTCGTCATCAAGGTGCCAGCGAGCGCGGTCCTTGAGTTGGACGCCTCGAAATGGGAGGCCGTGCCGGCCGCGTAGGTGGTCCTGCCCTACCGGCGCGCTGTGACGGTTCGCGCTGGCGGGCCGTCTACTGTTTGCAATGGCCTTCCCTTTCGAGCAGACCACACCGTACCTCGGGGTCGACGGCCAGCCGGCCTCGACGAGGTTGCGCCACGAACGCGTCTTGGAGGAATGGGGCCTGTATTTGGCCCGGCGCCGCATGAGCGCCGAGACGCTCCGCGCCTATCTGCAGGTGGCGAGCGCCGTCTGCGCGCGACTGGATGTCCGTCACCTGTTCGTCTTCGACGTGCGACGCGCCCAATGGGCTGAGATGGAAGACGCCGTGTTGTTTCCGTCGCGCGCCAGCACGGATGGGCGCCGTCTGGCTTGGGCCGCGGCGACGCGCAAGAAGAACCTTGCGGCGATGAGCGCCCTGTTCGGCTGGTGGATCGAGATCGGAGAACACGATCTCCGGAATCCCTTCCGCCAGGTCACCCGCGAGCGTGCGAGCGTGGAGCCGCTGGCGCGCACGCTG
This sequence comes from Gemmatimonas sp., assembly GCA_013822425.1. GTDB lineage: Bacteria > Gemmatimonadota > Gemmatimonadetes > Gemmatimonadales > Gemmatimonadaceae > PNKL01. Next base: position 1,985 of record PNKL01000014.1, read on the forward strand.
ACGCCAGACGAGATCGCGAAGTTCTTCCGGTTCCTCGAATCGCGCGTGACCGGCATGTCGGACGACAACACCGCCGGCTACGAGGCGTTGATGGATCTGCTCGTCTTCTCGCTCGGCTACGCGCTGGCGCTGCGTGTGTCGGACGTCGTTGGCATGGTTGCCTCGAAAGTGCAGATGCCGACGGGGCGCCCGTGGCATGTCTTCGCCTGCGGCAAGGGCCAGCGACCCGGCGAATGGACGTCGTTCGTGGTGCCAGAGGCGTTGCAGCCCCTCTTGGCACGCTGGATGCAGGTGCGGCCGCCGGTGCGGCGTGTGCCGGCGCGGCGTCCGATGACCGCCGGGGTCCGGGTACGGTTCGGCACGGCGTTCGCCATGGCGGAGGCCGTCCCGACGCGCGCTGTGGTATGGACACCGCACGACGCGCTGTGGGTCGTGCCGAGCACTGGCGTGGCGCTGTCGGAACGCACCATCAACCGCCGAACGAAGGCGCTTGCGCTCGCGGCGGGCCTGCCACCGGCGCGCGCGGCCCTCGTCTCCAGCCACTGGTTCCGCCATTCGCGGGGACAGGATCTCGCGGAGGCGGGCGTGCACCAGCGCGTCATCATGGAGCTCATGCGCCACTCCTCGACGGCGATCACGGACGTCTATGTCGGCGTGGAAAGCGGGACAGTCGAGGCGCTGCAGCGGGACGCCATCGTGCCCGGGCTCAACGTCCAGCCCGCCGCAGAGCCTAGTCTGGGATATGCGCCGGACACTCGCGATCCTTCTCTGCTGCAGCGTGAGCGTGTTCCCGGCACGCGCGCAGCACACGGGCACGCTCGAACAGCGTGACATCATCCTGCGCCTGCTGGAAGGGCGCAGCTTCTCCGTCATCTGCAGCGCGAATCGCTATGGGGGCGATGATCCCGCGACGGGTGCGCCACCGCCGGGTCTCACGATCGGTTTCAACGGGAAGTCTGGGGAGTGGTACGATCCACCGGAAATCCATTTCGGGGTGAACGTCGGCCTGTTCGGGACCGACTACCAGATCGAAGAGGCCCAGGCGGAAGCGCAGATCCGCTTCGTTGAGGCGCCCGTCTTCCGCATGGCGTGGACCGAGGATAACCGATTCTCCCGTCGATTGACGCTCGGCGGCGTGAAGCGGAGTCGGCCGGCGGGCACGTCGACCGATGGCATCCTCGAGCTCGGTCTGGGAGCAGACGGATTGCTCAGCACGCCGATCGTGAAGTACGCGACCAATGTCGGATCCAACGGCGATCGCGAACTCTACTTCAACGCGAATCCGAAGTACGGCGTGTACGTATGGCACTATGAGTTTGTAGGTTGGCTCGCGCCCGGTCCGGATCAGTGGTCGCCGAATCTGCGGGGCGAATGGCGCACCATCGTGTGGACATCGCACACGATGCAGACCGCGGACACGCTGCGCGCCGAGGTTGAGCTCTCAACCGGCGGATTGGACTCGCTCGGGAAGGAAGAGGCAAAGAAGCTCTTTGCCGCCGTTCGGAAACTTGACGGCGGCACTTGGAAATGGGCGGTCGACGCGGTGGAGTTTCCCGATGGCAGCCCGCCGGCGAGCCTGCACTATCAGACCGTCGTGGCGAGGTATGGGACGTACCCGGGTGGCGTGGCGTACGGGGAGCCGCCTGCGGTGCTTGGCCCGGATCACGCCGGCGACAACGCGCGTTCGATGTGCGAAGCGCTCAATGGCGGGCGCTCCTGCGCGGCCGGGGACGCCGACGTGTTTCGCCTGCCAGCGCCCGGTGAGGAGCGCGCGGTGCTCGACTACAGCGGCCGCTATGCGGCGGCCAAGCACCGCGGTTACCTCCCCACGGCGTGTTCCGGCGGCTGGTTTGGCGGCGGCGTGCCGCCGCCGCCGTCTTCAACGTCCGGACGCGCGCCGAACGGCGGTGCGATTGGTGACAGCGTGAACACCCTGAAGGTCGCGGAGAAGCCAACCGCCGATCTGCCAGCGGACCGGTTGCGCATGCTCCGGGCGTGGTGGGCGAAAAACTGCCCGGACCAGCCGCTGCCCGAGCGCGTACCATCGTCGGGCTTTCGCTGCGACCTGCCGACGCGGAAGCCGGACTAGTGGAGCGCTGACGCGCCTCGTCCGAAGCGGGCAGTGCTCAGCCAGGTGGCACGAGAGCGATCGCATTGCGTCCAGCGTGCGCTCCACGCCCTAATCGAGGTCACCTTCGAAACCTAGGTGTTGGAGTGCTTCGTGTAACACTCCGCGCTGGCTACGCGTGCCTTCCCGCCAAGCCGGCAGCGTTGCCGTGGCGCAGCGCATTGAGCGGGCCGTGTGCGGTGGCCGTTGGGCTCCCCTACCCTGTCGGGCAACAGGAGAGCCCATGCTACTGCGCTTCCATGACGAACCGCTCACGAGTGCGCGTTTCCGCGCCATGCTTGCCCTCTTCCCCCGCGCCCAGGTCCACATCGACCTGTCAACGCTGGGGACCTATCAACTCGTCCGCGCCGAAGTCCGGCGCTGGCCGGACGATCCGGCAGGTGGTGTCGCCTACGCCTCGTCCGTCTTCGCGCCAGTGCACGTCGCGCAGGTCCTGACGACGAACTGGGCACAGGCTGTGCGGGACGTGCAGGCGGCGGCCATCGACCGAGCGATCCAGAATCTCCCGGTGCCGAGCGCACACGCAGAATCCGTGAGCCCGACGGAAGTCGTGAAGACGGAGCGGGCCGCGTGGGCGTGGCTGCTCGAAGCCGTTGCGAAACAGCGCGAGTGGGCGGACGGACGTCAGGCGCTGCTCCGGTACCTGGTCAAGGAGATTGGCTTGACCGACGTGCAGCAGGGCGCAGCGAAGCAGGCGATTGAACGGGAGAAGCCAGACGCGGCTCTCCTCAATGCGCTCATCTGTACGCTCGCCGAGCGTGCCTCGGTGCAGGGCAAACTGGTGGACCTTCCGCGGCTGCTCAGCCAGCACTCCCGTGAGGCGGTGGCCGACCTCGAGCTGCCGGCGCCAGTGGTGACCGTGGAGCTGAAGCGCCGGTTCTTCGAGGCGCATCCGGAAGGCTCAATCCAGGCCACGGTCCGACCGTACGGTGACGCGACGGCGTTGGGTACGGTCTCCCGGAAGTTCGAGGCGTTCGTGACCTTCTACACGTCGCCGGACGCGCTGCCGACGCGCGTGGGCTTCGAGTTCACCACCGTGGGTCAGGCGCCGTCACTCCGCAATTTGGCGCCGATCGAGACCACGGAGACGCTGGCCATTCGCAACGGGCTGATGGCCCTGGGGTTCCGAGCGGACGGGAGGAACCTCCCGGTGCTTGCTCGGGAGCCGGAAGTATCGACGGCGTACCTGAAGGTCCTGTATGGGGAGTTCGCGAAGCACAACGATGCGGTCGGGGCGGACCTGCTCGAGCGGCGGGTGGCCCGTTACGGGCTGACGCCGTGGCAGGCAGAGGCGGTTCGGGTTGCCCTAGGGCATGGACCAGTTGGCGAGGGCGTCGGACGCGTGATCCAGCAGGCGTCGGCACCCGCGACCGATTCCGAGGCCGCGGCCTAACCTACCGCCATGCACATGGGTCTCCATCGCTTCGTCTGGTTGGCATGGGCGTCGACGCTGAGTGCGCAAGCGCCTGCCGGTAGAGGCATCCTAACGGCGGACCTTCTGACACCCATCGCGTCCGACACCACGCTCGCACACGTCTGGCGCGGCGCGACCGTGGCGGTACTCGTCGTGCCGGTGCAGGTCGCGAGTAAGCGCCCCAATCTGATACGTGCCCTGCCGTCCATCGATGTGGTGCAGCCGGCGTGGCGTGCCGCAGTGCGCGCGGCAAGCTACGGCCTCACGGACGTCGCGGTCGGGCGTACACCGACCCTGCGTTCGCGGCATGATCGCCCAGGGGCGCTGGCCCTCGCGGCCGTGCAGGGCGCAGACAGTACCACGGACCTGGCGCGATATGCAGATCCAGCGGGACGGGTACGCAGCCTCGTGGTGGCGGTTGCTGGCAGTGGCGTTGTCGCGGCCATTACGTCGGTCCCTATGCGGTTCGTGGCGCGGTACGCCAGTCGTCGCGTGCTCGTCGAGACGGTGACGCTGGTTCCAGTGGCGACCGTAGCGGATCTGTCCTCGGTCCTGACCTCGTGGGCGGTGCTCGCGCCCGCGATGGGGGTGCCAAGCCAGCATGTTCTTCGTTACAGCGATGGTCGGATGGCGTGGAGTCCAGAAGTGCGCGCACGCCTCGGCTGGTTGGATCAGCTCGCGGACGTTTTGGTGACGACCGAGATTCAGTTCGAGGCGCGCGACGGTCCGGTTGGCATTCGCGTTCCAATCCCGGATGATTCGCTTGGGGGTCGCGTCGTGGTGGAGTCGGCGCCCGACACGACCCTGCGGATTCGACGGTATGCACTCGGTACTGCGCGTGCGCCCGGGCGATGCTGGATGGACTCGACGGTCGCGAGAGGCGCTTCGGTGCTCTTTCCGTTGCGTGGTCGCGCCGACCGCCTCGTGGCGATTGCGTGGGACAGCACTACCGCGCATGTGCAGGTTGCATTGTCGTCGGTCGGTGCCGATCGCGTGCGCGCACAGCGCGCCTGGGCGCGCGTATGGCCGTGATGACCCAGCCGGAAGTCGTGTTTCCTGCGTCGGACGCTTGGCGCCGTTACGTGGACAGCCTGACCCCGGAGCAGCGCGCGGCCGCGACGGCGATTGCCAGCGTCACGCGCGTCATTGCGGGCGCGGGTACTGGGAAGACGCGCGTGCTCGCGGCGCGCGTGGCAGCCCTCGTCGGTTCTGGGGCGGTCCCGGCCGCGGAGATCGTCGTGGTCACCTTCACCCGCAAGGCGGCGGGGGAACTCCGCCGTCGGCTGGACGCACTCTTCCCCGCGGAAACCCTGCGGGGCCTGACCGTCACGACGTTCCACGCGCTTGGACTGCAGCTGCTACGCACGGAGGGTGGGCGCTTGGGGCTCTCGACTCGTGCGACGGTCCTCGACGCGGTCGATGCACGCCGCATGATGAAGCACGTGCTCGAGGCGGGGCATCTTCCTGCGACCGGGCGGGCGGTTGACGATCTCAGCGCGCGGATTGAAGCGGAGCGCTCCACCCTCACCACCGAGCTGTACGCGTCCGCGACGGCCGGAGAGACGTCGGTGCGCGGACTCAGCGTCTGGCGCCGCCTCGCGGGGTTCGGCGCCGCGGCGTCTGATCCATATCACCGTTACCATGCGGCACTCGAGCGCGACAAGGTCCTCGATTTCGGCTTGCTGGAGCATGCGGGGCTCGCGCTGCTCGCGACGGAGCCGGAGTTGTGCAGGTCGCTCCGTCAACAGTGGCGCCATTGGATCGTGGATGAGTTCCAGGATGTGAACACGACCCAGTTCCGGTTGCTGCAACTCCTGGTTGGTCGCAGCGGGACCCTGACGGTCGTTGGGGACGATGCACAGGCCATCTACGGGTGGCGCGGGGCGCGGCCCGATCTCTTGCGCCAACTCGAGCGCGAATACCCGGACGTCGAGACGATTACGCTCACGACGAACTTCCGGAGTGCACCGAAGATTATTGAGGCGGCCAACGCCGTTTCGCGCCGGACGACCGCGCTGCCGCGCACGCTCGAGAGTGTGCGCGAGGAGTTGTTTCCCGTCCTGGTGTTGGATACCCCGAGCCCTGCGGTGGAAGCGCAGGAAATCGCCCGACGGTTGGCGGTGTGGCGCGAGCAAGGCGTGATCGCCTCGTGGCGCGACGTCTTGATACTCTATCGCCGGCACGAGCTCGCTGCGGCTGTCGAATACGCCCTGCGCACACGCGGGATTCCCTGCCGCGTTCTCGGTGGCCTCACCCATTTCGAGCGTCCGGAGGTGCGGGCTTTGCTGGGCGTGCTGCGCCTCGCGATCAATCCCCGGGATGGCGCGGCGCTGGTGCCGGCGATGGCCGTGTTCGCGACGCCGCCCTCGACGGGTACCATCAACACGGTCATCAGTGCCGCGAACGCGGCCGGCGTAGGCGTGCTCGAGGCGGCACGTGAAACGGTATCGGCGCAACTCACGTCAACGCCGCAGCGTGTGCGGTTGACGCGGGCGGTTGAGGTGTTGGAAGCCGCCATGCCGCGCGTGCAGCGCCACCCGGCCACCGGCCTGCGCTGGTTGCTGTCCGAGAGTGGCCTACGGAATCGGTGCGTGGACGCGGTGCCGGATGCGGATCCTTCGCTGCATCCGGAGATGGACGCGCGGGAACTGGCGGCACTCGTGTGGCGCCGCCAGGACCGCGTCGAGGCGCTCGATACGGTGGTGGCGTGGGCGGACGAGATCGGCGGTGGGCCGCTCAAGGTCCTCGATGCGTGCGTCGAACGCAGCATGGACGACGATACCTTGCCCGACGACGGGCGTCTCGATGTGGTGCGGTGCATGTCAGTGCATGCGGCGAAGGGTCTTGAGGCGCCCGTGGTCGCCGTGGTCGGGTGCAACGAGCAGCACTTCCCCGCCCGGCGGCGCGACCTAGAGGCGCTGCGTGCCGACCTCACGGATCCGGAGGAGCTCCGGCTATTCTATGTGGCCGTCACGCGCGCCCAGGTTCGGTTGATCCTGACGGCGGCGCGGGCGCGATCCAAGCCGGGCACGCGGTCCGCACCAGTCTCCACGCCGCCGTCGCGGTTTCTGTCGTATCTGCCGGACTGGGCGTACATGAGCGTGCGCGTCTAGCGCGGCGACACCTCTGCGCCGTGCTGTCCCGTTGGGGGGGTAGCACGGCGCGCCGGCCTGTGCTGACTTGTGGTTGACGCCCTACCCTACCGAGTATGACGGGTCGAGGCCATTTGGTGATCGGGGTCGGCGCGGCAGCTGCGGCGGGCATCCCGCTGGGGCTGCCACCGCTGGCGGTACTCGGCGCCGGCGCAGTGCTGTTGACGCGCCGGCGGTCCCTGCCCTTCACGATCGTCGCCATTGTGGTGATTGCCGCGGCCAATGGCATGCCGCCCGGGGTACTCGGGACGTTCCTCACGGGAGCGCTGCTGGGGGCGATCGCGCCGGACATCGACCATGCGTACGGGCTCGTGGCGAGGGCGTCGGCGCGTGCGCTCGGCGCGGCGCTCGTTGCGCTCTCTTGCGCGGCGACCTTGTGGACTCCGAACGTGCCGGCGTGGGCCGCCGCGCTGCCTGGTGCGGTGGGGATCCTCGCGGTCCTGCGGCCGTCTTGGATGCCGCTGACGCTCTGGATCTACCGGGCGGTGCTCTCGAACCCGTTGACCTGGCTGTTCCTTGGGCGCGAGCGGATGTGCGCGCTCGTCACGCACCGGAAGCTGTCGCACACCGTTCTTGCGCTTCTGCTGTGGACTGCCGCGATGGTCGGGGGGCTCTGGGTCCTCGCGCCGTGGGTGCCGCCCGCGGTGTGGCCGTATCTCGGAGGCACGGTGTCGCTGGTCGAGCGAGTCGGCTTGGATGCCCGCACGGGTACGATGCTTCTGTGGGGCTACGCCGTCGCGGTCGGGTACACCTCGCACCTGCTTGGCGATGCCGCGACGGTGTCGCGCATTCAGCCGTGGCTGCCGTTTTCCGACGCGCGGTTCCAGGTGTTGCCGAGTCCATTGCTTCTGCGGACCGGAGGGCGTCACTGATGCGCTTGATGGGCACGGTGCTGCAGGTGCTTCGGCGGGACGAGGACACCGCGGAGACCGTGGTGCGCCTCGGGCCGCCGCACGCCCCCCAGAACAGGCTCCGCGTTGAGGAGCAAGCAACGATGGTGGCCTTCTCGGCGACGGGGTGGCTGGTCGGCGAGACATTGGAGTGCGAGGGCGAGTGGGGCGCGCATCCGCGCTTCGGGAAGGCGTTCCGCGCAACCCAGGTGACGCGCCGCACGCCGTTGTCGGCGGAAGAGGAGGCGCAGTTCGTCGCGTCGAACGTGACGCGACTCGGTGTGAAGAGGGCGCGCGTTGGCCTCGAGAAACTGGGGGGGCTCGCGGCGCTCGTGGAGGATGCGAAGTCCAATCCCGCGCGGGTGCGCGAGGCATTCGGGGAGGCCTTTGGGGGCAAGCTGCTTGCGGTGGACTGGGGCGGCGTGGATGTGCCGGCCGATCTCCATGCACAGCTCAAGGCGGCGGGCATGCGCATCATGCGGATGCGTCGCGTGGTAGAGCACTTTGGGCCCGAAGGCACCCGAGCCTTGATGGCCACGCAACCGTACCGCTTGTGCGAGGTGCCGGGGTTGGGCTTCCAGACGGCCGAGGCGGTCGCGCAGGTCGTGGCAACGGCGCGCGGGCAGGCGCGCAACCCGCTGGATGCCGAGCGGCTCTTGCACGGCTTGGTGTGGGTGCTTGGGCAGGAGCGTGGTAACGGACACACGTGCATGCCGATGGACGACGCGCTGGCCGTGGCGATGCGGCGACTGCGCCTAGAGCGCAACGGGCCCGCGGACAAGTTGGTGCGCGACGCGATCCAGCGTGCGAAGGATCAGCGGCTCGTGGTCGAGGAGTTTGATCATCTGTATTCCACGTTTCTGTGGAAGGTGGAGCACGAGGCGGCCGATCACCTCCGGCGTATTCTCGGGCATCCCGTGGATGCGTCGCCGGTGCTGCGAGAGACCGTGGAGCAATACGTGGCGCGCACGGACCTGTCCGACGAGCAGCGCGGGGCCGTCGTGCAGCTGCTTGCGAGTCGCGTGGGGATTCTTACGGGGGGACCGGGCGTGGGTAAGACCCGAACGGTCGCGTCCCTGGTGAAGGTGGCGCAGCAGATGTCCAAGACCATGCGCCTGCTCGCCCCGACCGGGAAGGCTGCACAGCGGCTCACGGCGATGACCGGCCTGCAGGCGGAGACCTTGCATCGGGCGATGCAGCTCGGCGTGGCCGACGCGGACGATGACGCGAACCCGGCGGTGCCCGCGCACCGACGCTCGCGGGGCGCACCCGTTCCGGTGATGGGACCGCGGTACTTCGACGAGGACATCGTCATTGTCGACGAGGCCGGCATGCTGGAACTGTCGCTGTTCCGGGAACTCGTTGGTCGCCTGCGCTCGAAGAGGACCCAACTCATCCTCGTGGGCGACGGCGCGCAATTGCCACCGATCGGCGCAGGGCAGCCGTTCCTGGATCTGCTCGCGGCCGATGCGGTACCCGTCGCGCGGTTACAGAAGGTCTGGCGCCAGAGCGAGGCGTCCGCGAATGCCATCATCGACGGCGCCTACGCGATCAATAATGGATGCTTGCCGGAGTTCGCGCGCGAGGGAACCGGGGTGCGACTCTTTGATCCGCGCGCGCATGCCAGTTGGCCAGCGCAGGCGGACATTGCCAGTCGCGACGCCTGGGAGGTACGCACGGTCTTCTCATGGCTCATCGGGGCCGCGCAGAAGTATGCGGACCTGCTCGGCATCGACCCGATACGCGACATCCAGGTGCTTTCGCCGATGGTGGTGGGACCGTTGGGCGCTACCGCGATCAACACGGCCTTGCAGCAGGCGCTGAACCCGGAGGGTCGTGCGGTCGACAAGATCCAACTTGGCGAGGGCGATTACCGATCCGGTGTGCGACTCGGGGACAAGGTGATCCAGCGGAAGAACGACTACGGTCGTGAAGTCTTCAACGGCGAGTTGGGCTACGTGGTCTCCGCGGCCGCTGACGGGATGTCGCTCGAGGTGCGTTTCGAGGATCACCCCGAGACGACGGTCGTGTACCGCGGGCGTGAAGAGACGAAACAGCTCTCGCTCGCGTATGCCTACTCGATTCACAAGGCGCAGGGCTCCGAGGCGCCCGTCGTCTTTCTGCCGATACACGACATGCACCGCGTGCTGCTGAGTCGGCCGGTGCTCTACACGGGCTGGACGCGCGCCAAGAGCGCGGTCGCGGTGTTCGGCCCGGTGACGGCGTTGGAGCGCGGGATCCAGCAGCAGTCGGCCGGGATCCGGCACGGATTCTTCCGCCAGCGGCTCGAGGCGGCGTTGGCCGAGCATCGCGCGCTGATGCAGCGGCGCGGTCAGCGCCCCGCGTAGCCGCAGCCGGCCTGCCACGCACCTATGCTCGGACATGGACCCTCTTCTTTCCGAGCATGTCGATCTTCACGCGCGCTACTCGCTGGCAGCAGGTTCTGACCGCCGCTGACGCGACCGATCGACCCCGTGTGCGTGAGGGACTCGCACACGAGCTGGATTCGTACATCGACGAGGGCTACCAGATCCTCCCCGCGGCCATGCTTAGCATGGTGGCAGGAGAACCAGAGAGTGTACAGGACACCGTCGTTCACGGCGCCGCCCGCGTGGCGGCGATTGCCGCGAATGCACGGGCGTTCGACGAGCGCGTGCGGCACCTGGCATTGGCGTGGCAGTTCGCCGGGGCATTCGACGACGCCCTCCTGGTCGCTGGCGCCTCGCCGGAAGTGCGGCGTCTGAGCGAGCTCCTCAACTTTGAGGTGCTCGACGGCGCGGAGGCGGCGGCGGCGCTCGCCAGGGTCGAGGAGAGCCACTCGGCCGAGAGCGTTGTGACAGCGCTCGTCGAATTACACGCCGTGTCGCCGCCGCAACCAACGCGCTCAACGAGCTGGTTGTCTGCGCTTCGCGAACGCCTCGCACCAAAGCCGGCGACCGACGGACCCTCTCCCTGTGCGCGGGCGGTCGTCGCGGCGCGGAGCGAGGTGCGCTCTCGCCTGGTCACCGGGTTCGGCGCGACGGCAGCGGGTCTTCACATCCGTGACGAGGACCGGTGGTACCCTCCCGCCGCGCGTGGGCCCATCGCGCCGATCGAACCGACAGAGCGGGAGGCTCTGGCCACACATATGCGAGACCTGGCGCGCTGGCGCGGTCTGGAGCCGGCACGACTCGATTCGCGCGTCCGGGTGGCGCTTGATCTCCTGCATGACATGGACCGCGCGCAGGTGCCCCAACTCGCCGACGCGCTTCGCACCGAATTGCGTCGGGTCGCCAAATTGACCGAACACCGGAGCGGCGCGTTGCGGCAGGGTGTGGATGGATACCTCGCCACGCGACGCGATGCAGGCGAGCGCCAGTTCATCGCGCAGGCGCTCTTCCTTGACGAGTGTGACGCGATGGGCCTCCCGCCCAGCGTGGCGCTCGCGTACGTCAGTCAGTGGGAGGCGGCAGGCGCCGCAACGCAGGAGCACGCGACGGTGCTGCGCGAACTCGCGACCGCCCTCGGGTCCGCGCAGCATCCGCATCTCATCGCCGGAATCGACGAGGACAGCCCACGCGGTGAACATGCCCGTCGGATCGCCTTCGGTCCCGATCCGGTGACGGCATTTGAACGGGCCATGCATGAGCAGCCGGAGGGCGCGGACACGTGGCCCCTTGCGCTGCGGACGCGGGCCGCCTTCCAGGAAGCGCAAGTCGTGCGCGCCGCGCGTCTCGGCTTCCCGGTTCCCCAAACGGTGCGCGACGAGGATCCCATGCGGGTCTTGCCCGACGCGGTGTACGCGCCGGAGCGCATGCCCACGAGTGGCCGGCTCGGCGTCGACATGACCGCGCTCTTCGCGGTCGCCAGCGGACGAGGTGCAACGGTGCGCGACGCGATGACGCTCCCGGAGACGTCGACGGCAACCGCGAGCGGCATCGCGCGCTAGTCTGCCAGTAGCGTCTTTCTTTCCCTCTCCTGACTCTGCCCATGCCTGCCAAGTCGTCCGTTTCCGCGCCGTCGCTCGTGCTCACCTCGGTCTCTCCGCATCCGGAGCGGATCGTGATGGATCTCTATTTCGACGGCGATCTCACGAAGCTCCTCCTGGCCTGGCACGAGGCGATCGGCCAGAAGACGCTCGCAGACTCTGTGCCGTTTCAGAGTGTCAGTGTCTCCGTGCTGCTCGACAATGTCGGTGCCGAGAAAGCGCTGAAGGGTCACGTCGACGCGCTCGCGGCGGATGGGGCGCTGGTGATCGCGACGGCCACGCTCGCGCGCTGGTACCAGCTGGCGCAGGACGCGACGGTCTCGACCACGATGGCCGGTCGACTGGCGCTCGAATGCGTGCGGAGCGTGGCGCCGGTGCTGTTCGGTCCCGGCCAGCCGTCGGACCGGCGGGCCAAGGCGCTCACGGTCCTGGGTGACGTGCCGAGTGCCCTGCGCGCGCACGGACTGCGGGTGGCGGTCGTGGCGCCGCTCTCGGAACACCTCGTGGTGCACGTGCACCAACACGCTGGCGTGCTCGCGAACGGGGCGGTCGCTCCGGCCGTCTTCGCCGCGCCCACGGCGGAGGTGACGTGCCGCGTCGATGATCCGCACGGGCTGGGCGCCCACGAGGTGGGCAAAGTGGCCCGCGCATTTCGCGCGTACCAGGATGCGACGACGAAGCTGGCCGAGGCGATGCTGGCGCACGAGATGGTGACGCTGATGCCGGCGGTGTTGCCCGGCTCGCTCGCACGCGACCTGCTGCTCGTGGCCACGCCGGCGCAGATGAAGGTGCTCGGCGACCTTGAGGCAGGGGCGTCCACGGGTCTCGCCGAGATCGCGGCGCCCTACCTGACCTAGCATGGTGGTCTCCCCCGCCCGTCCAATGGCCGCCGGCAGCGTCGTGACGACGGTGCATCGGGGCGGGTTTGAGGCGCTCGAGTTGGAGATGCCGGCGGGCGCGGTGGTGTGGGCAGAACCAGGTGCCTTCGTATCGGGGTCGGGGGACCTCGACTTTGCCGTGACGGCCGCCGGATCCGTCCGTGCGATGATCGGCCGTTTGCTGAGCGGGGAGCGCCTCATGCGCCAACGCATCATGGCGCGCGGTCCGTCGCGCGTGGTCCTCGCGGGTGAGGGGCCAGGGGGCGTGCTCGAGATTCCGATGCGCACCGGGGACGTGCTGCGGGCGACGCGGGGCGCGTTACTGGCCACACTCGGATCCGTGCAGCCACGGCTCTTCCTCGACCGCCATTTTGCCCGAGGCGTCTTCACGGGCATGGGCTGGGCCCAGCAGGAACTTCGGGGTGAAGGGACGGCCTTTCTGCACGCGATCGGTGCGATCCTGCGCTATGACCTGCGGCCGGGCGAGACGATGGCCGTGCAACCCGACAGCATCGTTGCGTACGACGCATCGGCGCGTCTCGACCTGCGCCTGTGGTCGAATGTGGTTGCGGGGATGTTCGGTGGGGAGGGCTGGTTCTTTTGCCAGGTGACCGGGCCGGGACGTGTCTGGGTGCAGAGCCTGTCGGCGCACCGGGCGCTCCGCCAGCTCAGACGCACACGGCGGACGTCGGCCCACTCCAGCCGGACGCAGATCGAGGAAGGCACCCGATGACGTGGTGGTGGTGGTCGCGTCGACGCGGTGAGACGACGGCGCGTCGCGCGACGCGGCGTGAAGTGCTGATCGGCTGCGTGGCGATCGGCGCACTGAGTCTGCTGGCGATCGGCGCGGATCGGGCCTACCGCTGGGGCCATCCGCCGACGGTGAACGGCTTGCCGGCGGCGAAGCGACCGGTGGTCATGGCGGGCATTGATTACCGCACATGGGCAGCGCGGGTCCGTCCGACGCTCGCCGGGGCGCGCTGTACCGCCGTGTTCCTCGAGGGCTTTGACCTCGCCTCATTCGTCTCATTTCGCGAGAAGCTGGCTCCACTCCAAGTGTATGCGCTCTACCTGCCGGGGACCGACACCGTGGCCATTCCGCTCGGTCCATCGCGAGTGCCTCGGCGTGTGCTCGCGCATGAGCTGGCGCATGGCATTCTGGATCAGTATGTGCCGACCCGCTGGGCCGCTGCGCGCACGAGGACGCTGGACGCGACGCTCGCGTGGCGCGCGCTCCAAGAGGGGATCGCCGAGGCCGCGTCGGGACCCGTCACGACGCGCGAAGCACGCTACGGCGCGGACTACCTCTCGAACGTCGATGCCCTGCTGTATCAGCAGGCGCCGCTATGGGCCGCGACCCAGTCGGGACCGCTCCTCCACGCGGTGACCATCGGTCCGCGGACGACGTTCGAGTTCCTGTTTCCGGGCGTGCCGCTCACCGACTACGCGGTGGTCCCCGATTCGTCCGGTGCGCACGAGACCATCACCTGCAGCGATGAACTCGGAGCGCTCGCGGTGTACTCCGCCGTGCGTCGGCGCAGTGGGTCCACCGCGTGGGCCGTGCGTGCCGCGCGCGCGTGGCGCGGCGACCGCGCGGAGCGCGTGAATACGCTGCACGGTCCCTATCTCCGGTGGCGGGTTCGATGGGGACCGGAAGCGGGTCCGCTGCGCGCCCAGTGGGCGACGTGGTTCGGGCGCCTGCCCACCACATAACCGCCGGTCAGTCGACGCACTACCCTCTCAGCATCAACTCAGGAGCAAGCATGAAACTCTCGTCGTCGCCCCCGTCGTCCGGGTCCCGTCAGCCGATCGCCGCGTCCCTCGTTCTCTCGCTGCTGGTCGTCCTCGTCGCGCAGCCCTTGCTGGCGCAGGAGCCGGCCATCCAGGGCGCCTTCATGCAGAAGAACACGTACGCCCTGTTCGCGATCATTCGCGGCGTCCTCCTGATCGCCGGCATGCTCTTTACGGGATACCGTGGGCTCGAGTCCCTCTTCTCCGAAGATGCCGGCAAGTGGAAACAGGTCGGCTTCGGGTTCATCGCGGTGCTCATCCTGTACAACCCGAACTGGCCGCTCAAGTGGCTCTTCGGCATGGGCAACGTAATTCCGGCCACGTATATCGGGCTGCCCTTCGCGGGGCTCTCATAAGCACCGATGTCCGGGGAACCGACCGGACTCCAGACCGAACGGGTCCTCGATCGTGACGGGTCCGCCGCGGGCTTCTTCGGTCTGACGTTTGGCGAGGCTGGGATCCTCCTCGGGACGGCGTGGGTCTGCGCCATCCTCGACTTGGGTCCCATCCTTTCCTTGTGTCTGCTCGCGCTGGCGTACGTCTATCTCGTGAAGATCAAGCGGGTGCTTCCTGATCACTTCCTTGGTCATCTCTGGGACTGGCTGACGAAGAAGCATCATCACTATCGCGCCAGTGGCCCCGACGTGCAGGCGCGATCGTATCTCCGTCCGGAGTGAGCATGCGGTGGCGCGATCTCTTCTGGCTGCCCTTCCCGCGCGAGTACGCGGCCAATCCGATGCAGCATTTCGGAACGTTGGCCAGTCAGGTCCCCATCGCCGAGATCCTGGATGATGTCTACGCCTTGACCGACGGCTCGCTGGCCGTCGTGTTTCGCGTGACGCCGTTCGATGCGGGCCTCGCGGACGAGGGGGATTACACGCGCTGGCACCACACGATGAGCCGCGTCCTCAACGCGATGACCCCGGGGCTGAACGTCAAGGTCATTCACCGGGCGCACCACAACTATCAGGATCGCATCGACGCGATGCGAGTCGGCGCGGACGGCGAGAATGCCTTCGGTCGTGTCCTGCTGGACGAGGATCTCGCCGCATGGCAGGGAATGATGCATCACAAGCTGGTGGTGCGTGCCGACTGTCTCATCACGCTGACGTTCCGGCCCAAGGGATCGCTGTTCCGCTCGGGACGCATAGTCGAGGACCTCAGAGCCGCGTTCCTCGAGCGGCGCTCGAGTCAGTTCATCCAGCGCACGCAGCAGGCGCACCGGATGGCGCTGGAGGAACTCGACCTGGCAATCACGCCCGTACGCCAGGCGATCGAAGCGGCCGGCCTGAAGCCGAAGCGCCTCACCACGCGCGAGCTGGAAGTGCTGGCCTATGAGCTGTTGAATCCGGAAACCAGCCTCCGGGAACCGGCGCCGGCGATCCAGCGCCCGACGTCGCGCGATCCCTTCTTCGGGCGGTTCGCGGCGGGTCCGGGCAAGAGTGCCCTCGACCTGAATCCGTCGCTCGAGCTCCTGGTGCCGCACTCGACACGGGAGCAACTCTGCCACGGCGACCTGCGGGTCACCGATGCCTTCGTGGAGATGGACGGGGCGCGCGCGGCTGTCGTCTCGATGCGTCTCCTGCCCACGCATACGCATCCCGCACAGATGCTCCCACTCCTCTCGCTTGGGTTCGCCTCCCAGATCACGGTGGATGCGTACATGCTCGACAAGGCCGGCGAGCTCAAGCGCCGCGAGCGGCGGAAGAAGATGCTGGCTGGCACATCGCAAGTGACCTTCTTCAAGACCGCGAAGCCCGACGAGATCAAGACCGGCATCGCGGCTGAGGCGGCCGAGGCGTACACGAAGTTGGCCGATCCGCAGCAGCAGGCATTTCGGGTCCGCGTCCTGGTGACCGTGTGGGCCAGCTCGAGCGAGGAATTGACGGAGCGCGTCCAGCTCGTGCTCGGGGCGATGCGCTCGATGCAGAATATGCACGGCCTGCGGGAGCGCTTCGCGGTCGACACGCTGCTCAAGCAGACGTGGCCGTTCATGACCGTCGCCGACGTGAATTGCCGGAAGACGGAGACGAGCCACCTTGCCGCGCTCCTGCCGCTGTATGCGCAGTGGGAGGGCGCGCGGTCGCCGACGGTCCTCTTCCGGACGCGGGCGAGCCGTGTGTTCGGGTACGATCCGTTCGACGGCGAGCTGATGAACAAGAACGTCCTCGTCACCGGCACCACCGGGTCGGGCAAGTCGTTCAACATGATCAACGTCGGGATGCTGCCCGCGCTGGCCCGACAGACGGAGATCATGGTCGTCGAGTCGGGCGCCTCCTACGAGGCGGCCGTGCGCGCCGCGGAGGGCCATTTTCTGCGCGTCGGTCCGCGGGCGGAGTTCCAGTTCAACCTGCTCGATCTCCCGGGCGGATTCCTGGACCTGCCAGAGGGCGAGCAGCAGGCGGTGATCGCATTCAAGTGCGCGGCCGTTGCTGACGTGCTTCAGGTGATGGCGGGGATTCAGGACGTGCGCGAGAACCGACGGCTGGCGGGTATTCTCGCGGAACTCACCAAGGGCCTGTACGACGTGCTGTTGACACGCGCGCGCCGGGGCGAGGTCGCACTGCGGTCGAACGTCATGCCGCGCCTGGGCGACGTCGTGCGCGCCCTCCGGGGCTATACGAACGACCAGGATCCGGATGCGACCCGCCTGGCGCAGATCGTGGCGACGGACGTCCGCCGCTACGTACACAGTGAGACCCCCGCGGCGGGGGGCGGCGTGCAGATGACGGCGGGTCTCTACGCGAAGGTGTTTGATGCGCCGACGACCGTGCCCGAAGGGGCGCCCCTGCTCGTCCTCGACTTCGCCGACATCAAGGACGTCCAGGATCTGATGGGGCCGCTCACCATCATCTGGATCAGCGGCTACATCTACAATCGCGTGATGCGTCGCGATGGCGTGAAGCGGCTGGTGCAGATCGATGAGGGCTGGTCGATGATCAAGCACCCGCTGGCGTCACAGGCGGTCGTTCGGTTCTATCGAGAGATCCGCAAGTACGGGGGCTCGGTCTGGCTGGCCACGCAGGGGCTCGACGAACTCGACAATGAGCGTGGGCGCGAACTGACGAACAATGCGGGCACTACGGTCTTCCTGCGCCAGGCAACGACCGAGGCGAACAAGAGCGCGCTGCGCGGCCGTTCACTCACACGCCGCCAGGAAGAGGCGATCTTCGGCCTGCAGCAGCGGAAGGGCGAGTTCTCCGAGTTCGTGCTCGATCTCGCGGGGGATCAGGCGCTGGTCCGGCTGGAGCCGACCCCGCTTCGGCTCTGGCTTGCCACAACGGACCCCAAGGACATCGCGGTGCGGACGGAATACGTGCGGTTGTTCGTCGAGCACTATGGTCTCTCGTGGGCTGAGACGCTGGTCATCCTCGCGCATGACTATCCGGCGGGGGTGCAGCGCGATGAGGAGCGACCGCGGCCCAAGCTCAGCGAGTACGCCGCCTTGGCGCTCGCCGAACGGTTTCGTCAGCGCGTGGCCATGATGGAACTGCGGATTCAGGACGAGCAGGTGCAGCGCCAGTCACGGCGCTCGGAGGTCGCGTGATACGCTTCGCAATGGGTTCGGCAATGCGCCCGACGATGCGCCCATGGTGCCGCGCCCTCCTTCTCGTGGCCTTCGTGGCGCGTCCGGCGTGGGCGTGCGTCTGGTTCCCGTGGGATTTCTTCAGCCCGCTTCCACCGTGCCCGATCCACGACAATGCGAACCGGGCACAGAGCGAGACCGGCGCTGCGCTCAGTACCATGCGCGTGGCGGCGTTCCGCGCGCGCGTTGGCGACGTGCGTCGCGAGGTCGAGCAGTGGAGCCGGACGTCGACGAGGGCGCAGGCCTTCAAGACGCGCATCGATCAGTGGGTCGGCACCGACGTGCAGGCGCTGGATCCACTGCCGGCGTTCGTGGCCGAGTACAATCGGCGCAAGGACTCGGGCATGCAGTACATCCTCGAATCCGAGACGAACTTGTATCGTCGGTGGAGTATAGACGGTCTTTCGCCCGACTCGGTGCTTGCACTCGCGCGTCAGCGGCTGGCGCGCCGGGACGTTTTCGACTCGGTGTTCCGCTTGCCCGCGGACATGCGGGCCATCGGGTATGGACGCTCCGCGCGTAATGTGATGGATGCCATGGGCCTGACGCTGTTGGATCGCGCCGACTCGGTGCAGCAACAGGCGGAGCAGATCCGGCGCTACGGCGAGCGGGTCAGTCAGGACGTGGCAGGGATTACCAACCGTTCGGGGCAAGCAAAAGCCGATCTCGTCACGTTCGCCGCCCGACTCGCGCGTGCTCAGGGCGATCGGGCGCGTATGGCGCAGCAGGGGCAGACGCTGCGCGTCGAGTTGCTGCGTGCCTACCAGGCGCTGCGCGCGGACGCGAGTGACGCGCAGGCCCGCAAGCACGGGTGGGCGATCCTGCCATGAGACGATGCCTGATCGGCGTGCTGCTCGTGTCGAGCGTGACATGGTCCCGCATGGGGGAAGCGCAAGGCGCGCCGGTGCGCGACGACGTGGTTGGCGGGGCGCGGGCAGCGCAGTTCATGGCGGACTGGCTGGCCGGGTATCGGACGCTTGCCCGCTGGCGGGAGGCGTTGAGCACGCGCCTGGACTCCGCGTATGCCACGCTGGATCGTGCGGATGACCTGCGCTGGTCCACGGAAGTCAATCGCATCGGTGAACTCACGGGGTACGGGCAGCAGGTTACCGACTTCCGCAATTGGTTGCCGGTGTTGCCCGGGCAATCACAACTCGCGCGTCTTGAGGAGCGGCTGCTCGCTCTGCCCGATTCGCTTGGTCAGGTTGTCACCTCGCCGCTGGCGGCCTTTTCCGCGTCCCTGACGGCCAACGCCGCGATTGATAGCGTTCTGGGTCTCGCGCTGGCGCCCCTGCACCGGGATGCGCGGGTCCAAGCGAGTTTGTCGCAGGTCGCGCGCGGTGTCGGGGCGTACGCAGCCACGACCGGCGATGTGGCCGACTGGCTCGCGGACTTCGAACACCGCTTTCAGGGGATTGACAGTCTGCTGGCGACTCTGCCCACGGAGGAGGGCATGGAGACGCTGACCTCCACGGGCCGCGCGACGCAGGCGGGCGCCGTCATCGGGATGGCCACAGCGCGCATCAGTGCCGATCAGGCGACGATGGAGGCATTGGCACTCCGCGCCAGCGCGACGCAGCTCTATCGCGAGCGGGCGAGTCAGTCGGGGCCGGCCGGCTGGGGGGTGGGGCTGCCAATGCCTGCGAGACGGAAGCCATGACGGGGCGGCTGGGGGTCATGGCGGGGGTGCTGTCCGTCGCGGTGCGTTCGCTCGCTGCGCAGTCCGTCCCCACCACGGATCAGGGCCAGGTGGCTTCGGAGCGTGATGCGAACCGGCTCAGCGCCTCGGTCACCACCGCCGTGCTTCTCGGGCGCGCGACGATTCAGCTTGGCTTGCGAGTCGTGCGGGAGTATGACTCGGTCCAGGCCGAGTTCCACGCGCTCGCGCGCGGCGTGCGTACGGCGCTCGGGGAGCACCCGGCCGAACAGCCGGTCCTGCGGCTGACCGTGGCGTCCGATGCGGATGTGGCGCGTGCACGCGGCATGGTCGATGCCCTGAGTCTGCGGACGATCGACGCCTCGTTCCCTCGCTACCGGCTGATGATGCTTGCCGCCGTTGACGCCGTGCGGGAAGCGGAACGCACGAAGATGGAGACGGCTACGCTCGTCGCGCAATCGCAGACCCTGTGGGACGCCCTCGCTGAGCGCGGGGCACTCGCGATCCCGGGTGCGTCCGCGCTGCGGGGCGCCCAGGCACTCGTCGGCGTCGGCAAGACGAGCCTGCTTGAAGGGGCGGGCCTGCGGAGTGCGGGCCTTCGCGGCGCGTCCGCGGTGTCCGGGGACTCCGTCCTGCCGGCGTTGGCGGGCGCCCCCGGATCCGTCTCCGCCGACGTGACGTGTCGCGATCCGTTCGCGGGCATGCGCCGCGTCGCGCCAGAAGTGATGAGCAGTCGCGTGCTCGCGTCCGCGCTCGGTTCACAGGTGATCGGGGCGGCGCGACAAGTACAGCTCGACGAAACGCATGCGCGGATGAGCGCGCTGGTGATGCAGGAGGACGCCATGGAGCGATTCTGGTCCTCGCTGGTGCCCACCATCCGTCTCCTGTTCCCGAGGGCGAAATGATGATGCAACGACGGGTGAGGTACCTCGCGGCGGTTGTCCTGGCGGCTCTTCTGTCCCGGCCGGTCGCGGCGCAATCGATCGACCTCGAGACGTTTGCCGGCAACGCCAAGCGCCTGCTAGGTCCCTGCGACTACCAGGCATACCTGACCCAGGCGAAGACGCTGAGCGACAGGTTGGGGCTGATCAAATCGCTCGATCTCGCGACGGTGAAAGGCTGGATCGCCGCGCCGACGATGGATGTCCTTTCCACCCTCGCGACGGCGGGCACCAAGCGGGCGCTGGACAAGCAGAACCAGTACGAGAAGGAAGGACTCATCTTCCAGATGGAGCAGGCGTGCCAGGCGTGGCAGATGACGCAGCACGTCAAGCGACAGATGGAGTTCGCGCGCGCGGCAAACTGGGGGATTGAGAAGAGTCTGGCGTCTGCGATGAACCTGCTCGGGGTCTCGGTCCCGGCGAAGCGCACGGCCGCCGATCCGCTCATCGTCGTGCAGGCCGCGATGGCTCGTTTCAGCCATCACGCGGCGACCGATCAGGCGCTGATGGCGGGGGTGGACTCCACGGTGTTGTCCGCGATGCGCGGCGCCTCGGTTCTCGCGCAGCAGACGGATTCGATGCGCCGGTATCTCGACGACCTGCAGCTCGACCTGAACGCCTACGGCGAGGACTCGTCGGGTGTGGTGCTCTGCCCGTCCGGCTATCCGGCCATTCGGACCGAAACGGCGACGCTGGTACCCGGCCACGGCTACATCTGCGGGCCGGTGGCACCAGCGCGTGCGCAGCAGGTGACGGCGGCGATGGAAGCCACCCGCCTGCAACTCGACGCCGCGCGGAACCTCGCCCGTGCGCACCAGGTAGAGGTGGACGCGGCACGGCTGATGGTCATGAGCGTCGAGAACCGGCGCAAGCGCGAGTCGATGGCGACGGCCTTCCGCTATCTCCCGTAGCACGCACCGGGCGCACCGCCAGCCCGTTCCGTGCCGTACTCTAGGACCATGACTGCGATCCCTGCTCCGTGGCGGTTTCCGTGGGCGAAACGCGCGACGACCCTGGCGCTGACCGGCCTGTTGAGCGCGGCCCTCTTGCAGCTGTCGACGGACGGTGTGCGCCGAGACAGCTTTGCCGCCCAGGTCACCATGGGTCGCCTGACGCTCCAAGCCGCAGGGTCGTCCACCGCCGGGCTGTCCGCGCACGCCCTTGCGCAAGCCAGCGCGGGGGCGGCACTCAGCTGGGACACGGTGCACAAGCTGGAATGGTTCTTGGATCCCGCAGGATTGTTCACGGATCAGGCCAGCGCGATCGATACGGTCCGCGCGAACGCGCTCAAGCCCAACGACATCTATACCAAGACCTTCCGGTTGCGCGGCGGCATTCTCGCGCCGTACCGCGCGCTGGTCTACAACATCGCGTACGTCCTCATTCCGATCTTCCTCCTGTTGGCCATCGGCACCGGATACTTCCTGGCGCCCACCGGCATGGCCGGGGGCGAGTCGCCCGAAGAAGCCCTGGTCGGCACCGTATTTCGCACGGTGGTCGCCGTGCTGCTACTGGCGACGCATGTGCAGTATCACGTCGGCGTCTCGTCGCTGACGCGCGGTCTCATCGACACGCTCGAGAACACGGTCGAGCCGTCCGCGCTCGCGCGTATCTCCACCCGCTTGAACAACTCCGGCGACGCCAGCGTGGCGGATGCCGCCAGTCGCATGCGCGGCTTTCAGAGTGAGGCGAACGCCCGCGCCAAGTCGAAGGGGCAGGTGGGTCTCCAAGGACTCAACTCGCAGTTCTCCTGCCTCGGGAAGAGCACGAATGCGCTGCTTGATACCGGACGCGTCGGTGGGGTCGGCGTGGTCACCGGGGAGGGCGTGAAGACCATCTGCGAACAGGAAGACGACGTCCCCAGCGATGCGTCGCTCTACGGCGCTGGCATTGGCAACTTCTTCAAGACGCTGCTCTCGGGACATCCCATCGACGCGGTGGTGGACTTCCTCACGCGGAACATCCTGGGTGTGGCGATGCTCGCGATCATGTTCCTGCAGATGCTCTTCCTGTGGGTCAATGTGCTGGCGATCGTGGTCGGCATCGGGATCTCGCTCACGTTCGCGCCGCTCGCGATGGCCATGTTCATCTGGCCCGTCACGGCGCAGCGCACCGGCGGCTGGTTCGCGAGTCACTTGAAGCTCCTCTTCCGGCTGCCCTTCCTGCAGATCTTCGTCGGACTGTTCAGCATTCTGATGCCGGTGCTCTATACGCAGCTTGAGGCGCTCGGGCCGATGTCGGCGTTCGTGATGTTCGTGGGCTTTACGATGTTGCTGCTTAAGGGCGGTGACCTCGCGGAGTCGTTCGGCACGGATGCGTCGGCGCTTGTCGGCACGCTCGGCAGCGCCTTCTTCACCATGGCGACAACGGCGGCAGCCGTGGCGGTCACTGGAGGACTCTCGGCGGGAGCGGGGGCCGCCACCGGGGCGAAGGCGGCCGGCGATGCGGCCGTGAAGGGCGCGTCGGGTGGCGTCGGCGGGTTCCGTGGCCTGATGAACATCGCCGGACAGGGTCTTGGTGGCGCGATGCGCGGCTTTGGTTCCGTGGGCTGGCAGGGACTGCGTGGCGCGGCGACGGGCGGCATCGGCAAGGGGCTGTTGGGGCGCGACGTGGGCGACATGGCCCGGTCGTTCACCGAGGTGTCGGCGTTCACGGCTGGTAGTCCGTCGGCGATGTTCCAGGCGTCCCAACGCCTGCTTGACCGAGCACAGCAGCGACGCGCCGAGCGCGACAAGGCGCGGGCGGAACAGCCGCCGGCCGCGGTCTCGGCTGATGACGCGTCCGGATTGGTGCCAACACGAGGCGGTTGGGGTCCGCCGGCGGCGGTGGCGACTGACGGCGCTGCAGCGCCCGGCGCTCCTGCCGCCGCTGGTGCGCCAAGCGGTCTGGGTGCCGGCGCGCCGGTGGGCGTGGTCCCTGCCGGCCCGAGTGGCACCCTGCGCCCGACGGACCGCCGTCTTGTTCCGACGGAGATGCTGCGGGCGGACGGTACACCGCTCTTCGTCCCTCCGCAGGTCGCGGCGGGCGATGCGGACGGCGAGGCGAGGTCGCAGGCGCTCGCGATTGTTGCCGACCAACTCAAGGCGAAGGGATTGGGCGGCTTCGTGTCCGTTCGGCCACCCAATGAACGGGTACCGTACCACCACCTTGCCGTCGATGAGACGGGCGAGGCGCAATTCGCGTCCCTGGTGACGCCAGGTTCGTCATCCTTCGATCCGGACCTGTTCGCGGCCGTGCAGACCATTGCGTCGCACGATGACATCGGCACGCTGGCCGATCCGGTGACCGACATCGAATACCAGAACTTGAGTTCGATCGCGGGGATGGTGTCGCCGAACACCGCTGCGCTCGCTGGCTTCTTCTCCAAGCGGATGCAAGCGCGCATGCAGCCACGGCAGGTCCGGCTCAGCGATCTGGCGACCCGGTCCAAGGATGGCGCCTCAGCGGTCCTCGCCGCGCATCGCGCGACCGCGATGGAGGATGGCGAGTTGGCACGGCGCGATCAGGTCGGCCAGATGCTCAAGGTCGACCCGGATTCCGGTGCCGGCGTGATGGCACGTCATCTGCACCCGTCGTTCACCGAAGACTACGGAGATCCACCGCAGGTGCTCGCGTCTCGCCTCGCCCCGCTCGTGGATGACACGCAAGTGGAGCAGGGGTTGCATGAGTGGATGGCGACGACGACGGCCGGAGAGTCGTACCAGCCGATCTGGAATGCGGCTGGTCCGGCGCAGCAGCGGGCGATCGTGCAGCAGGTAGCGCGCGTCCCAGGCGCGCACGCCCAGTATCCCGGGCTTGTTGAGGTGCTCGCGAAGCGAGCGGCCGCCACCTATGTGAACGGGCAGTTCATCCGGCAAAACGTCGCCACCGATCCCACCGGTACGCACGCGGGGCGCTTCGGGCTCGATGTGGACGCCTTCGTGCGTTCGGGCGGTACTTCCGTTTCGTACGTCGGCACCGCCGGATCCCGGTTCGAGACGGCACGCGCTGCGTCTCCTGGCCTGCAGGCTGCGCAGATCGAGCAGCAGGTGCGGCAGTCCGTGGAACAGGCATACCCCAAGAAGTCCGCTGAATCCGCCGGCGCATACCGCGATCGCATCAACGTTGAGATGTTCATCCACTAACTGGGAACTACCCGCTACGCGGGCACCATCCGGATGGGCGGCACACTACCCTAGCAGGTATGGCTGACCCGACGGAGAAGGCTGACGCGCTCGTGGTGCCCAGTCATCGCGGGGATGGCACGGCGCGCTACCCAGTGATGTACGTGCACGTCGTGTGGATGTGGCGCATCGTGGCACTCCTCGTCGTGTGCCTGATCGTTCTGGTATGGACGAACTACCGGCAAACCCAGAAGTACGTGCCAGCGGTGCAGCTGGTGGACATGGCCTCGGGTCGAGCAGTGGCCGTGTGCAGTGCGACCGGGGGGGTTGCCGTTGGAGACAACAAGTACAACCTCGTCCAGGTGCAGTCGGTGGCGGGCGGGTTCCTCAGGGACCGGTACCAGTACCAGGAGTTCGGACTCAACGACCGGCTTGCCGAAGCATTCGCGCGCATGAGTGATTCCGCGAAGACGGTCGAGATCGAGCGCGTGCGCACGGCGGACCTGGCCACCGTCGTTGTCGGTGCGGGCGCGAAGTATGACCTCATCCTGCTGGACGATTCGTGGCGGGTGGAGTCGTTCGGTTCGCGCTTCCTACGGGTCAGCGTGCGTGGGACGGTGCACATGACCAATGCGACGGTCTATCGGGAGCGTCCCTTCGAGAAACCCGTGTCCTTCACGCTGGTGTTGGAGCAGGTCGTGCCGAGCAAGATCTACCCGCTCGGGCTGCGAATCGTCTCCAACGACAGCAAGGACGTCCTCTGATGCGCCGCGCGCTGCTGGGCCTTGGTCTCGCGTTGCTCGCGCGTCCCGCACTCGCGCAGTCACCAAGCCTGCCAGCGGAGGAAGGACGCATTCTCGGCGCGCCATCGCGAGCAGTGACGTATCTCGACATGAAGCCGGGTGAGGTGCAGACGGTCGCGATCCGACCCGGGGATTTCACCGTGATCGAGTTTCCGCTGCCCGTGTTCAACTACGGCATTGCGGCCAAGAGCTTGGTCACCGTCGAGAAGTTCGCGAACAAGATCATTCTGAAGGCCAAGGACTTCAGTGGCGAGACCCCGCTGGCCGTCTTCCTCGACGATTCCGCGTACACGACGGTACCGCTGCAGATCCGCATCGACTCCGCGAGCCATCCGCTGTACGTGCTGCGGTTCACGGATCCCGTCGCCGTGCACGTGCGTGCCACCGAACGGGCCACCGCGCAGCGCCTCGAAGCGATCGCGCGCGCGACGGAGGCCGAGCGGCTCGAACAACTCTTCCGGACCCGGCTCCTGCTCGGCGCGACGGAAGGCACGTTTGCGACGAAGGCAGAGCAGTCCGCGTTGAACGCCGTGGGCGATCGCGTGACGATGCAGCTCGTGAAGGTTGTTCGGCTGCACGTGACTTCGAGCGTCGAGCGGTTCTACCTCAGCTACCGCGTGGCGAATCTCACGCGGAAGCCGCTTGAGGCGTTGGAGTTTCGCGTGGCCATGGTGCGCCGCAAGGGCAAGCCGCTCGAGGTCTATGATTTCGAAGACTCGCGCGGGGGGGTGACCGTGCCGTCCGGTCATGTGGCGGACGGATTGTTGGTGTTTGACGTGCCGGATACCTACCGGACGGATGACACGTTCCGGGTGACGCTTGGCGCCGACGGCGGATTGCGCGTCGTCGTGCAGTCCGCGCCCCGATTCCCGTGAGGCACGACTGAGATGTCTGCGGAACTCGACCAGGACCTTGCGGCCCTCCGGGAAGCAACGAGCGGCGATCCCGGGTCTGCGGCGGCCGCGCCGCCACCTGATGCCGCGAATGCGCCTGATTTGCGTCCCGATTCGCTGTCACAGGCCATGGGAATGCGGATCAACAAGAATGACCGCGCGTCAGCAGCCCCGCGGCGGTGGTGGGCGATCTTGGCCGTCGCGGGGTTGGCGTTGCTCGCTATTGTCTATGTACGCCGTTCGAACGCCGCCGCGCACGCCAAGTCCCAGCAGCAGTCGGCGGCACAGGAGGATTCGGCGCGCCAAGCCCGCGTGACGACGGCGTCCCCGACGAGCGCGCAGTCCATCGCGACCGTGACGGGCGTGTCGACCGCCGACGCCATGGCGGGTGCATCGACTGCCTCCGCGGGAGCGATGCCGACCAGCGCGCCTAGTGTGGGGCTGCCTGGAGCCCAAGGGACGCCTGCGATGTCGGCCGGTCGGTCGCTGGCGCCCGAGCCGGGACGGACCACGGGAGCCGGCGCACCGCCCGGTACAAATGCTGGTGCGCCGGCCGAGCGAGCACTGGCGGGCTCCTATCGACCAGTGCCGGTCGAGTCTCTGCCAAGACCCGTACCGATGCCCAGCGGACCCACACCCGCTGAGCTCGCGCGTCAGCGCAGCGACTCGATTGCGCGTGCACGTGACGCGGAGACGGCAGCGGAACGCGAACGACTGCGGAAACGGCTCGAAGAGCCGGTCTTGGGCGAAGGTGCCACAGTGCGCCCATCCGCGCCTTCCGCAGGTGGCGGCGCGAAGGACGCGACGGGGGGCGCCAACGGCAGCGCGGTCGCGGGGGCATTCAGTGGCACGACGGGGGGGCTCAACGATCAGGTCGTACCAGGCACGAAGGTCGCCGCGACGCTGCTCCTTCCCTTCTCCTCCCTGACGGCGGATGTGGCCGCTGTGCAAGCGCGCGTGGATGCCAGCCTGCGCAGCAAGACGGGAGCGATCCTGGTCCCGCGCGGCTCGGTGGCGTTCTGCCGCGCTGACGTCCGGCAGGGCGCCGGCGGTACGGCGGCACGCGTCCTGCTCGCGTGCGAAACCTTTGTCGCACCGGACAAGCACACGATCTCCGGCGTGCGCGGACTGGCGATGAGCATGCAGACGAACCTCCTCGGCCTTGAAGGCGTCGTGAACCGACGCATGGTATCGCGCACGACGAAAGCCCTGGCGGCGGCGGCGCTCGGCATTGCCGCGACGAACGGGACGCAGCCGAGGTCCGCCTACCTGGCCCCGTCCGCTGGAGATATACTCCGTGCGCAATTCGGTGCGAACATGGTCCAGATGGCCCAAAGCCAGCTGGGGGGCACCGGCGGGGAGCTGCAGAATGAGGTCCGCCTTGCCGAAGGCGTGTCGTTCTATCTCGTCTTCGGCCTTCCGGGGCGCTGATGACCAGCTCTACTATTCCGACGCTCGATGATCGGGCCCCGACGGCCCCGACAGCCCCGGTTGCCCAAGTGCGGGCCTGGATCGCGCTGTCCCTCATGCTGGGCTTCATCCTTGGCTTTGCGCTGGGACGCGCTGGCGACAGCAGCCGGGCGGTCGCTGCCTCGACGCTCGCTGCCGAAGACCATGTGTCGGCGCTGCGCATGGCGCGCGACAGCCTGAGCGAGGATCTGAAGTTCGACCACTTCCTGCGCGCGGTTGCCGCGAAGCTACCACTCGGATTCCAGACGTGGCGACGTGACAGCAACGGCAACCTCGTGCTTTACGTGGGCGATCCCGCCGCGTGGTCCGCGCTCGCGCCCGACGTGCGCCAGAAGGTCATGGAACTGATCGGGGTCGGCTACACCAGCTTCCGGATTGAGATGGGTCTCGCAGTGGATCTGTCGAGAGGCCATCCGGTGATTTCGCTGGCAGGACCCGATGGTACGCTGCTCGCCACGCGCACGCAGACGGGGCCGGTGGTCGTGTATCGATAGTGCCGGCCCCACATGCCTCGATCCGTGCGCTGGAGCGCGCAGCCGTCCGGCGCGCGACGGGACGGCGCTGGATGTTGGTGGCGCTCTTTCCCGTGCTTGGCTTCGCCGCGCTCGTGGTCCTCGCCGCGACCGGCCTGACGGACGATCTCGATCCGGCCGCGCTGGCACGCGGCCATCTGGCGCGACGGGTGATACCACCAGCGTTACCCCTGCCGCTCACAGGGACACCAACGGGCTCGCGAGCGCTTGCCGCGCGTTGGGTGGCAACGCTGAACAGCGGGAATGGTGATGCCATTGAGGCGTTCGATGTGGACCACTTCGGGAACCTCTACCTGATGTTGGCGCCGCCATTCGACTCGCTGGACACCGCGCAGCAGACCGCGCTGCTCGATCAATTGGGCGGGTACTGGCGACAATATCTCGCCGCCAATCTGGGCACGGTGCCGACCGACACGACCTTCGCGCCGGGCATTCTCGTGGTCGATGAGACGGGCCTGCGCGCGGAGAACCGGAATGGCCGCATCCGGGTCTTCGCACCCTCAGCGCGTCCGGCGCACTAATCTGCAAGGAAACGTCCCTCTGTGGAGTCGCCAATGCCTGCCCGTGCGCTTCGGTTCTTCCCGGTAGTCGCTGCATTGCTCGGTGTGACCGCTGATCCGCTGGCGGCGCAGTGGACGCCGACCAAGGACTGGCCGGCGCCTCCGACGCCCACGTGGGCGCACGTGCGGTTCGGCTGGGACCAGATGCCGGCGGGCGATCGCGGGTTGCCGCTGCGCGCAGCGCGTGGGTTCGAACTCGCTGTCGGGATGGGCGCGTCGGCCTGGCGTCGCTTCGACGTGGCATGGACGCGTCTCAGTACGCGAAGCACGTCGTACGTCGGGGTGTCACCGGGCCGGGTGACGAGCGGCAACGCCGTCACCGTCGCGTACACCCCTGCCCTGGTGTCGCGTGGACCCGTCGCCGCGAACCTGCGCGTCGGAGCGGGTGTTGTGCAGTGGGCGCAGATCGGCGGCGCCGGTGAGGGCGGAGGGGTCCATCCGACGAGCCTTCAAGGAACGGTGGGAGTCGACCTGCGGTGGCGCGTCCACGAACTTGTCGACGTGACGGTGGGCTACGCGCACATGTACACGCCGGTGCGCGCCAGTTGGTTTGTTGGTGGCGCATCAAGCCCGCGTTCCGTGCCCGGACTGCAGCGCGTCTTCGTAGGTGTCGCGCTTCGCGCACCTGGCGTCCACGTTCCAACCTTCTCCATCGCCCAATTACCGCCGGCGGACGTGGCACCCGTGGATCCGTCGACGGAACCGCTCGTGCCATCTGTCCCCATGCTCCTGCAACACTCCGACGGTGAAAGCGAAGCAGGCCTCGTACAGGCGGCCTCGAGCTATCGCGGACCGCAGCGACTGACGCTTTTCTTCAAGGATCAGTCGTCCACCGTGAGCGCGGACGATCTGCCGCGCCTCGAGCGGGTTGCGAAGCTCCTCGCGGAAGTGCCGGGCACCGTGATCGTCTTGCGCGGGTGGGACAGCCCCACCCGCACTCGGCGCGAGACCTACCAGATGGCCGAAGCGCGCGCCAGCGCGGTGCGGGATGTGCTTGTGTCGCTGGTGCCGGGCGTGAACCCGCAGCGCGTCTCGGTGGTTGTCATGGGGCCTGATGAGGCGATAACGGACGCCGCTCGTGGTCGCCGCGTCGAACTCCAGTACTACCGGTGATGTGCGGACCGGCATCCGGCGCCCTAGACTGTGGATAACTCGACCAAGAGCCGATGATGACCCAGACGCGGCATGAGGTGACGCTCCAGCGTGGTCGCGCACCGACCACGGCCGAGATTTTCGCGGCTGCGGAATGGCTCACGGGACTGCCGGTGTCGGCGCTGGGCGATGACTGGTCGTACATCCGAGACATGGCGGAGGACCTGATTTGGCGACTGCGTCGACTCCATCACGGGCTGACGATGGCCGTCGCGGTGCCGGCGGGACCGCCGCGAGGTGTCGTGTACCGTGATGTCGTGGGCACCGGGCGCTTGGTGATCGAGTTGGATGACCGTCCGCTGGGAGCGACCTGATGCTGATCGATCAATGGCTCGAGCGCGCCGAGCGCGTGCTCCCAACCGTACTGCTTGGGCTCGGGGTCGTGTGGGGCGTGTGGTGTATCGGAGGCGCGGTGTTTGTGATCGGGCGGCCGATGCAGGCGCTGTATGCGATGTTCTTCGGCGTGGCGGGTTCGTCGCTGCTGGCGAGCAGTGCCATCGTGGTCCGCTACTTGGGACCGCTCGTACGTGGATTGCACGCGTTGCTCACTTCTGAGGGGAATCGGTGATGGCCGCCAACGAGTCGCATCCGGGAGAGCCGACGGCGGGGTTGGATGCGTCGCTTGGGGTCGAGGGCCAGTACACCTCGATCTTCACGCGACAATCGGACGAGACGCTCAGGAGCTGGAACCGCATTACGAGCGTGTCGGCCGGCGTATGGGGAGTCGGGCTCTATCTGAGCCTTCGGGTGCCGACGTTTGTGGGGACGTTGCTGGTGTTGGTGACGGCGCTGTTCACGCTGCTCTTCGCGCTCGCGTGGCGCGCCATTGCGAATGAGCGGCAGTCGCGCGACATGGCGCGGCGTCGCGAGCAGGACTTGCTCGCACACATGCAGGCGGAGGAGGCGCTGGTGGAGCGAGCGACGGCGCTGCTGGACCAGCACGGCAAACCGCCCGCGAAGTCTTGAGCCCGGAGCCCCGATGAACGCAACGCCGGACAACACCCTTCGCAGTTCGTGGTGGCGCCCGGCGTCTCTGTTTGAGGCGCTCGCGGGCACGGTCTGGCTCGGCTTCGCCCTGGCCGCCAGCATCACGCTGCTCTGGTACTCGGCATTCCCGGCCGGCGTGGCGGCGGTGGGGCGCGCCCTCGTAACGGAAGCGTGCTTCGCGGCGATGCTGTGGGCGCTCATGCAATGCGTGGCCGTGTTGCAGACCGGGCGGTGGCGGGTGCGGCGTCGTGGGGCGCGCGCGCGTCGCGTCCCGCCCATGCTGGCCCTGCCGTCCCGTGAGGCCGCGCCGCATCCGGCGTGGAGGCTCTTCTCGTCCGCTCCGCGAGCGATGCCGCAACACGAGGAGATGATCGACGCGCTCCGGATGATCTTCTCGCGTCCGTACGAAGAGCTCTACGCGGAAGCGGCGAACCCGGCCTCCGGCTCGAGTGTTGAGGATCTGCATGCCATGGCGGCCGAGTACATTATGCGACTCAAGGCTGCGACGGCAGAACGGATCGTCGGACGCACGCCGGCACCGATCGTGATGCCGACCCGGTTGCCTCGTACGGGCGAGTATTTCGACTTCGTGAAGCGTCGGCCGCGGTTTCTCGGCAAGTAAGTATCCCCCGGCCAAGCCGGGGGGTCTCCCGGGTGATGCTAGGCGTCACAAACCGAGCGCGCCTCCTCAGGTCCTTGAGGAGGCGCGCTCGGTTTGTGTGGTCGTGCTAAGCCGTGAGGACGTGCGGTGCGGAGCGACTCTGGAGGGTTGCGAGATCCATGGCGCGCTGCTTCGCGAGCGGCGGCAGGTCGTTGAACCACCGATCGGGATGGAGCAGACGATCCTGTGCCCTGTCGTACTGCCACTGGCCCGCCTGGTCGAGTTGGAGGAGGATGTCACCGCGCGGCGTTGTGGGCGTTCGCTGCCGCTCGGCGCGTCGCATGTCGATGGCGGCCGCCGCCTGGAGCAGCAGGAGATCGGCCAGCAGCTCGCCCATTTCCACGAGCGGAAGGGCGTTGGTTGCCGGAGTCTCGGTGAGGACGTCGGCCCGCGCTTTCAAGTGTACGGCGAAGGCCGCCGGCAGTTCCGTCGTTGCAAGGAATTGCGCCGGCCATCGCATCGCCCAGGCGAGGAGCGCATCACCACCGGGCGTCGTGCGCGCACGTTGGAGCCCCTGCAAGACCGGAATCGGCAGACAGTACCCTCCACACGTCTTCCAATAGAACGCCGCGACGGCATCATCGAGCGCGACCAGCATCACTTCGTCGGTTCCGATGCAACGCGTGACAATCTCCATGAAGACTTGCAGCGGGTTGTAGCACGTCCACAGGCGCGCGCAGAAATATGCCGGCGCATCGACCATGTGCACGAGGCGGCCGTCATCGTCCGTCCGCGAAGCGCCTGGCGCGGCGTCCGTCGACCAACAGATCAGGCGAGGCACGGCGGTCATCGCGGAGCCTCCAGGAGTCCCTGCGCGTCAAGCACGCGCAGCAGCGCCAGTCGGTCGGCAATGGAGGTGATAGGCGCACCGGCCGGATCCAGCGCCGGCGGTTCGGTCGCATCGAAATCGAGGTCGCAGAGCGTCTTGAGGTCGCGCGAGTAGCGCGGCAGCGGCCCGACTGGCGCGACACTTGAGCGCGCACCGCCGGTGGGCAGGGCGACAAGCCCCGGGACAGCGTTCGCGGCCAAGGGTTTGGGCACCACCTCAGGCCCGACCGACGGCCCCGCGATCCCGACTGCGGGAACCCCGAGGGGCGCCGTCGCGCCCTGTGCCCTGTCCGTCACGGCCGCAGGTGGCGGAGCGGAGGAACGGGGCGTCTGGGCGCCACTCTTCCTCAGTTGTTCGTCGGGATTGGGCTCCGACACGCCGATTGCCTTGAGGTCGAGCACCGGGGCTTGCAACGCATCCGGAGTGATCGGGCGCACCGAGAGCATGAAGTCGAGCGAATCCGCGAACGGATCGCGCTTCTCGTCCATACCGAACTGGCGGCGCGTGAGGTACGTCGTGTCGGAACGCGTTGGCTCCAGGCGGCCCCGCAGGCGCTCGATCCACACGCGAAGCCGCGTCGTGAGGGGCGCGTCGGGCGGCATCGCCGGCTCGCGGCGCATCTTCAACAGCCCGCGAATGAACGGGTCGTTCCAAAACGGTACCGGGATGAACGGGAACGCCGCGGGCGCGTTGATCTGGAGGGCCACGTCCCGGCGCGGGCGGCCGTTGATGCGCATCTTGTTGATGTCGGCGCCCGACATCAACGGCACTTCCTCAAGACTCTCGTTGATCGTATGCGTACCGTCCTTGCCCGAGGTTCGGCTCTTCTGTCGGCGGACGAGGCGCACCTTGCCCATGATCGTCTCCCCGACGTACTGCGTGGTCTCGGGGTGAGTAGCCGGCAGGACAACTTGCGTGTGGGCGTTGGCTTCAATCGTCGTGACGGTCTCGCCGTACATCGCTTTCATCTTGCCGCGGTCCTGAATCAGAATGTCGATCCCGACGTTGAACGATCGGAGGGTCGACATCGGTCCGTCCGGATTGCGCAAGCCGAGGTTGGCGAACTCGTCGAGGTGCAGGTAGACCGGATGGAACGCAATGCCCGGTTCGTCTCGGGCGACGCGGGCCGGTCGGCCTTCGAGCAGCTTGAGAAGCTGTTTCGTCAGCAGCGAGCCGACGAACCCTGCACCGGTCTGCATCTCCTCGAGTGGTGCGCCGATGAGCAGCAGGCTGGGCTCGCGGATGAGTGCTTCGATGTCCAGCTCGTCCCGGCTAAACGCCGCCGCCACGGCGGGAAACGCGAAGGGCGCGAGCTTGTTGGCGAGTTCGTTGACGGTGCTGTTCTGTGTTTCCGGTGCGCTTTGCAGGAAATCGTTGATGTTGATCAGCGACTGCCGGAGCGCGTCGGTCCGTGCGCGCAGACGGCGCTGGAGGGCGGTTCGCAATTGCTCGCGGACGTCTGACGCGATGGGGCCAGGAAGCGGGGCGTCACCCTGGCGCATCGCGCGGACGACGCGCTGGATTTCGAAGCCCATGCGGTCGAGCAGTTGCAGGGCGTCATGCAGATCGGGATCGCGCACAACGCGCCCGTCCACTCGGCTCCCGCGCAGCCGGTCCGCCGGTGCGGTCAGGACGCGTTCGACCGCGGCGAGTACAGCCTCGGTGGTCGGGAGCGACTTCTGGGCGTGACTATACGCCTCGAGCACTGCCTTGCCTCCGAGGCCTACGAGCTGCTGAATGCACGGGAGATTGCAGTAGCGGCGCGGCCACATGTCGGCCAGATCCATCAGACTCCGCAGGACTTTTTGGGCCTGCCCCTCGAAGAACTGCGCCGTCGAGTCCTTGCTGACCTGCTCGGCGGTGGGGATGTATTCAATGATCTGCTGCGCGAGTCGCGTGCGTTCTGCGTCGGAGGCACGGTACAACGGCTCGTAGGCGAGCGTGGCGTGCGGGAGCCAAGGATCGAAGAAGAGGACGCGCTTGCCGTTTTCCGCGTACGGCTGCGAGAACACCCGAAAGAGTTCCGGCGTCTTCACGTCGATCACGACGTCGGAGCAGTTGATCAGCGTGTCGTAGGCCAGCCACGGATAGATGAACCCGGTGGACTTGCCCCGTCCCGTGGGGCCTGTGACAATGATATGCTCGACGCGTTTCTGTCGAGACAGGAAGATCGGCCGACTGAACCACTCGATCCACACGCGCCGGGCTTCGGCGAGTGGTACCCAGGACGACATCGGAATCGGGATGAACAGCGGGAGCGTGCGACCGAGTGGCGCCATGCCCTGACGGATGGCCTCGTCGGTCGTCGCTGTCGTGAAGCGGTTGTCGCTGCCGTCGGTCGGGCGGCGTGCGAGCCACTCGGAGCGCGGCTGCCAATCGCGAGGATAGAACGCGCCCTTGTGCTTGCGCCGCTGCCAGGCGAACGCCGAGGCGACTCCGAAACTGCCGAGCAGCGCGCCGCCGATCGCAGCGGTCGCCAGGACGGTGCTGCTCAGAAGCAGGGTGGCCGCGTGCTCGAGAAACCCGGACGAGGAGAGCGCCATACCGTCAGAGTAGGGCGCCGGCGGTTGGACGGTCATCCCGTGCCGCGCACTATCCTAGGCTCATGGAGATCACGAAGCCGACGCTCCTGGGAGGCGTCGAAACCCGTGCGGGTGAAAAGCAGAAACGTCGCGATCGCCTCAAGGAGCTGCGGCGCTACTTGATCGTCGCCCTGGCGAGTGTCGTGTTCGGGCTGGTGGTGATCTATGCGCGTCGTGAGAGCAGCGCCCCGGTAAGCTTCGTGCGCTGGCTCGCGACGGTGTTTCGGGACCCGGTGTCCTTGCTGGCCACGCTTGGCGCGATCAGCGCGGTCACTGCGGCGCTGTACGGCTACGCGCATCGCAACGACCCGTACCCGGTCGTGCTACCGCCCTACCCGCCGGATCCGGACCTGCGTTTCTGCGACGACCTGCTCCTCGGTCGCGGCTGGACCTGGGACGGGAAGATGCCGGGCGCGGCGCAGTTGTCGACGGATCCCTGCGAAGCGTCGCCGTTCGTGACCATTCCCGCTCAGGGTATCGTTGGCAACTTGCGCGCCATTGGCGCTATTGGGTCTCGCAAGACGGAAGGCGTCATCAAGAACCTCGTGTGGCAGATTCTGCAGAAGTTCCCCGCCCCGGGCGCCGATGATGCAGCGGTGCCGCTTGACGCGCCCTCGGTTGAGGAACGCGCTCGGCTCCACCGTGAAGCTCGGCCTGGCATGTTCCTTATTGATGCGAAGGGCAACCTGTCAGAGTGGGTGATGAAGGCGGCAGCAGCGGCCGGCCGAGGGGACGACGTGATCGTCCTGCGCCCGGGCGGCCCGTGGACGTACAACCCGCTCCTAATCACCGAAAACCCGACGGTGTTGGCGTCACAGATCGTGGAAGGCGCGCGCGTCGTGGCTGAGGGAGAGACGGGTCCTGACTTCTACCGCCTCACGATGTCGGAGTGGCTGGCGAACGCCATCCAGCTCATCCTCGCGGTGGATCCGTCTCAGCTGACCATCATGCGATTGCTGGAACTCGCTCGAGACGAGAGTCTGCGGGCGCGCTACGTCGATCAGGCCGAGGCGTTGGCCGCGCTCAATGCGCGCGAGGACGCAGCGGTCCAACGGCGCGGCCGGGCCGTCACGGGCTACCGCATTGACCCGAACGTGGTGTCGTATTTCCGCGACTTCGATCGCGACACCAGCGAGGCATCGAAGCTGCGTACGATGGTGCTCAGCGGCATCAAAAGCCATTTCGCGTTGTTCGTGGAACGCGAACTGCGCGAGTTTCTGTCCCCGGACGGCAAACCGACCTTCGCGGGCTTCGCGCAGTGCTTCAACGAAGGCAAGATCGTCGTGCTACGGCTGCCCATGGACCAGTACGACCAGGTGGGCCGTACGTTGGGCATTCTGACGTCGCTCGACTTCCAGCAGGTGGCCCGTCGACGGCTGAACGATCGCGGGATGAACCGCGAGCGGCTCGTCTATCTGGTCCTGGATGAGATGCACTACTACGTCACCGGCTCGCTCGCGACCTTCCTCAGCGTGAGCCGGGAATCGCGGGTTCCCGCGATCGGTGCGCACCAGTCTCTCGGACAGACCGGCTCCGACCAGGCCATTGCGCGCGTCTTGAACGACAACTTCCGCACCAATCTCGTGATGACCGCGCCGAACGCGGAGGCGGGTGCGGTGCTCGCTTCCATGATTGGCGAGCGCGAGGTGCTCCGGACGAGCGTGCACGAAACGACGAGCGTCGAGGGCGGCGTGCACCTGATGGGCCGCACGGAAATGCTCGGACAGAACGTCGGGGTCCAGGTGGCGACGGAGGCGTATTTCCCCGCCGACGAACTGGTGCACCTGCCCAGCGCCGAGGCGATCGCCATGGTCTTTGATGGGGACGGCAACCGACGGCCACGGCGCATGCGCACCCCGCTGTTCTACGAGGAACATCTCGAGCGGATCGCCCCGTTCGATCACCTGCGGCTGACGCCGCAGCCGCCGCATCCGGTCATCATGGTGTCCGGGGATCGGATGTCGCTGCCGTATTTCACGAAGTTCGTGACCAGCACCTATTTCCTGATCGCGAGCGCGATCGCCGATGCCGAAGGACGGCTGCGAGCCCTGCGCTTCACGTCAGAACACGGAACAGCCATCCTGCCGCTCGAGTTCCTGGATGATGCGGAGTCGCAGTTGAGCCTCGGACTGCAGCGGGAGGCGTGCATTGTGGCGTTTCCCCATAGCCATGCGGCGCTCGCCGTCTTCTGGGGCCTGCTCGAGCTGCCCCCCCGTCACCCGCTGTTTCTCGATGCGGCGGCAACCGCGGCGCGGATGGCTGACGGGCTGCCGGCGTCGCTCGAGAGTCTCGCCGCCAAGCACGGATGGGATCCCGCCGTGCTCGGGAGCGCCGGTGCCTGGGAGCGAATCGATGGACTCTCGCCCGCAGGCACCCAGCTGGTGGACCGCGAGGCGCGTGCACTCGTCGCGCTCTACCGCTCGGTGGCCGAAGCCATTGATGCTGAGGATCCGGCATTGCTCGACCTGGTCACCCTGCGGTTTGGCAACGACGCCGAGGCTGCCGTCGGTGCTCTCTCCTCCCCTATCACCGCGCTGCGGAACCGCGTGTTCGCGGCTGATGGCGCGTTGTCCGAGGTAACGCTTGCCGATCTCGACGCCTTCCCATTCCACGCGACCCTCACTCGCCCCCGTTCGGTATCCGCCGGCGCTGGATCGGCGGCATCGGGAAGTAGCCCTCTTGGTCGCGACGTTTCAGACGATGACGACGGCGCAGGTGGCGTCGATGCGGACGGGGATTCCGCGGGCGGCGTTGGGTCACGCCGAACTGGCGCAGGCGACTCGGCTGCTGCGCGAGCTAACGACGAAGAGAGTCCTTTCAACGATTGACGTTGCGCCAAAAGCTGCCATCGGCGAGCCCGCGCACGCTGAATATCGGCTCACCGAGCGCGGCCGGGAGGCGCTCCGCTGCCTCGGAAGCATCCACCGCCACCTCCCGCACTTCGCCGCTGGCCCTCTCACCCTACCGGTGGCCTGCGCTGCGCTCGGTGCCGGGATGGACCGTCCAAGCGCCCGACGGGCACGGGCCAAGCTGCAGAAGCTCATCGACAAGGGCCTGATCGAGAAGACGTCCCTCCGGACCCCGTGGCTCCGGGCATGGCAGATGACCGGAGCCATGATGCGGCGGTTCCAGGTGCCGACGGTCCGGCCGCCCCGCCTAGACCGAATGCACCATCACCTCGCGGTGGTGGACTTCATCGGTGACCTCCTTGCCGCGGCGGGTCCGGGTTGGTCGGTCGCACGCTTCGCGGGCGACGAGGACCTGCGTTCCCGTGCGTTTCGGCGAGCATTCCGCGAGGGGCGTGGACATGGGCAAGCGTTGGCCTTGGATGCCGAAGTGATCGTACGGACGTCGCAGGGTAGCCACGTTGCTCTCGAGGTGGAGTACATCTCGGCGGCGTATCGCAACGCCGACATCGCACAGAAGGCCCGGGCGGTGCCGGCTCACCGCGTCTTCGTCGCCTCGGACGCGCGTATCGCGAGGCGGGCCCATCGCGTCTTGAAGCACCCGGTGTGGCGCTCGGATCGCGTCAATGCAGCAGACGCACACGCTATTCTGTCGAAAGGAACCCCTGTCTCCCTGCCATGACATCACCCGTCGTTCCGCTGGATGAACCGTCCGAGTTGCCGCCCGCCTACCTCCCGGACGGTGGCGAGGCGTTGCCAAAACACCCCATGCGGGTACGCCATGTCCGGTCACTTCTCCGATTCGTGGACTACTTCCGCGTCGTCACGCCGTTCCAGATTTGGCGGGAGTACGACGCGGCGGTGGGCAAGCACTTCCGGTCGACGCACAAGAACATCGAGGCGTTGGTGCGGCGTCGGTTGCTCAAGCCGGTTTCCCTTGCGGCGCCTGGCATGGTGGGACGTCCCCGGAACGGCTTCACCTTGACGGTCGAAGGCGGCGACGTTCTCGGAATCGGCGACCGCATCCGGCGGCGGGTTCCGCTGAAGGCCCGGAGGGCGGCCCTCTTCGCTCAACAGACGGAAATGCTCCAGACGCGCTTCGCCGAAGGTTGGCGCCTCGCGATGAGCAAGCGCGCGGCGCCCTACGTGAAAGCGGCGGGACAGGCGCGGTTTGGGACGGTTCCGCGCTCGGAAGGCGAGCACGCACGGCGGGAACTGCTGCGCCAAGGCCTTGAGGCGTTGGACCGAGTAAGCCTGAATATCTTGTATCGCAACAACGGTTCGCGGCGCGACCCAACGGAGATTCGTATCATTCTCGCGGCTGAATCCATGCTGGATTTCCGGCGCGTTCTGCGCGGAATCGACCCGATCTTCCACCACATTGGCCCGAGTGTCGAGGTCGTACTGGCCGAAAGCCGAATGGTCTCGATGGCTGTCGAGGAGGTCCGCACCTTCTTCGCCGGCGCAGGAATTCAGCCGGACGTTGCCGTGGTCTCCCCGTTTTTCCTCAACAGCGGGTGCGTCCCCCACGCGGCGGACGCTCGCAAACGGCTCGCACGGCGTGTTGCTGGATGGGAGCCCTGGCGTTCGCTCTGACGGGTTTGGGCCCTTACGGAATGAGCCCGCCGAATCTGGTAGCGCGCCAGGCGTCAGCCGTCGAGCGGGCGCAAACCCGTCAATTTTCATCCCTCCAAGCGGCGTGCCTGAACGGGCATAAAGCCGCCCGTCGAACGGGCCGCTGCGTCGGTTCGCCGACGCCCGTTCCGGCGTGGGGGTATTGGCCCGTTCGGACCTGGCGTCTTCCCTCGGTGCACCGTAGCTTCTCGCCGACATGGGGATGGGGTTATCCACTCCCGCAGTTGAGTGGGGTGTTTTGCAAGGGTGGCGAGCGATGGGTGATGCGCGGTTGTATGAGGCGCGCTGGTGCGGAACTCTCTGTTTCTGTTGTGGCGTCGGGTTGCGTGCTCGGAACGATGGGTTTTGGGGGGTGCCGACGGAGCACATCGCGCTGGCTTGGGCGGAGGCTTCCCGGTCGAGAGGGACAGGCGTGGCCGTGGCGACGCTAGGTGGTATCGGGTGCGAAAAGGGATGGGGAGGCGACGTGGCGGCGACATCTGGCGCCCTGACGGTCGGCGGCAGCCGCAGTGGGGAGGCTGGTGCGGGAGACACGGCGCGCTTGCCAACGACGCACCTGACCATGTGGCCGGCAACCGCGCAGGTCTTGTTTGCGAGGCCAGGGTCCGTGCGGCACGGACCGGGTAGGGTGGCGTCCGCGCGCGTGCGCTGATGGGTAGGTGCGGGTCCGGTCCCAGCCACGTGGCTGGCGGATGGTGGATGACGCGAGGGCTCTGCGGGCACGGCAGACGGGGGCCTTGCAGGAAAGAAGCGGCGGACGAGTGTGAGCAACGCGGAAGCTGATGCGACCGTGCCGCGCGGTACACTCCGTTTGTCACCCTACGTTGATCACGTTGCGTTGACGCGGCCTGCCCTGCCCTGCCCTAGCCTTCGGCGACCGGCGCTAGCGAGAGTGGCGTGTCGGGGCTGCGAGGGCTTCTTCACCCTGCGTCGTCGGTGACCCCTCCCACCGCCCTGGCGTCAGCGCCGTTCGGGGTACCGAACGACTCCGCATGCCAGGCAACTGGGAACGGCCCGAGCCTGTAAGCGAAGGGGGGTGACCTCTCGCGGATCGCCGCACACCACGGAGTGGAGCGACAGCGAGAGTCACGATGGAGCGCCGCGCTGGCGGTGCGACCGGGGTCACGCGGCCGCCTTATGGCTAGTCGGCCTCCGTCCCAGGCTCGTGCGGTCGGGGCGCGCGGTACCCTCTCGGCAAGTCCTACCATCCACTCGTGTCACGCAGTGGCGCACCGGTTTGCATCGGCTCCCAACGGCGGCCAAGACGCTGCACCGGGAGCGCACTGTGGGGTCTGCCGCAGTCGGTACTGATTAGGTGCCGTGTGCGATTGCTGTGCGTCTCCGCGACGACGGCGGCCTACATCGTGACTATCCATTTTGCTCTGAGGCGCCGCTCATGTCCGACCAGACTGCGGATATTCCGCGAGACCCGAGGCCGTCGACGCGCCCGCGCCGGCACTTTCGCGATAAGGACGCGCTGACCGCCCTCATCCTGGATACAGCGCTATATCACGGTTACAACAGCGAACCGGATCATGAGGTTGGCGACCTCCGGGACGTACTCCGGGTGGCGATCGCACTCCTCACTCCCGCGCAGCGTGAACTGCTCACGCTGCGGATCGCGCGGGGCGTGTTCGAGGGCGAGGGCTGGGAGGGTGTGCCCGCAATCCTCGCGCAGGCGCGTCCAGGTTGGCGTGCCACGCGAGTGACGGAACGGCGCTGAGGCGAGAAGGAACCGAGGGGGGGGCCAGTGCTTGCGCGCGGCCTCCCCACCCGGCACGGTTGTGTGCCGGCGGGCCGCTACGCTCCTGCCAGCCGGTGCTGCTGAGGTGCTGTGGTGCGGACCTGCCCTGACCGTACCCTCCACTTCCTGGTGCGCTCGATCGTGCCGCCACCCGCTGCGGCTGGACCCGATATCGCAGCGCCCATCCGCACGTGCAGGGCGTCGTTGAGACGGCATACGCGATCGATGGCTGGCGACGGCGTGCGTCGGGCGTGATCGTGCTTGGTTACCTCGCGGCCCTGCGCGCGCGGGACGCGCCAGGCGATGGCGTCACACTGTCCGTGCTTCGGGCGCCTCTCGCGGACTGGGCGTCTGGCGCGGAGCATAACACCGTGATCAGAGCCCTCACCATTGCGGAGGGCTGCACGCCGGATGAGCCCGCGGCGGCAAGCGCCTCGGGGCTGCCGCCGGTGCGCTTATGACGGTCCGCATGCTCTAAGCATCATCCCGCAGTGGACCACCCTGACGCCGCCCTCCGGGCAGCAGTTGGCGCGGTCGTCCGTGTCAGCTCCCACGAGCCGGCGGCGCTTTGGCGCTGAGGTCGCCGCTGTGGCGGCGCAAGCAACGCCAGAGGCCTCGGCAGGGTGGCCCTCCCGGGGCCGATGACATCGGACACGTCGATGCGGCTTGCCGGCGCTCCTCGGGATCGCACGGCCCGCCGTGGGGGCGGGTGCGCTGCCGGCGGGGTGACGTCGTACGCAGCCGGGCCAGCGTGCGGGCACCGCTGCGGCTCGGCAGCGCCGCACGCTCTCGGTGTGCGATACGGGGAGTGGACCATGCGTATCCCGCGTTCGATGTGCCAGATGACCGTCGTTGTCCTGCTCGCCGCGTGCCGGCGCGGAAGCGTGCCGACGGAGCCGGTCGTGCCCATCGTTCCCGACACCGCCGACCAGCACCCACCCATCCGCTCGCTGTTCTTCGGGGAGTTCGCCTATTCGACCGGCGCGCCGCAGGGTGAGTGGCTGAACTTCACGAGCGCTGCGTTCGCGCTGCCTCTCGTGGTAATTCACGTGCCGTGCGTCAGCCAAGGCTTCAACGAGACCAGAGTGCCGACGTTGGTGGGAGTGCTAGTGACAGGCGACACGGTGCGGATGCCGGCTGCCAACTTCGACTGGACGTCGTCCGACACGTCAGTGCTCGCGTTCGCGGACAACCGCAAGGGCTCGTTTACGGCGACGTACAAGCGGGTGGGCGTGGTGACCGTGTCGGCGACGTACCGCGACGGTATGATGGTCTCGCAGAAGCATGAAGTCATTGCGCGTGACCCTGGCCTAGGGAGCTGCGCGCGGTAGGGCGGGCCGCAGCTCTGTACCGTCCATCCGTTGGCCCGGGTGGGCGGTGTGCGTATGTGCAGTTGCCGCGGGACTGTCGGGACGCGCCACGCGGGCAGGAACGCTCGTCAGTAGGGCAACCGGACTCGGCGCCGATGCGGCGCGGCGTGGCCGTATGCTTGGGTCATCCCGCCTGGAGTGGCTGATGACCTTTGCCGATCTGCGCGCAGCCTATCCCGAACTGCCGGAAGTGCAGGTGCGCGAGCTGTTGCTCTATCGCGACGGTGCGCACCCGTATCCGTTCGAGCGCTTCCTGACGGCGGTGCTGGCCAACGACTTGTTCACCGCAGCGCGGGTGGCCGACGGCACCAACAGGCGGCTGCTCGCGACCTACGCGCAGTTCGTGGTGGCGGTCATCCCGTCGACGGCCCGCGGGTCCTACGATGCGGTGCAACTGGCACTGATGGCCCAGAACGACAGTTCGGTGACTGCTCCGGCCGAGCCGTGGCGCGTTGCGCTCGAGGTGGCAACCTGACAGCCACTCGGACCGGATGGCCAGGATACCGGCGCCAGCACGCGCTGCGCCGCACCGGTGAGACACATCCATTAGTAGGGAGGGAAAGCACTGGTCTGGCGGCGGCTTGTGCGGTGAAGGACTCACTGGCGACGCTTGGACGGACGCTCGACTGGTGCGCGTGGCAGGGGGCGTACCCTCGGGGCAGACGCAACCCTCACCCGCGAGAGGTATCCGACGATGACGACGATCCAGTGGCTCACCCCGGGCAGCGCCGCGCCGACGCGCGGTGAGCTGCAGTCCTTTGACGCGTTCGAGGTGTCGCCGGTGCTGGTCGACGCTGACGGGGTGTCGGAGCGGGTCGATGGGCCGACGCTTCCCGATTTGAAGGTCGGCGAGTCGCTGATCTTCACGGCGTTCGGTCACCGCCCGCACCGCGGGGTTGAGGCGCTTGCCGATTTCGAGACGGAAAGCGAGGCGGTCGAGGTTGCCGCAGCTCTCGATGCCTTCCGCCTCTCCGACGGTCCGGCCACGGAGCTGTTTGGCCCTGCGGGTGCACCAACGGCGTGACCGAGAGGGCTTCAAAGCCCCGCACAGGCGGCACCAAACCGCCGCAACCGAGGTACGCTATGATGTCGGCCCTGCGGTCTGGATTCCGGGTACGGAAGCGGCAGACGAGTCGGCGTGCCGTCGCGTGCACCGGATCGGCCTGCGCGCGATCGCCCAGCACCCCGCTGCTGCGCTGCGGAGCGCTGGCAGTCTCTGCCAATGCCCACCCGTGACATTCGGCGACGCGCCTCTGGCACTTCGGGTCACCTGAGCCTATCTTTAGGGTCAGGTGATCCCACCGCCGGAGGGACCGTGCCACACCATGTCTCGAAGGATCCGAAAACCGCCAAGCGCACCGGCGCCACGACCATCCCGGCGTCGGCGGCGGGTTCCACGGGCGCCAAGCTGGTAGGGCGCGCATCCGGCGGGTCCGCTGCCGGGCGTCCCTCGGCTCAACGGCCCGAAGCCGCTGCGCCGCGAGGTACCTACGTGAGGGATGCCGTGCGGAGAGTGCAAGCGGACGATGCCGAGAGGAAGGGCGTCGCGCACATCTTGGAGAATCTGCGAGCCGCGCGTGAGGAAGCAGCCAGCGCGGCCGCCGACTTGGCGGGCGCGACACGGGCGGTGGCGACGCAGGCGGCGCGAGCATCGGAGGCCTCCGCGACGCTCGTGGCTGCCTTGGCGGCGACCGCACTCCCGGACGGTGCCGAAGCGGTAGGACTGGGCGCGATTCCCGCTGCCGCCCCGCCCACGGTTCCTGCGGCGGCGATACCGGAAGGCGTGCGTGCTGCCGACCGACTTCCCGTCCAAGCGCGAGAGGTGGCGAGCGTGCTTGGGCTCGAAGCCGCGGACCCCCGGGGTCT
Source organism: Gemmatimonas sp. (assembly GCA_013822425.1). Classification (GTDB taxonomy): domain Bacteria; phylum Gemmatimonadota; class Gemmatimonadetes; order Gemmatimonadales; family Gemmatimonadaceae; genus PNKL01. Next base: position 46,483 of record PNKL01000014.1, read on the forward strand.
CAACTGGCTCAACCTCGCAGAGACGGTGCGTGCCGGCCGCTTACCAACCAGCGCGGTGGTTGCCGTGGTCACGGCGGCGGCGGAGCGGTCGCAGCAGACCGTCGTGCGTCGCACGATCCTCTCCGATGCCTCGTGGAAGCGGCGGCGGGACACGGTGTCCGCTGCGGTCGGCGACCGGGTGCTTCGGCTGGCGACGGTGGTGGCGTTGGCGCGCTATGTCTGGCACGGGGATGTCGAGGGTGCCCGGGAGTTCCTGATGCACCCGAGCCGTCAGCTCGGTGGCCATACCCCGCTGCAGTGCAGCATCGACACCGCCGGCGTCCGCGCGGTGGAAGACCTGCTGCTTGACATTCTCTACGAGTTCGCAGCATGAAGCGCGGGGCGCACGCGACGGAGCGTCTGTGTTACCGCCTTACCGATCCCGCATTCACCGGCCTTGATGGCGTCGGCGGGCGCAGGAAGGCGGGCCGGTGGCACGTGGTGGGCGAACCGGTCGTGTATTGCGGGCGGTCACAGCCCGGTGCCGTGCTGGAGTCCCTGGCGCGGTTGCAGGGACTTGGCAGGCTCCCGCCCCGCGCGGTACTTCGGATCCACATCCCGGCTGGGGTGGTGATCGAAGCGATCGAGGCCACCGACGTGCCGGGCTGGGATTACGATGACTACCAGGCCAGCCAGGCGTACGGCAGTGCATGGCTGCGCGAAGGACGCTCCGTCGCGCTCCTCGTCCCCGCGGTGACCTCCAAGCCGTGGGGGGAGAACGTCCTCCTCAATCCGGCGCATCCCGACATGGCGCGCCTCACGGTCGACGTCGTGCCGTCGTTCGCGTGGGACGGACGGCTCCAGCCACTCGGTGCGCCGTAGCAGCACGCGCATGTGTGCCGGCGTCTGAGGCGGATCGTCGCCTGATGCTGGTGTTGGGGATCGGCGGTGTCCCGAACCGTGGCTGGGTCGGTGACGCGTCCATGCTCCCTGCTGCGGGTGCTGCGGACGGCATGCTTTGAGGGTCTTCTTCCGAGCCCGTTTCCACGCTATCCGAGAGCCCCATGCTCAGACCTCTCCCGGTTGCCTATCCACTCGCAGACGACGTCCTTGAGGCCTTTGTCGACCTCGCCATCAGCCTCTGTCCGGAACATCTCTCCCGCGATGGCGAGTTGTCGCCCACGACCACACGACGGCGTGCTCGCGTGTACCAGCGTGCGTGGGCGGCGCTCGAGCGGCAGATCGGCTTCCGCGTGTCGGAGGACACGGTCTGGGCGATGCGGGAAGCACGTCAGCAGCAGGAGTTTGAGGCAGCGGAGCGTACTGCGGTCCGACGTCCGGAGACTGAGCCAGGACCTCCCCTGTTTCGTTAGCACGAGGCACTGTCAAGCGACGCCCTCACCGTGGCAGCGCAGCGCGCCACTGGACGTTGCCAGCGGCGGAGCGCGATGCTGACACGCGCGTTGGCATCGGCGAAGCGGGCGCTTGCCGGAGACTCCAACGACGCGGGGCATGATGTGCTCGTGGGTCTTGTCGAGATGGTCGAGGACCTGGTGCCGGCGATTCCCTCGGAGTCGCATGCGCTCCTTGCGGACAACGCCGGGTCCGTCATCCATGGCTCGGAGGCTAACATCATGCACCTGTTTCGGTGCGCCGCGCTGCGAGTCTCAGCATCGCGGGCGGTCGGAGACGCGTGCGCTCTTGCTGTTGCGGGCGCCGCGGGCGGCATGCTCTGGGGGTCTTCTTCCGAGCCCGCCCATGACCGCCGTTGCTTCGCTCTTCGCTGACGCGCCCGTGATCTCGTGCTACTCGCGTGCGCAGGCACTCGCCGATGGCGTGCTGGTGGACGCCGCCCACGGTGACCTCGCGCCGGTGACGGCGCAGCACTTCGTCGGCTTGACGCCCCTGCCCTCCGTGGTGATCGCGCCCCACCTCGGCGCGGCGATGCGTGCGGCTGTGGCGGCCGGCGCAGACCTCTCGGGCGTGTGGCACGATGTGCTCTTCCTCGCCACGGCGGCCAGTGGGGCCGCGGGGAACCTCGGCCGCGCCTTCTATGAGAGCGTGACCACGCTCGGTCCCCGTCGCTGGTCGTTTGTCGTGCGGATCGGCGCTGCGACCGAACTGGTGCTCTGCGACATCGGCCCTGGTGACGCGGGCGAGCCGGTCGTGACGTTCATGCTGCGGGCGGATCGCTGAGCGGATGGCCGCTGCGACGTATGGTCGTGGCATGCTCTCGGTACCACTCGCCGGCGCGTATCTCGGATGTGCGCACCGTTCCGTGGGTGCGCCGGCTCGATCTCGACGTCCTTGTCGTGTCGGATGTGTAGCGTTCCCTCCCATTACCGAATCATGCCCACGAAACTCAAGCCCGGATTCACCAAGCCTGGCACCGACGAGTATGTGCCCGCCCAGGAGGTTGTGCGTGAGATCGGTAACCTGATCGTGACGCTGACCGTGCACGGTCTCCGTATTCGCGAAAAGGGCCGGCGCGTCGAGGTCGGGCCGCTCGCCTACGAGGTGCTATACCGCGACGGCCTGCAGCGTGACAAGGGACTGGCGCCGATCAAGCCGCGCGCGAAGGGCCGTGGGAAGATGGTAAGCCGTGGGCTCCTCGCCACGGCGAAGGGCAAGTAAGCGCTCGGCGCGTGCACAGTTGTCAGCTCACCGACGCGGCGCTCGGCGCGCCCGCCATGACTGGCGCTCCGATTCCGCTCTCGTCCGGCGATCTACTCCGCACCGCCAGCGTGCCTCTCACCTATGGCCTGATCGACTCGTCGGCTCGGGCTCAACGCGTGGCTGTTTCGCTCCCGGCGCTGGTTGCATCGCGCATGGACTGGAAGGAAGGCGTAGTACGTTGTATCAGCGCTTGGGCCGCGTAGTAGTGGTCGGGTAGTCCCTGCCAGTTGATCGTGACTGCCACGCACACGCCTCCCTGCGGCTCCCAGCCCTGTGCGAGGAAGGCGTTGACCCTGTGGGTAACGTTCGCGACGACGTCCCGAAGCTCACCTGCGCCGCTTGCGGCGCAAATCTGATAGAGCATAGACCTCCCGATTCGGTGTGTGTCCGCGTCATGGGAGCTCTGAAGGTACCACCGCATGCGCGCGCTGCCGACAGTTGGCGTTGGTCCTGGACGAGCTGCATACGTAGGCGCTCGACGGGGCGCGCGCCACGCGCGCCTGTTGTCGGCGCTGGCGGTCTCAGCCTGGTGGTAGCGAGTCGTATCGGGTACACGCTGTCGGGGAGCGCTGCGTCAGCGCATCCCGGTAACCGCCAGGGGACGGCAGTGTTTCTCCGCCGCACGTCAGTCCGGTCGCGTTCCATGGCGCACGCGCAACCGTCGCGGCGGGTCACCCTCCGACGTCTCGACCATGCGCCTCGCCGCTGCCTCCGGCCCTGCGGGAGGCGATGCTCCGGCGATTCAGCGATTCGTGTTGACGGCGGGGCGCTACGCCGAGAGTGATACGGACATCCCGTCCGGTTCTTCTTGCCGGGTAGTGCTCGCTTGCGCGGGCGCGCCGGCCTGTGCTCCTAGGCCGTGGCCGTACACTCCAGTCATGCGCCGGGGCAATCTGGCCCGGCTAGAGTGGCGAGACCCCGTGACCGTTATCACCGTGACCCCGGCCGCCCGCCGCGCCATACTGACCACTACTAACGGAGCATGCAATGAACAACCGAACACAGCAGCGGTTTGATCGTTCCATACGTGAAGCTGTGGCCGAAACCGCACGGGCAAATCTCGCCACGCCCCGCCGCGACTTGACGAAGAACGTCCAACGTTGCACGGAAGTGCCAACAGTTGGCGAGAGTCGTCGCGGTTGGAAGCTCCGCCTTGACCCAGAAACCGGCGCAACGGTTTGGGGTCCACTGGGGACGCCTAATGGAGGTGAGGCACCCCTTCCCCGCGAACGTCGGTAAACCGACGGAGCGGGCGGTGAGCACCGGCTTTCCCGCCGCAACCTGCGCACTTCCGTGCGGACGAGCGAGCCGGAAGTGATTCTCGCGGTTCTGCGTCGCGCCCTGATGCGCGGCGCGGTCCCGACGGGCGATTTCGCCCGGCGCCTGGGTGCGCTCGCGCAGGAGCTGTACGATCGGCGAACGCAGGACATCGAATCGGAGGCCGGTCGGATGCTGGTGTTGGCTGCGTCACGGCGCACGCCGGGCGCGTACGGCGCGAGTGTACGATTGATGCCGGCAGAGGTCGCGGCCACCGTGCGGCGCGTCGCGGACGTATTCTGACAGGTGGTACTCGACAACTCGCCGGCTTCGGAGACTGGACCATGGGGAAGACACACGAGACGATGAGCGAACGCCACGCGCCTGAGCATCGGGATGCGGCGATTCAGGCGCACGGGCCAACCGCGCCGAACGCCACGACGTCCGTCTCGGACGGGGAGACACGACGCGCGATCGAGCAGCTGCGGGCGGCTTCCGCGGAAGCCGCGGCGCCGTTGACCGAGTCGCATCGGCAGATGAGCACCGCGTGGAGGGAGATTCATGAGCTGCTGTGGAACGAAAGCCCCGCGTATCGTCAGCAGACCGGCGAGACGGCCGGCCAGCGTGCCGTGCGGGTCATTCGGGAGTCCCTGGCGGTCCAGCGCGAAGTGGCCGAGAGCACGAAGGTTGATGGGGTGCGCGGCCAGGCGATCGTCACGCTGCGGAATCGTCATATTCCCGGGTGCGGTGTGCCTCCGACGCTGCCGCCGCATGAGACGCTGGAGTACCTGTCCTATCACGAGAACATGTATGGCGAACAGGCCATTCTTCTTCGCGAAGCGGGCGCCGCGAACCTCCGGCTGCTCTTGGCCGACGCGGGATGGGACAAGGAGTATTCGATTGGAGACGATGGTTACCCTGAAGGGTTGATTCTGGCCGAATGCGAGCGCGAATGGCTGATCGCCGGTACGGCTGCGGCGTTCCGCCTTCCCGTCGAGACCGTCAGGGACGGCTTCACGACACGCGCATTTGCCGCGGCAGCGGCGATGCAGCAGCTGCAGCGTGATCGCATCGCGCGCAGCCGGTAACGGAGTCGCGGGGACCATCGGACCCAGGCGTGGGCCCGGTGAGCAGTGACAGCCTCGAGGAGGCGCACGAGCGCCGGATGGGCTGCGTCGATGATGACGAACGACAGCCCGCGGCGCCGAGCGGCGTGTCGGACGAGGAGCGGACGGCACTGCGGCACGTTGGATCGGTATGCTCAGGGAGTCACCGCATCGACTGGTGGGCGTCCCGTGCGCCAGGACTCTCGATCGGCGACGTCATCGACGCGCGCGCGACCGTGAAGAAGCATGAGGAGTACAAGGGCGTCAAGCAGACCGTGGTGACGCGCCTCGATGTGTTGCCGGGGAGGCCGAAGGCCGTTGACGTGCTGGCGGCGGCCGCGGCCGCCGATCAAGCAGTTGCGGCGGATACTCCAGGCCCGACCTTTGTCCCGGGCGACGAGTGGTACCAGCGCGGGCGGTGATCACATCCCGCGTGGTCACATCCGCGAGATGGCGAGCAACGACGAGGGCGGTTTCGCCTTTGACGTGACGGACGAGATCCCGGCGCGTAACGATCCCGCGTGAGGTGGCGCGGGTTGCCTTGCGCGGAAGGCGGGCGTCTGTGGTGATATAGCGGAGCAACCGATGCCATCCCGCGGACAACCCCTCCTGAGTCTCGTGCGCCTGGACGCGCCACCGGTGACGGTGGGCGGTGCGCGGTCGCCGCGGGACATGGGCGTGCTCGCGGCCCAACTGCCGGCGCCGAGTTGCCCGGATGGATGGCTCGTCGCATGCGAGGGGGTCGATGTCACGCTGGTTGCGCGCCTCGGGGAATTACCGGACGTCTCCGACGTCACGAGCCTGCGCCGGGAAGTGCAGCGCCGCAGCCTACAAGGACTCCTTCTGGCCGACGCCCGCGTGGCGATTATCCTGGTGCGGACCACGGGACCATCCGCGGCAAACCTCGCCGGTGCCCTCTCTGTGCTGTTCGATGAATTGCAGGGTCTCTGCCACCGGGTGAACAGTCAGCTGCGCGACCTCGTCTGGGTACGGGACGGCGTGATCATGTCGTACCGTGTGGGTCGGGTGACACAACCGTATGCCAGTATCGCCGGTGTGTGGCAGGCCGGCGTGGTCACCGCCGACGATCCGGGCGTGGCCAGTTACGCGCGCTTGCTTACGTAGCCCCGGTCCCCGGGGCACCTGGGCGAGCGGCGGTGCCCAACTTGCACTTCACGCGCCCGCCGGCAGACGTTGTGCAGCGGGCGCCCGCACTCGGCATGGCGTCACGCACAGGGACCGTCTGGTCACCTTGGCGCGATTTCCGTAGCGCGCACATCGCTTGCCTCGTGATCGGCTCATGACCCGTGATCTGGCGCCGACGCTCCCGTCCGTCGCCGTCGGGTGAAGACGAACACACCTCGCTGTCGCGCCTCGTCCGCTTCGTCGCTGAACCATGCCACGGGTCGCCCCAGCGCCTCGTGCTGGCGCCGCGCGATCGCGTAGAGTGCGGCGATTCGTGCGGCGTCGCGTGCTGGGATCCGCTGTGCGGTGCGCGCCAAGCGCTGCGTGACCAGCGCCCACTCGAGCTGGGCTCGGCACACGGCCGCGAGTGCACGATCGGCGGCGCGCGGACTAGTCCGGATGGCCGCTTCGATCTCCATCAGCATGGCATTGGCGTCCGCCGTCCGTCCGAGGCGTGTCAACCCGCGAATGATGACCAGACGCACCTGGCAGTTCTCTCGCGAGATCGGGAGGTGTCGTTCGAGACGCAGCGCCTGCGCTCCCCAGCGCACGCAGCGATACGTCGCGCGGTTACGGAAGGCCGCGTCTTGATAGGCCGCGAGGAACAACTCCCCCAGCGCGCGGTCAAACGTCAGGAGGTCGCGCGCGGCTGCGGCGCACGCGAGCGCGGCTGCGGCGGTGGCGCGTGCGCGCGCGAACGCTCGGGTGCGTCGCCAAGCCAGCGCGGTCGTTGCGAGCAGGGTGCCGGCGTCCCCGGCACTGACGAGGCCGGGCGTCCGTCGCAATTCCGTCTCGATCTCGCTGAGCCGTTGCTGCACGGCCTGTACCGTGGTGGTGTCGAGAAGGGCGAACCGATACCGATGTAAGCGGACGGTGCGGCCGATGGCGCCGTGGGCATGCGCCATCTCGCTGAGCTGACGCGCGATTCCCGGGTGCTCGCGCCCAGCTTGTCGCTGGCGCGTTTCGGCTAAGATGAGCAGCGGCCCCGCTTTGCCGGCCACGGATGGCGCCATCGCGACCGCTTGGTCGAAGAGTCGCGCGGCCGGCTGCAGGCGTTCGGTTGCGAGGCGCGCCAAGCCCTTGGACAGCGCCGCGAGCCACGCGTCAAAGGTTGGGGCGTCCGGATCTACGCGCCACTCGGCGAGTCCCGGGCTACTGAGTCCCGCCTCCAAGTCGGCGGGACGCAGGTTCGTCCAGCGAATGGCGGTTCCGCTCGCCAGTCGCCACGCGACCGTCTTCTCCTTGTAGGCGATGGCCGGAATGTGGGCCGCCTCCCAGCGGGCGATGTAATGCCACACGCGATTGCCAACGGACGCCTGTTTGAGGCCTTGCCACGGAGGAAAGTCGGCAAGCACCTCGACCGGGAGATATGCCTTCTCGCCGACCGCGCTGGCCCGCAACGCGAGCAATGCCAGTAGCACCGCGGCCTTGTCGGGTCGGCCATTGTGCACGGCGGGTCGGAACTCCAGCAGGCCCGCGGACAGGACGACATCGAACCCGTAGGCACTGTACCTGTAGGTCTTCGGCGGTGTCGTCGACATCCAGTCTTCCCTCCGTCCGGCGGCACGCGAGTGTCTGGGAGTCGCAAACCAACGCAAACGCTCTCCCCGCTGCGCGCTTCGGCGCCCGGTCGCAAATATACACCTGCGTCGCGGCGCGGCCGTGCACGACGCGCAGCATTCACCATCCACCGTGCGGAGGTCACGATGAGCGCGCACAATGAGCACTACCACAACAAGGGTCAGGAGGATGCGGGCGATGGGAAGTACGAGTTGCCGCATGGCGTGCTGGACAGTCTGGTCACGTGGGATTCAGCTACGATGGAACGTCACATCGAGGAGAACGACGCGTACCGGCGTGGCCATGCGAATACCGAGGGCCAGGCGGATGGCGCGGAGAATCACTACGATCCGCCATCCAATCCTGACGCCCGCGAGGCGTACGACGAAGCATGGCGGGCGTCGCATGACGAGACACACAAGAGCGGCTGTTTCCTGACCACGGCGTGTGTCGCCTTCGCGGGGCTGCCCGATACCTGCGCGGAACTGCAGACCCTGCGGGCCTTCCGCGACGGCTACGTGCGCCAGCTCCCGGACGGGGACGCGCTGATCAGCGAGTACTATCGCGTCGCCCCATCCATCGTACGCCAGATCCTCGGGAGCGCGGACCGTGACGCGTGCCTGCGCGACATCCTGACGGCGGTCCGGCGCGCCGTGGCCCTCATCGCGCGTGGCGACATGCCGGGTGCCTTCGATGTGTACGTGTCGCTCGTAAAGGGCCTTCGCCTGCGCGTGCCGCTCTAACGGGCTGGTGTCGGACCGGGGGCGTGTAGCGCCGGTATGCGGCGCTAACGTCGCGGTGCCCGCGCAGGTATCATTGGCGCGTGCGCATCGTGCCGATGGGACCCTCTGCACGCGAGATTCTTCGCGTTGACGCGGCCACCCGGGCGGCCGCGCGCAGCGTCTTCGACGCGGAAGTGGGGGTGCTGGCGAGCCCCCGGGTGCGTGCCATCCGAGCGTGGATCTTCGAGACGGTACCGGTCAACGCGGTGCAGAAGGACCTGGCGGTGACACTGGGCTGCCGTCCCGAAACGCTCGCCTTGTGGTTCGTCCGCGCTTCCCTCCCGTCCCCGGTACGCTGGCATCATGCGCTCGTCGTGCTGCGCGTGGCGGCAGTGCTACGGATTCCGCACGTCACGGTGGTGGATCTCGCGCGGGTGCTGGGCGCGCCCAGCTCGCAGGGCATCTACCGGCTGGTGGCGAGCGCCGCTGGCGAGTCATGGTCTCGGTGGGCGGCGCGGGTCCGGCAGGACCGGGCGCACGCGCTCCAGCAATTCCAAGCGATGCTCGTGAAGCACCGCGAGGACTGGCGCCGACTGGATGCCGCGCGCTGGCACCACCGCGCAGGGATCGACGGCCTCATCTAGCGTACGCTGCCACCGGCGCTCGCGGTGCCGTGACACGCACGCACCGTGCGCTGGGCCGTGACGGGAGTCTCTCGGGACCATCCTCCGAGACAACCATCATGGCCTACCGCACGCTGACCGACGACGCCTTCATTGCGCAGTACCGACCCGAGCGCAACGCCGATGGGAGCCTCTACCGTCAGCGCGACTTCTCGAACGCGGCCGACATGCGGGCCGTGGATGCGGCGCGCGCGGAGCATCGGGTGTGGACCATGCTGGACGTCGACGGCACCCTTGTCCTGTCGGCTGGGTGCCACGTGGTGAATCGCCTGTACTATGTGATCTGTGCCGTGCCCTTCGATCCCGCCGACGAGCTGGATGTGATGGAGGACTGATGCGGCGTGCCGCGTCGCTCCCGGGGGGACTGCCCGTGCGCGGGACCGGGTACGCACGCTCTCGGCGCCTCCGACTTCCCTTCATTCACCCGACCAGGTGCTCGCGTGCGCTACCGAAACGAGCAGGAGCTGCGACAGGCCGTGTATGACGTCCTCCGTGGTGTCGTGTCCGACGACGACGCGAAGGCACTCGAATCCGTGATTGTCTCACGGGCGGCTGCCCGGACGCGGCGATCGCGGGGCGCTGCCAACATCCGCGACGTCGGGTCGCCTGGGCTTCGCATTGGTGCATCGGTGTGTCCCGACCACCTGTCCGGGGCGGACTTCAACGCCGTGCCGTGGTTCGCGCAGGCATCCGACGACGAGATCCTGGCGCTCTCGCGCGGCCGGTGGCGCAACTCGAGCGACTCCGATGCGGTCGCGGTCTTCATGGCGACGCAGGATCAGCGGGTCGCCGCGGTGCTGGACTACGCGCGTGTAGTGGACGCAGGCACCGTTTGCGAGATCAACGCCGGCGAGGCACTCGCGTGGCTGGCGATCCACCGGCCGACCATCGCGCGGCGCGCCCGGGCGTCCTTGGCGAGCGTCGCGTAGCGGACCCGGCGCGGTGATGAGGCGCCGAGCGGCGCACCGGCGCCGCTTCTGCGCCACGTCATGGCGGCACGCTCTGCAGCACCTCGAATGGAGTCGACCGTGGTGCGCTTTCAGGAACAGCAGGACCGTCGGACGGGATTGCGTTTGGTGGCCGCATTGGACGCAGGCACGCCCGACACGAAGGACGGCAAGGAAGTCATTGAGATCAGCGTGTGCTACCGCATGGGCGGGACGAATGGCTGGAGCGGCGCCGCGGAGCCGCGCGGGGTCTACCTCCACATCAATCCGGTTCGGATCGGTGTCGCCGCAACGTCCGGGCTCGAGATGCGGATGACGGAGATCAGCGGCGCGGTGCGCACCTCCGGCATGCGGGCGTTCGTCGCGCCCCTGCCTCGGCGCAACGATGCGCGGTTGCGGCGCGTGGCCGCCGTGCTCGAGGGGGAGGTCGAGATGCTCGCGCGACTCTGGGTGCTGGACACGCCGGCCGGCGTCGAGCGACTGGGGGAGCTGGCGCGCTACGCGTCGCAAACTCTCGCGGTGGCCTAGTCCGCCGTCGCCGCCCGGTCGCCTGATGCGCGGCCCGGTGGTGGCACCCTCCAAGTTCTCACACGGAGCACTCGCATGGAGCATTTCATCGCGCGGCAAAGAAGGTCCGGCCTGGAGTTCTCGGCCGATGTGGACGCCGGGACGGCCGACACCAGCGACGGGAAGGAAGTGATCGAGGTGCAGGTGTGCTACGATCGCGGCGGGAGTACCCCGTTCGCGTCCACCGCGGTGGCGCGCGGCATCTGGCTGTACGTCCGGCCGAAACGCGTGCGCACCGTGGACGGCATGCGCTGCGCCACGCGCTCGCTGGCGGTTTTCGGGGGGAACCGGCGGTCGAGTGGCGTGCGCGTGTTTGTCGCCCCGCTGAGCCGTCGCCTTGATACGCGGCTGGAACGGGTTGCGGCCGCGCTCGACGGCGAAGTGCCTGCCCTCGCCCGGCTATGGGTGGCAGACGATGCCGTGGCCACGCAGCGCATTCTGGAGCTCGCCACGTACGCTGCCGCCACGTTGGCAGCCGCCTGAACGACACTTCGCATCGGTTCGTCACGATGGAACGGTCGCCGGCACGGTCCCGACGGCGACGCCGGTCGCGTCGGGGCCGCTGTCCGAACGCGTCGGATCAGCCCTGCGGTGCGGGAGGACAACGAATCACCAGGGCGGCGGACCGATCGCTGGTGGGCGGCAGGCGGTCGGTACGCTCATGGAGCATTCGGCACCTCGTAAGCGCGGCAACGGTGAGTCGCTCTCACCACTTCACGCCGCAGCGGGCTGCGTGCCACACACTCGTGTCAGTCTGGGGGTAACCAACCATGGCATCGCGAAACGACAGCGGATCGGCGGATGCGGTCGAAGTGTCTTTCGACCATAACGATGGCTGGATTGTCGAGGTACCGATCCGTGTCGACGGGCAGGAAGACGCCGAAATGGAGTACGCGTGGTTGCATCACGACGGCGTGGAACACCCGTCCACCCGCGCCGAGGCCGAAGAAACCGGGCGGGCGCTTGCGCGGACATTGGGACTTCCACTGCGCGTGTTCAATCGCGGCGACGGGAGGGAGTCTCTTCCCGGCCGGTCGTCGCGTCGGTGTTCGGATGAAGATGTGCGGACGGCCCCGACGACCGGAGTCGGTGTGCGGGGCGGAGACATACCGAACTCGGTCCGCTGCGCCGGGCTGGATCTGCGCGATGCGCTTGAGGATGCGGGAACGCAAGAGGACGATTGTGAACGGATCGCGATCTTCCTGTCACGCGCCGACGTGCAAGGAGTGCTCGCTCGCGTGACGGCCCCGACGAGGCCGACCCGGCGCGCCGCGCGCGCGCTGTCGGGAGCGGCCAGATGAGCGCATGTCATTCACCGAGGCGTGCGACGACCTCGCCTGCCCGACGTGATCCACCTCCCGCGCTGACGCTGCGCGCGCAGAAGGCGCGCCTCGACTACCTGACCGGCGTGAGTGCCTGTCGCCACGTCTGCGGTGCGTGCGACCAATGTCAGGAGGACGCGCAGGCGGATGGGGAGATTGCCGTGTTGGAAGCGGCCATCAGCGCCGCGGAGACCGCGCCTACGGTGCGTCCCGACGACGGAGGGCGGTCCGCGATCGCCGGCGCTCCGTGATGCCTGCTCGTCCGGATAAGGCGCGGCTCCGCTACGTCAGAGACTCGCGACCGGTCGGATGACGGCTGGTGCGGGGGCCGGCGGCCGGATTCTCCGAGTAACCACAGGAGACGGCTCATGAGCATGAAACGGACGGACGCAAAGGCGGTGCAGGGCAATTCGTCGCCCCGTGCGGTGGCGGGGCAAAAGCCGTTGCTCGCGGGGCGCCGCCGCACCCGCACGCCTACCAGTCAAGAGGAGGCGCAGCGGGCGATGGAGGAGTACGGTCGGGCGATCGTGCAGTACGTCAACGTTGGCGGCCCCAGGAAGCGACTTGATGCCGCGAAAACCGCCCTCCTCGCCCTGAGCGTGCCTGCGCGATGCGCCCCCGGACTTTGGGCTCTGCGTAAAAGAGTGTGGAATTGGGGCGCGCCGGTAGGGTGGCTGCACTATCTTGGAAATAATCGTGTGTTCTGGGAACCGGACGCATCTACGAGGAGAACGGTATGTCTAGTGTGTGCGAGAAGGACCGCACGGCGGGAGGAATCCGCGATGTCCGCCCCGTCGCATATCAGGACCACCTGGAATTGGCCTCGTTTCTCTGGATGGTCAGCGCCGTGCCGTTTCTCGTCATTCCCCTGCAGTGGACGGTTGCTGGCCTGCTGGTGGTGGTACCGCCACCATGGATCACGCCGCTCTGCCTCGCTCTTACGATAGTCATCATTAGCTGTGCCGGAGTCGTACGGGGGATTGCCGTTCACCTCAGGGCAGCGGGCACGGTGGTATCCGTCCTGACCGGGGTCGCCCTACTGGCCTGTGGTGTGGTCGTACTGGTGGGCGCGTGGTCCTTCAGCGCACGAGTGTCACCACTCGCGCAGTACGCCCTTCTGACTGCCTCTATTCTGCTCGCACCCTACTGGATTTGCTCGGGCGCTTGCGCCCTGGTGCTATCCGCGTGGCACCGCCGATAGGCAGCTCCTTTCCACATTCGCCAAGGCGTTGAAAGAGCGTCTCACCGACCGCTGCTTCCACACTCATTTACGCAGAGCCGGACTTTGCCAGAGGCGGAGCGCGATGCTGACACGCGCGTTGGCATCGGCGAAGCGGGCGCTTGCAGGAGACTCGAACGACGCGGAGCATGATGCGCTCGTGGGTCTTGTCGAGACGGTCGCGGACCTGGTGACGGCGATTCCCTCGGAGTCGCATGCGCGTCGTGCGGGCAACGCCGGGGCGCGTCATTCCGTGATCGGAGGCTAACGTCATGCCCCTGTGTCGGTGCGCCGCGCTGCGCGTCTCTGACTCCCGCTGTCGCGTCCTGTTCCGCGACGATGCCACGGGCGAACTCACAGGTGTTGAGATGCCCCCCGCCACCTATCGGCTCATCCCGCTCGGAACACCAGCAACCCCTGCGGACTACCAAGCGCTCGACGGCGGGCCGTTCTTACCTGCCCCCTCCACCTTCATCGATCTGTACTACCCCCCTCCTCCACATCAAGACGCGTGGCGTGGGTTCTCCCGGCGTGACGCGCTCGCGTCATGTCAGGGGTTCCCGTGACGGCGGGATGCGTCCGGGGCGTGGGTGCAAGGCCGGCGCAGAGTTTTGCACCATGCCTGCTCCGAGGGGAACGCCGGAGTGCCACCCGCATGCCTAACGGGAAGCGCACGCCCGTCTACGGGTACTGCGAGACGTGCCGGGTGGACATTCGGATTGAGCAGAACGGTCGCGCCGCACGCCACTCGTACGGATTCCGTTATGTCGAGCGGGTCGGCCCGGGCACGGCGCATCCGCGGTGGCGCACGGTGATCTGCCCATTGAGTGGCGCGCGCATCGTCGCGTTCAGCGCCAGCGAGCGCGTCGATGGGGCGGCGTGACCGTGTACGTCGACGACATGTACGCGACGTTCGGGCGCATGCGCATGTGCCATATGATCGCAGACTCCCGCGCCGAGCTGGATGCGATGGTGGACCAGATCGGCGTGGCGCGTCGCGCCGCCGGTGCCTCGTGAGGGAGCGGAGCGCTGGTTGCCGGGTTGGCGTTGGATCCATAGGTTCTTCGTTGCCGAAACCAAAGGGATCGGTGTACAGAGGTGTGGCCGAGTGGCTTAAGGCGCCTGACTGATAATCGGGTGGGCCCGCAAGGGCTCCGTGGGTTCGAATCCCACCATCTGTCTCGACAAAGGGCCCTTCCCACGGGAAGGGTCCTTTGTGTTGCTGCCTTCGCATCACCCGGAACACCGGGCTGGCGACTGGCCTGTTCTCAGACTGTAGCCCGCATTGTCTGACCGCACTGCCCTGCGAGAACACCGAAGCCGTACCGCGTTGCTGCGTGTGCGCGCTACTCTGCGTGGAGGGCGTTGTTGTTCCAGCGGCGGTGACGCCGTCGGACGTTTCCGTGTGGGGCACGCGCCCGAATGGCCGGCCGGTGCGGCGGGTGGCGCTCGTATGCTCGGTCACATGAGGAAGAGTCGATGAGGCGCAACCCACAGCGCATCGAGGCCGAACACCATACACGCCGGCACGGGCTGGCGGGAGAGAAGTATGTCTGACCCGACCGCGAGGGAGCTGGAC
>PNKL01000015.1 GCA_013822425.1 Gemmatimonas sp.
GGGGCCGCTCAAGGGGGCGGAGTTCGAGATCCACTCCGCGCTCACCAACGTAGGCCGCGGGACGCACAACGATGTCGTGCTCCGCGACGAGAGCGTTTCCGACTCGCACGCCAAGATCCAGAAACGTGAAGGCGGCTGGTATATCGTAGACCAGGAGTCCACCAACGGCACGTACGTCGGTGGCCGTCGCGTGCAGGGCGAGCAGCGCGTCGAAGGGGCGCCGGACGTCCGCTTCGGCGGCATCACGATGACGTTTCGGCTGGTCGCCGTCACCAGCGACGAACGCGGCGGCACCCGTGCCATCGCCGCCGTCACCGTGGACCAGGCGCGCCAACCCGCCGCCGCGAAGCCTGCCGCGGTGCCGGCCGAGAGCAAGACGAAGGGATGCGGGGCGATGATCGCCTTCCTCATGGCCGCTGGCGCCGCCGGCGCGTCGCTCCTGATGATCCTCCTTTCGACGGGGCGATAGCTCGTGCATCTCGCGGTTGCCGCTCGATCCGACGTGGGGATGGTCCGGTCGGGGAATGAGGATTCGTTTTTCGCCGAGGCCGACTCGCATCGCGGCGTGTTCATGGTCGCCGACGGCATGGGCGGCCACGCCGCCGGCGAGGTGGCCAGCGAGATGGCGGTGCAGATCGTGGCACGCGCGCTGCTGCAGTTGGAGAGCGTGGTGCAGCCCGATGCCGCACAGCGCACGGCGCAGTCCCTGCGCGACGCGAATCGCGCGATCTACGATCGCATGCTCGCGGAGAACGACAAGCAAGGCATGGGCACGACCGCATCCGTGCTGCTGCTCTCGGAGGGCCGCTACCTGATCGGGCAGATTGGCGACTCCCGCATCTACATGCTGCGGGACGGCGCGTTGACCCAGATCACCAAGGACCACTCGTACGTGCAGGAGCAGGTTGATGCCGGCCTGCTCACGCCGGAACAGGCGCGCTACCACCCGTACAGCAACGTCATCACGCGGTGCGTGGGCGCGGGCGAGTCGGTCGAGCCGGACCTGTACGCGGGTGAAGTGCGGGCGGGGGATGTCTTCCTCGTGGCGTCGGACGGACTCACGGGGATGGTGGACGACCGTCGTCTCCAGCAGCTCCTGCTGGCGCGCTCAGGGCCCGGGCGCATCGTCGATGCCCTCATTGCCGAGGCCAACGGGCGCGGCGGCCTCGACAACATCACGGCGATCGTGGTCCAGGTCGTCAGCTTCGATGCCGTCGGGCAGGGATGACGCTGGACCCGCGATGAACGACCAGGAAGAGACCGTCGGCTCCCTGTCCCAGCTTTACCTGGGCAACATCCTGTACGCACTGGAGACGTGCGCCCTCGCGCTCGAGGAGCAGGGCAAGGGCGCGGATGCCGCGTTCTACCGGGGCATTGCCCGCAAGCTCGCCGAAGCGCACGGGCGAGCGAAGGCCGGGTGACCGCGAGCCGTCGCGCGTACCCGGCGCCGCTGACGCTCCTCTGGGAACTCGTGACAGGCCGGCGCGCGGTGGAGCACAGCGGGCCGCTGCTCGGCACCTTCGTGAGATTGCCGGCTCCGCTGCGCGATGCCGTGCGATGGATCCTTCGTCCAAGACGCCGCTTCCTCTTCGGGCGCTTGCGTGCGCTGTCGCGTGACCGGGTCCTGAGCGGCCCCTTTGCCGGGATGCACCTGACGGGGCAGCCCGCAGCGCCGGAACTGCTGGGCACGTACGAGCGCGAACTCTTCGACGTGGTGCGGGAACTCGCGTCGCGTCCCTTCCGCACGCTGATCAATCTCGGGGCGCGCTACGGCTACTACGCCGTTGGGTTGGCTCGGCTGATGCCGGCCGTGAAGGTGACGGCCTTTGAGGGCAACGACGAGGCGCGCGCCCAGCTGGAGAGCGCCGCGGAAGCGAACGGCGTGCGGGACAGGGTGACGGTTGCGGGATACTGCGAGGTAACCGATCTCGCCGCGGCCCTTGAGACCGATGGTGGCGTGCTGGTCGTTTGCGACATCGACGGCGGCGAGGTGGCCCTGCTCGACCCGCAGCGGGTGGGCGCGCTTACCCGGGCCACGATCCTCGTGGAGTGCCACGGGCCTGCGGAGTCACCCACGGGACCGGTGATGGAGCACCGTTTCCTGCCCACGCACGACGTACGCCGCTTCGCCGTGGAAGAACGCGTGCTCTCGCACCTGGCGGCAGGCGTCGCGGAACCTTGGCGCTCACGCATGCCGCGCACGCTGGAGGCGCTGATGCAGGAGCATCGCACGCTCCCGCAGTCGTGGTTGCTGCTGACGCCTCGCGGCTGAGTCGCGCCGGTCCCGGATCCGGGGCCGGTGGCGCCTACGCCCCGAGCATCCGAAGCACCTCTTCCTTGCCGATGCTCACGCGCCGCACGGTGAAGACGCGCAGCCACCGCGCCGAGCGATACAGCTGGTCGGCAAGCACCGGCAGGTTGATGGCGCCGGCCATCCCTTCGCTGGTGAGCCGTTCGACGCGGCCGTCGCGGGTGAGGACGGGGATGTCGAGGCCGAGCATCTGTTCCTTCTGCGGGTAGTCGATCAGCACGTCGCCCGGGGCGAGCCCGAGCAAGGCGGCGAGGGCGTCTTCCGCGCGGCGTGCGCGCTCGCGGTCCTCGGCGATCCACTCGAGGTCAATGCCGTCGAGTTCGGCGGCGGGGCATTCCATGGCGCGCTTGTAGAGGCGGCGCGAGAGGATCGCGTCGAGCAGCGCGCCGGGCGTGCGCGCGCGAAGGGCGTGCAGGAGCCCCTCGTCCGTGTGCGCCACGAGTTCGCTGGACTGCAGCGCACCGGCGCGCAGCGCGTCGTCCACCAGCCGCTTGTACATCGCGGTCGGGCTGCGCACGGCGTGGTGCCAGTACACGTTGCGGTACATCTGGTACTTGGCGAAGAGCAGCGACTCGAGCGCGCTCAGCGCCTTCTCCAGCACGCCGACCGCGGCGTGTCCGAGGTGCGGGTCTTCCACGATGACCAGCGCGTGGAGCAGGCGATCCACGTCGATCTCGCCGTACGGCACGCCGCACATCAGCGCGTCGCGCTTCAGATAGTCCGTCTTGTCGAGGTCCAGCGACCCGCTGATGAGCCCCTGCAGCGGCGAGTCGCTTTCGCCGCGCATCAGGGCGAAGACGCGCTCTGGCGCATCGGCGGCGATCTCGCTGCGCAGGATGGCGGCCACCTCGCCGCCGGTGATCATCGGCTCGGCCACCGCCTCGTGGTGCATGGCCCCGATTTCCTCGAGCGCGTGCGAGAATGGATAGTGCCCGACGTCGTGCAGCAGCGCGGCGGCCGCCACGACCGCTGCTTCGTCGGGCGCCATGCGGTCGAGCACCCCAGCCTCCTGGAACCGCCGCAGCGTGCGGTTGGCGAGGTGGAAGGCCCCCAGGGCATGCTCGAACCGTGAGTGCGTCGCTCCTGGATAGACGAGATGCGCCAGTCCGAGCTGCCGCACGTAGCGGAGTCGCTGGACGACCGGCGTGTCGGCGAGCCGCAAGAAAGGCCCGTCGATGCGGATGTTGTTCCAGAGGGGGTCGCGGATGAAGGGCACGATGGGGCAGACGGGAGACGGGGGACGACGAATCTAAAGCTGGCCATGCGGGCGTGGTGGGGCCAGCATCGGAACCCGGCACGGCGTGTCTGATCGTTGCGCACTGCGGCCGGGTGGTTACAGTATTCTGGACCATTCGACCTGCGTTCGGTTTCCGTGCCCTTCTCTCGACGCCTCGCCTCCCGACTATCCGCTCTCGCCGTCCTGGGCGTGGCGCTGTCCGCGTGCGCGCGAGGGCGTGTCGAGGTGACGCCGACGCCGGCACGCAGTGGCGGCGATGAAGCCACGGCCCGCGGTGAGAGCGCGACGGGCTCGACGCGCTCATGCGCGGGGTGCGCCGTGGGGGTCGAGGACGAGGTCATCCGCGCGGTTGCCGTGCGCGTGGCCGACCTCAAGGCGCGCGGCGGCGCGTGCCAGGCCTACGGCGTCGTGCTGGAGGGGTCGTTGGCCAACCAGCGCATCCTCGTGCGTCCCTTCATGTGGCGCGTCGACGGCCGCCTGGCCTCGGCACAGGCGCTGTCCACGGGCGAGATCGACGTGGCGCGCCACGTCGATCCGCTCAATATCGGCCGGCGCTCCCTCGACGAGGTGGTGCACAGTGTGGAGCATGAGGCGGTGCACATCGCGTTTGCGATTCCGTCAGGGGCGGAGTGGCACGAGGTGCTGGTGAACGAGCGGGTCGAGGGCTGCCGCTCGAGAAGCGCGGTCGCGGCGGCGACACCGTAGCGCCGCCCGCGTTGCGGGCGGCGCTACGGTCCCGCCGCCGCAATCGCGGTCTCGACGTTTCCGAACTTCTCGAAATTCTTGCGGAACATCTCCGCCAGCTTCTTCGCCTGCGCATCATACGCCGCGGGGTCGTCCCACGTCTTGCGCGGGGTGAGGAGCCTGCTGGGAATGCCGTGAATGTCGGTGGGGACATGCAGGCCGAAAATCGGATCCTCGTTCGTCGGCAGCTCGTGCAGGTGGCCGCTGAGCGCCGCGTGCACCATGTGGCGCGTGAGCGACAGCTGCATGCGCTTGCCGACGCCGTACGGGCCGCCGCTCCACCCGGTGTTCACCAGCCAGACGACCGCGTGGTGATCATCCAGGAGCTTGCCGAGCATCTCCGCGTACTTGGTGGGATGCCAGACGAGGAAGACGGCGCCGAAGCAGGCGGAGAACGTGGCCTGCGGCTCGGTCACGCCGCGCTCGGTGCCGGCGACCTTGGCCGTGTACCCCGAGAGGAAGTAGTACATCGCCTGTTCGCGGGTGAGCTTCGCGATGGGCGGCAGCACGCCGAACGCGTCGGCCGTGAGGAAGATGACGTTCCTGGGATGGCCGCCACGTCCGCTCGGCACGTGGTTGCGGATGTAGTGCAGCGGATACGACGCGCGCGTGTTTTCCGTGATGGACTGATTCTCGAACTCCACCTTCCGGCGGTTCGGTTCGAGGACGACGTTCTCGAGGATCGTGCCGAACATCTGCGTCGTCTGGTAGATGTCGGGCTCCCCTTCCGCGGAGAGGTTGATGACCTTCGCGTAGCAGCCGCCCTCGAAGTTGAACGTGCCGTCGGGGCTCCAGCCGTGTTCGTCGTCGCCAATCAGCTCGCGCTCGGGGTCGGCGGAGAGCGTCGTCTTGCCGGTGCCGGAGAGGCCGAAGAAGAGCGCCGTGTCGCCGGCCGCGCCGATGTTGGCGGAGCAGTGCATGGAGAGCACGCCCGCCTTCGGCAGCAGGTAGTTCATCACCGTGAACATCGCCTTCTTGAGCTCGCCGGCGTAACGCGTGCCGCCGATGACGATCGTCCGCGCGGCGAGATTGAGCACGATGAACGTGCCGGTGCGTGTGCCGTGCCGCGCCGGGTCCGCCTGGAACTCGGGGGCATGATAGACGGTGAAGTTCGGCACGAAGCCGGGCAGCTCCGTCTGCTCCGGGCGGATGAACATGTTGCGCACGAAGGCCGCGTGCCACGCGTTGGGCAGCAGGTAGCGCACGCTGAGCCGGTAGGCCGGATCGGCGCCGCAATACAGGTCCTCCACAAAGAGCTCAGGCAGGCCGTTGAGGTACTGCTTCACGTCGGCGAGCAGCGTTGCGAAGTGTTCGGGCGAGATGGGTTGGTTGACCTTGCCCCAGTCAATGTCCTTCTCCGATCCTGGCTCCTTGACCACGAACTTGTCGTTCGGCGACCGGCCGGTGTGCGGGGTGGTGATCGCGACGAACGGCCCCATGTCGGCGAGCTGTCCTTCGCCACGGCGTGCGGCGGCCTCGATGAGTTCCGGCGTCACGAGGTTCCAGTGAACCTTGCCCGTCGGCTTGAGGTCCTGGCCGGTGAGTCCGTCGGGGCTTGAGCGTGGGAGGGCAGGGGCGATCGGGTTGGCGTCGGACATGTGAGCTCCTGATGTTTCACACGAGCGAACCCCGATGCCGGGCCCGCTCGCAAATCGTTAGCGGTTGCGGTCCTGCGAATCGATGACGGCCACCGCGGCCATGTTCACGATGTCCTGCACGTCGGCGCCCTGTTCGAGCACGTGCACCGGGTGTTTCATGCCCACCAGAATGGGGCCGATGGCCGTGGCTCCGCCCAGGCTCTTCACGAGCTTGTACGCAATGTTGCCGGCGCTGAGCATCGGGAAGATCAGCACGTTCGCCGCCTGCTTGAGCCGGCTGAATGGGTAGCGCATGGCGAGGACGTTCTCGTCGAAGGCGGTATCGGCGTGCATCTCGCCGTCCACGATGAGGTCCGGCTCGCGCTCGCGCAGGAGCCGCACGGCCTCGGCGACCTTGGCCGCCTCGGGGTGCTTCACCGACCCGAAATTCGAGAACGACAGCATGGCGATGCGCGGCTCGATGCCGAACGTGCGGACGAGGCGCGCCGCCGACTGCGCGATCCTGGCAAGCTGGTCGGCATCGGGGTCGATGTTGACCGTCGTGTCGCCGAAGAAGATGGCACGGTTGTTGATCACCATCATGTACAGGCCGGCGACCAGCCCGGTTGCGTCGGCGCCCACGACTTCGAGCGCGGGGCGGATGGTCTCGGGGTAGTGCTTGTTGAGGCCCGCCACGACGGCGTCGGCGTCGCCACTGTTGACCATCTGGCTCGCGAAGTAGATGCCGCGTCCCATGCGCGAGTAGGCTTCGTCGCGCGACAGACCGCGGCGCTGCCGCCCATTCCACAGTTCCTCGGCGTAGCGCTCCCGGTCGGGCGACAGGTTGGGATCGATGATCGAGCAGCCGTTGAGCGCGATGCCCAACTCGTCGAAGCGCTGCTTCATCCGCTCGGCGCGACCGAGCAGGATGGGTTTGGCGATTCCCTCTTCCTGCAGGATGTGCGCCGCCCGGATGACCTTCGGATCTTCGCCCTCGGGGAAGACGACGCGCCTCGGGTCGCGATGCGCCCGCATATGGATGCCGCGCATCACGCTGCGCGACTGTCCCAGGCGTCCCTCGAGCTGTTCGCGGTAGGCATCCATCGCGATGGAACTCTTGGCGACGCCGCTGGCGATCGCGGCCTGCGCCACGGCCGGCGCCACCCAGAGGAGCACCCGCGGGTCGAACGGGAACGGGATGAGGTAGTCGGGACCGAACTGCACGCTGGACAGGCCGTAGAGGGCCGCGACCGAGTTCGGTACCGGTTCACGCGCCAGCGCGGCAAGCGCGCGCGTGGCCGCCATCTTCATCTCCTCGTTGATCGTCGTGGCGCGCACGTCGAGCGCGCCACGGAAGATGAACGGGAAGCAGAGGACGTTGTTGATCTGGTTCGGGTAGTCGCTGCGCCCCGTGGCGCAGATCGCCTCCGGGCGCGCCGCCTTGGCCTCGTCCGGGAGAATCTCGGGCGTCGGGTTGGCCAGCGCGAAGACAATGGGGCTGGCGCCCATGGACTTCACCATGTCCTGCGTGCACGCGCCGGCCGCCGAGAGTCCCACGAAAACGTCCGCGCCGACGAGCGCGTCGGCGAGCGTACGGTTCCTGGTTTCGTGCGCGAACATGGCCTTGTGCGGCTCCATGTCCTTGTCGCGCCCGGCATAGATGACACCCTTGCGGTCGCACAGCGTGATGTTTCCGCGGTCCACCCCGAGGCGGACGTAGTGCTCGGCCACCGAGATGGCCGAGGCGCCGGCGCCGCTGAAGACGACCTTCACGTCGCCGAGCTGCTTGCCCACGATCTCCACGGCGTTGATCAGCGCGGCGCCCGAGATGATGGCGGTCCCGTGCTGGTCGTCGTGGAAAACGGGGATGTTCATGGTCGCCTTGAGCTTCTCCTCGATGTAGAAGCACTCGGGCGCCTTGATGTCCTCGAGGTTGATGCCGCCGAGCGTGGGCTCCACCAGCTGGCAGAAGCGGATGATCTCCTCCGGGTCCTCCGAGGCGATCTCGAGGTCGAACACGTCAATGTCGGCGAACTGCTTGAAGAGGTTGCCCTTCCCCTCCATCACCGGCTTGCCGGCCAGCGCCCCGATATTGCCGAGGCCAAGCACGGCGGTACCGTTGCTGATGACGGCCACGAGGTTGCCGCGGGCCGTGTACTTGTAGGAGTCCTCGGGGTTCTGCTCGATCTCGAGGCAGGGCTCGGCGACACCAGGCGAATAGGCGAGTGCCAGGTCGCGCTGGTTGGCGAGCGGCTTGGTGGCAACAACAGCGATCTTCCCGGGGCGGCCACGGGAGTGATAGTCGAGGGCGTCTTGGCGTTTCATGGGAATCTAATAAGATAACCGGACCGCCTTGGCGACCGTCAGGGTTGTGGCGAAAAAGCGACCGAAATCCCCCTACAGACGGAGGTCAATCGCCTGCCGCACGAGCCACCGTAGCGTGCTGATGTCGCGGCTGCTCGGCACTGCCACCGACGGCTGTGCGAACATCACGTCGAGCGCGTTGGGGCTATGGCCGCCGATGCCGACGGCGTGACCGAGTTCATGGGTCACAAGCGCGCGCAGCGTGTTGGTCGCGTTCGTGGCATCCGGATTGATGGCGATGTCCACCTTCACCCGTCCCGTGCCGGGGCCACCCACGAGCGGGAGCGTGAGTGCGCTGTCACGGGCGGGGCAGAAGAAGGTGACGCCGCCGGCAAAGGTGGGTGGCTCCGCACACCCGGCGAGCTCCACGAGCCGCGGTGCGGCACTGACGTGCACGATGACATCGGCATCGGCGGCCGTGGCGGCGGTGCGAAACGCGAACTGGCTGCCGCCGAGCGCGGCCTTCCAGGCGGCCATGCCGGCGGCCGTGGTGCCGGCGAGGTCCACGCCGGCGCTGACGGCGGTGGGGTCGACGTAGACGGCAATGGTCGTGCCCGTTGGCCACCGGTAGATGAGGCCGCCCGACAGCTGCGTCGGGTCATAGGCGGGCGGGTCTAGCTTTGGCCCGGCGGCTTCGGTGCATCCGCTGAGGATCACCAGCGTGGCGACGAGAGCCGGAGCGAGAGCGACGTGGCGGCGCATGACCACGGGAAACTATGCTGGCCGTCGGTGCGTGCAACTTTTCGTGTCACTCACGGGTTCCATTGCAATGACCCTACCGCACCACCCCCGGCTCTGGTAGGCTTCCCGTTAGCATGCGTATCCACTCCCCCGCCCACCGCATCGTTCTCGGTCTGCTCGCGGTGCTGCACCTGTCAGTGCCCACCGTGGCGGCCGTCGCCCATGCGCGGCTGTCGCAGGCCAGCGCCGTCGACGGGGAGCAGGTCCACGTCGAGAATCTAGGCCGCCGCCACGCGGTGCCCACGCATCCGGAATCCTGCGTGCTCTGCCAGTTGCTTGGCCGGGGGATGCTGGCGGAAGTCGAACTGATGGCGCGGGCGGAGAGCGCTGTGCGCCCTGCTCCGCCACCACGCGGCGGACCAGACGTTCACTCTCGCACCGCGACCGCACGGCCCAGCAGCCGAGCACCTCCGGCACGCGCGTGACCGTGTCCCCGCCGCGTGCGGGGCACTATCCACGCTGATACATCGTCCGCTCGCGACAACAGGGTCGCGGGCCATGCGATCACTCAACTGCCGGAGTTTCCCCCCATGCTTCGCTTTCTTGCCACGGCGCTGGCTGCCGCGTTTCTCTCGTTCCTTCCTGACCGCGCGAGCGCCGCGCCGTATTTCGGTCCGACGCTCCTCGGTACCGTGCGCGACACGAGCGGTACGCCCCTCCCCTTCGTTCAGGTGATTGTGGCCGAGGCAGGGCGCACCACCACGACTGATGTCGACGGTCGTTTCGTGCTCCGCGGACTCCCTGCCGGCACGTACCACATCACGACTCTGCTGATTGGTTACCGCCCCGGCCATGCCGTCGCGACCGTGACGACGACCGGCCCCGATGTGACAGTGGACATCGTGATGGTGGGCTCGACGCTGCGCCTGCAGGCGGTGAACGTGACGGCCGCGAGCTCGTCGGGCGAGGCCGCCGGTGCGGCCCAGGCAACGGCCGAGCTGTCGGGCAAGCAGTTGCAGCGAAGCCTTGGTGCATCGCTCGCGCAGACGCTGGCGGCCGAACCGGGCATGTCGATGCGCTACAACGGGCCGGCGGCGACGATGCCCGTGATTCGCGGACTCAGCGGTGAGCGCATCCTGGTGCTCCAGGACGGTGCGCGCTCGGGCGATCTCGCGTCATCAGCACCCGATCACGGCACGAGCGTCGACCCGCTCGCGGCACAGCGCATCGAAGTCGTGCGTGGCCCGGCATCGCTCCTGTACGGCAACAGCGCGCTTGGCGGCGTGGTAAACGTCATCTCCAACGATATCCCCTCTGCCGTACCGGCGCGCGTCACGGGTTCGCTGGCCCTGCAGGCAGAGTCCGTGAATCCAGGAGGTGCCATAAGCGCCGGCGCCATCCACCCGCTGGGCAGCACGTCGGCAGTGAACGTGCGGCTGGGCGGGCGACGCACCAATCCCGTGCGCGTCGGCGGCGGCGGCGTGCTGGACGGTACGAGCAACCGCAACCTGAATACCGTGCTAGGCTACGGTTTCGTGCGCGACAGGGTGCAGGGTGGTCTTGCGCTGAAGGCGTTCGACTTCAACTACGGGCTCCCAGCCGAGCCGGGCAGCGACGCGTCCGGCATTCGTATCGACGGCCGTCGGTATCAGGTGGCGGGCAAGCTCTCCGCCAACACCGGATGGCGGGCGGTGAGGCAACTTCGTTTCGAAGGGTCGGTGCAGGACTTCGCGCAACAGGAAATCGAACCGGACGGCGCCGTCGGCACGTCCCTCACCCTGCGCACACAGACGGCGGGCGTCACGGCACCGGCACACTTCGGACGGATGAGCGGCACCATTGGCGCGCAGCTGCTCTTGCGCCAGTACGCGGCGGAAGGTGAGGAGGCGCTCACCCCGGCGGCGAATTCCGCGAATGGAGGTGCCTTCATCTATCAGGAACTGCCGCTCGGGCACGACGGCGGCGAGCACCCAGAGGGTGGCGCGCGACTGCAGGTTGGCGCACGCTTCGACGGCTATCGTATCACGTCGCAGGCGGGCAACCCGAAGTTCGGCGCGGCGCGCACGCTCTCGTTCAACAATTTTTCCGGTTCCCTCGGCTTTTCTGCACCGCTCGCCGAACACGTGACGCTGAGCGGGAGCGTGGCGCGCGCCTTCCGCGCGCCTTCGGTCGAAGAGCTGTTCAGCAACGCAGTGCACGCCGCCACTGCGAGTTATGAGATGGGGAGTCCCGACCTCGCGGTTGAGCGCAGCCTCGGGGTCGATGTGGTGCTGCGCGTGAGCGGCACCGGTCTGTCGGGCCAGCTCGCGGGTTACGTCAACAGGGTGGAGAACTACATCGCGCCCGACGTATCGCGCGATACGACGATTGACGGGGCGACGATGCCGCTGGCGCTGTACGGGCAGCGCGACGCGATGCTGCGCGGCGTCGAAGGGCAGGGCGAGGCCAGGCTCGGGGAGCGGTTCGTGCTTGGGGTGATGGGCGACGTGACACGCGGAACGTTCGCCGGCGGTGCGCCGCTGCCCTTCATGCCGGCCGCGCGCGTTGGGGCGTCGTTGCGCTGGGACAACCGGTCGTTCAATGCCGGCGGCGAGGTGCGATACGCGTTTGCGCAGCGCGACGTGACCGGCGGCCCGGATGTGCCTGTGGATGCGTACACCCTGCTGAACATGAGTGCGAGCTGGACGCTGCCGGTCGCCGGCCGGCTGCACGAACTCACGTTGCGTGCCGACAACATCGCTGACGTGCGCTACCTCGACGCGACGAGCCGCATCAAGTCGTACGCGCCGAATCCGGGGCGCAACGTCACGCTCGTCTATCGGCTCATGTTCTGATCCTGTGGCGCGGGGCTGGCATGGCGCCGGGCCCCGCGCGTTCGGGCGCGCGCTCGCCGCGTGCGAACGCCCGCAGCTTCCGCAGCATCGCGCGGTCGTTCGACACCAGGTCATCGCCCTTCGGCGTCTCGAGCGACTTCGGGATCGCGGCCAGGCGTGGCTCGGTCATGATGCGCCGGAATGCGCCGTCGCCGATGAAGCCCGCGCCGATCAGCTCATGGCGGTCCTTCTTCGATCCCAGCGGCGCTTTGGAGTCGTTGAGGTGCAGCATCCCGAGACGGTGGAAGCCGAGGACGTCGCCGAAGCGCGCCATCACGCCGTCGAAGTCGTTGACGAGGTCGTAGCCCGCGGCAAACACGTGCGCCGTGTCCAGGCAGACGCCGACGCGCACCTGCAGTGCGGCGGGCAGGCGCGCGAGCAGCGCCGCCATCTCCTCGAAGGTCGAGCCAATGACGGTGCCCTGACCGGCGGTGAGCTCCATCAGCAGGCGCGTCGGTCCCGTGACGCGCTCGAGCACGTCGATGATTGCGTCGGCGTTGCGCGCGATCCCGCTCGCGCGGTCGTCCATGAAGTTGCCCGGGTGCGACACGACGGCGTCGAGGCCGAGCGCGTTGCCGCGGCGCATCTCGTATTCGAACGACGTGATGGACTTGGCGCGCAGGTCCGGGTTGGGCGACGCGAGGTTGATGAGGTAGCTGTCGTGCGCGTTGGTGAACGCCACCGGCGTGGCGGCCAGCGCCTGACGGAACGCCGCCACTTCGGCCTCGTCGAACAGCCGCTCCTTCCACTGGTTTGCCTGCTTGGTGAACAGCTGGATGGCGGTGGCGCCGATGTCCACACCGCGCGGCGGAGCCGTGGCCACGCCACCAGAGGTGCTGACGTGCGCCCCAAGCGGTGCGCCCGTGTACGGAATGTCGTAGGGCGATGCGCCGGCCGAGGCGGGGACCGTACCGGGTTTCGGGACGCTGACGGCGCGGGTGCTCGTGGGACGTGTGCCACTGAAGGCTGGCCTCTTCGCGGCCGGTTTCTTCGCGGCCGGTTTCTTCGCGGCCACCGACTTCCCGGCGGGTTTCTTCGCCGCGTGTTTCTTCGCCGCCGCGCGCTTCCTGGGGACCATCAGCTCCTCACCGGGCTATCGCCAATCGCAGTCCGAATTCGCAGTCCTGAATCGCGATCCTGGGTCCAAATCCTCAATCGAATTCTCCGTCGCGTCCCCTCAGCCGCTTCCCGCACCGCGGGCAATGCAGCAGGTCCCCCGCTTCGTGCAGCGCGAAATCGTAGCTGCGGCCGCAGGTGCAGGTCGTCTCCAGCGCCTCCGAGCCGCACACGATGCAGTACGCGTCCTCTTCCTCATACGCGCGGATGCGGCTGCACACCGCGCAGCGCTTGGTGATCATCGTCGGCTCCTGAGCCATTCGAGCGGATCCACGGCGCGTCCCTTGGGACGCATTTCGAAGTGCAGGTGGGCATCGAGGTCGGGATCCGTGCGCCCGACGGTGCCCACCACCTGGCCCTTCTGGATGGTCTGCCCCTTCCGCACGTCGAGGCGCGCGAGCGACCCGTATACGGAGAAATCGCCGTCCCCGTGGCTGAGGATCACGGTCTGCCCATATGTGCCGAACGCCTCGGCGAGCACCACCGAACCGCCGGCGACCGACCGGACGGGCGTTCCCGCTGCGGCACCGATGCCGACGCCGTTCCAGCGCGTCGTCGTGTGGTTGGGGTTCACGACGCGGCCGAAGCGGTAGAGGATGGCCCCTTCCACCGGCCAGTCGAGCCGGCCGAGGTCGCTGGTGCGAAGCGTGCTGACGGCGGCGGGTGCGTTGGGGCGCGCCGCCGCGGCGCGTCGGCGTTCGGCCTCAAAGGCGGCGAGCAGGTCGGTCAGCCGCTTCTCATCGCGCCGGACTTGCTGCAGTCGCGCCTGCGTCGTCCGTGCCGACTGCTGCACCCGCGCGAGCGACCTGCCGCGGGCCTCCTCGAGTTCGCGCAGACGCCGCTCTTCCTCGCTCTTCTGCTCGCGGCTCAGTTCCATCTCGCCGCGGAGGCGCACGAGCTGCGTGCGCGTGCCGGATACCTGGTCGTTGAGCAGTTCCACGCGGCGCACGAGCGCGCGGTCGCGCTGCGTCACGAGGTGCAGGTACTTGTACCGGGCGACCAGCGCGCCGAACGACTGCGCCGAGAGCAGCGCCTCCAGCGAGTAGAGCGGCCCGCGCTTGTAGATCTCGCGCACGCGGCGCTGCAGCATCGCGCGCTTGATGACCAATTCGTCCTGCGCCACGATGAGGCTCGACGTGGCGTCGTCCACCTCGCGCTCGAGCGCGCCGATCTGCACGTCCAGCGACCGGACGAGCCGCGCCGTGGCGTCGGCCTGCCGCTCGATGTTGGTGCGCTCCTCGCTGATGTCGTGCGCGCTGCTCTGCAGCTCGCGCATCCGCTGCTCGAGCCGTTCGCGCTCGGCGCGCATGCGGTCGAGTTCCTCGCGACTGGCCTGCGCACGGGCCGCGGCGGACGACGGCGGGGGCTGCTGGGCGGAGATGGTAGATGGCAGGAGGTAGATGGTAGATAGGACGGCCATGGCGACGCGGCGCGCGATCCATCGCCCCCCGCGCTCTACCATCCACCATCTACCAGCTACCATCTGCCGGCTCACACGCGCCTCAGGTGTCGACCCACACTGAGCGCCGAGCCTGCCAGGCCGATGCTGGCACCGGCCAGCACGCCGACGGTACCCATCCAGGCGTCGAAGAACGTCGCCTGCACGACGAACCGGTTGATGATCGCGAGCGCGACCCAGGCCAGGACCAGGGCCAGCAGGCCGCCAAGCGTTCCCTTGAGGACGCCCTCGATCAGGAACGGCGCGCGGATGAAGCCGTTGGTGGCGCCGACAAGTCGCATGATCGCGATCTCGCGTGCGCGCGCCATCACCGCCATACGGATGGTGGAGCCGATGATGATGATCGCGACGATTGCGAAGGTGAGGCCGAGGGCGACGCCGGCGAGCGTCGCGATGGTGCGCAGGCGGTGCAGCTTCTCCACCCACTCCTCGCCAAAGCGAATGTCATCGATGAAGTCGTACACCTCGATGCGCTTGGCGACCGCGCGCACCGTGGCGGGGTCGCGGAAGCCGACCTTGAGCCGCACTTCAATGGACGCGGGGAGGATCCCCTCCTCAAACACGTCGCTGAACTCGCCGAGTTCGCGCCGCGCGCGGTCGAGGGCCTGCGATTGCGTGACGAGCCGCACCGAGGCGGCCTCGGGGAACGCGCTGATATCGCCAAGCGCGGCGCCGGTGGCCTCCGCGCCCGTGCCATCGGCGACGAACGCGCGGATCTCCACGCGGTCCTCGACGGTGCGGAGCGCGTTGCGGATGTTCAGCGCGACCAACCCGAACAGGCTGAAGGCGAACAGCGAGAAGGCGATGGTCGTGATGGACAGCGCGCTCAGCATCGGGGCGCGGCGGACGGCGAGGAGGGCCTCGCGTACGGCGAGTCTCACGCGTCGCCCTCCATCGCCTTGAGCGGTTGCGACGGGCGGAAGCCGCCGTCCGAGGCCGAATCGAAGACGACCTGCCCGCGGTTGATCTCGATGGTGCGGCAGCCGGAGCGCCGCACGAGGTCGAGGTCGTGCGTCGCCATCAGCACCGCCGTGCCGTTGGCGTTGATGTCGCGGAACAGTTGAAAGATGCCGCGCGTGGCGCGCTCATCGAGGTTACCGGTCGGTTCGTCGGCAACCAGTGCCACGGGATCGTTGGCGAGGGCGCGGGCGATGGCGACCCGCTGCTGCTCGCCGCCCGACAGTTCCAGGGGAAGTGCCGTCGCCTTGGCCGAGAGCCCCACCTGCAACAGGAGGCGCGCAACCCGCGGCGCGATCTGCGACGGCGGCGTGCCGGTCACTTCGAGCGCGAACGCGACGTTGGCCTCGACGCTGCGGTCCTCGAGCAGGCGGAAGTCCTGGAAGATGATCCCAAGCCGGCGGCGCAGCCGCGGGACGTCGGGGGGCCGAAACGTCGCGGAACTGACGCCGTAGACCTTCACCTCGCCCTGCGTGGGACGCTCCTCGAAGAAGCAGAGCCTGAGGATCGTGCTCTTGCCGGCGCCGCTCGGGCCGGTGATGAACACGAACTCACCCTTGTTGACCTGGAACGAGACGTCCGCCAGCGCCGCGCCGGTGTGCGCGAACGACTTGTGCACGTGCGAGAAGCGGATCATCGGCTAGCGGAGCGCCTGCTCAAGGTCGGCCATGATGTCACCGGCATCCTCGAGCCCGACACTGAGTCGAATGAAGCCGTCGGGGATGCCGAGATGCGCGCGCGCGTCGGCCGACATGCGTGCGTGCGACGAGAAGCGCGGCTCGCTGACGAGCGTGTCCACCCCGCCCAGGCTTGCCGCGTAGCGCACGAGCTTCAGGCGCCTGGCGAACCGGTCGGCGGCGCGGGCGCCCCCGCTGAGCTCGAAGGCCAGCATGCCGCCGAACCCGTCGAGCTGGTCCACGGCGACGGCGTGGTCGGGATGGCTCGCGAGCCCCGGGTAGTGGCAGCGGCGGACCTCCTTGCGCCCCTCGAGCCACTCGGCGATCTGCTGCGCCGAGTCGTTCTGCCGCCGCACGCGCACGTCGAGCGTCTTGAGCCCGCGTTCGAGCAACCAGCAGGCAAACGGATCCGGCGTCTGTCCCCAGACGATCTCCTTCTGGCGCACCTCCTCGATGTAGGGCGCCGTGCCGCAGACCACGCCGCCCAGCACGTCGTGGTGCCCGTTGAGGTACTTCGTGGCCGAGTGGATGACGACGTCGGCGCCGTGCTCCAGCGGCCGGAAGTTGACCGGGCTCGCGAAGGTGGAGTCGACGACCAGGGCGATGCCCAGTTCCTTGGTGAGCAGCGACACGCCGCGCATGTCGAGGACGCGACACGTCGGGTTGACGGGCGACTCGATGAAGATGGCGCGCGTCTCCTTGCGCAGGCGGCGGCGCCACGCGCGCGGCTCGAACGGCTCCACCAGCGTCACGTCGATCCCCATCTGCTGGAACTCCTCGGTGAGGAGCCGGTGCGTGCCGCCGTAGATGTACTGGCTGGCCAGCAGGTGGTCGCCGGGCCGCAGCAGGGCGAGCAGGCCGCAGGCCGTGGCGCCCATTCCGCTCGCGAGCACCAGCGCGTCCTCCGCCCCCTCGAGTGCGGCGATGCGCCGCTGGATGCGAGCGGCGTTGGGCGTGTTGCCGTACCGCGTGTACATCAGGTCGTCGCTGCCCGGTTCCTGCACATAGTTCACCGACTGCACGAGCGGCGACACCACGGGGTCGCCGGCGGCGTGCATCCCGTCACCGGCGTGCAGGACCTGGGTGGCGAGCGCGTGGGGACGAACGGGTTTCCTGGAGGCCATGGGTCAGACGGGCTTGGGATTCAGCACCGGGCGGTCCGCGTCAACGCGTACCAGCCGGATGATCTCGGTGGGCGCGAGGCCGGCGACGTCGCGCACGACCACGCCGCCGCGCGGCAGCGTGTCGTCAATGATGGCCGTCGCCAGGTCGTGGCGCCGCGGACCGTAGATCCACACCAGCTTGCCATCCGCCACCCCGCGGAGCTTCGCGTCGTCCGTGCGCAGGCGGATGGCCGGGCCGCGCTCGGCGTCACCGCGGCGCGTGGCGATGAATCCCACGACCTGCAGGGGCGGATTGTAGCCGTCTGCCATTACTGCACCGTGTCGGCGACGTCGAGCGCCTGGAACCCGTTGATCCCCCGGCGGACGAGCCGACGCCGTGACAGCTCATCGAGCACCCCAGCCACGAAGTCCTCGCCGAACCCGAACTCGTCGGCCAGTTCGGACGGGGCCGCCTGGCCGCGAACACGCACCATCTCCCACGCCCGCCGCTCCGCCTCGCTTACGCGGCCGATCAGGCGCGGATTGCCGTCCTCGCACAGGCAGACCAGGGCCAGGCCATGGTTCGTCAGCACCGACTCCACCAACTCCAGGTGGTCCTCGCCGATGCCGCGGAAGACCACGTAGCCACCGCGCGTGATGTCGTCGTTCTGCAGCAGGACCAGGAGCTTGGCCACCACCTCGTCGGCGCACGAGTAGTCCATCAGCCCGATGCTCGAGAAGTCGAGCGACGTGATGCCGCCCTCGCGGTGGGCCGCGAGCTCGCGCTCGATCTGGTGGCGCACCGCCATTCCGGTGTCACGGGTGAGGAGGTTACCGTAGTTCTGGTTGACGGCGCTGCGAAGCACCGCGCAGACGTCGATGGTATGCGGGGCCATGGTCACCGTTCGAGCGCTTCGGGGATCATGATGAACAGCTGGGTGCCCGGCATGGGTGCCAGGTGGTCGCGGCGCACCACATCGTCGTCCCACTGCGGCACTTCGGCGACGCGCGCCGTGCCACTGCGGACCGCGAGCTTTCCCTTCCATTTGCGCAGGTAGCCGCGGATGCCCTTGAAGCCCTGCCCGCGACCCGGATCTGGGAACCGGCTGGTCCCCTGGATGACGGCCGTCTCGAGGGCCACGCCGTCGTCCCACCGGTCGGTCAGCGGACGCCGGTTGCCGCTCTCCAGCGACTCGCGAATGCCGACGCCCGCGTCACAGACGGCGATCTGCACCACGTGCCGTCCCATGCGCTTGCGGTAATTGTAGTTCTGCACGGCCACCCAGCCGCCCCGCCCGGCGTGTTCGACGATGTTCTGGCAGGCCTCCGAAAGCGCCATCGCAAATCCCATCACCGCACGCGACTCGAGATGGAGGTTGTGCGTGAGAATGTGGGCCGCCTTGTCCTTGATCCGCTCGACGACCTTGTGCACGTCGTCGCTGCGCGAGACCGGCGTGACCTCGAGCAGGGTCTGCGACTCGCGCTCCGGACCGCGCGCCGGCACCTTGCCCTTGATCTCGAACAGCTCGCCGGCGTAGTCGAAGAACCGCGCCCGCGACCAGTAGGACGACGTGTCGTCCCGCTCCGGCGGCATGAACTGCGGCTTCTCCGCGCGCGACTGCGCCAGCGTCAGCAGCGCCGTGAGCCCGTACGGCGACGCCCACGTCGTGTTGCGGGCGTCAATGAGGATGCGGGCATCCGCCGGCAGGGGGGCGAGCTGCTCCAGCACCTGCTCGAAGGTCTGGTCGTCCAGCGACGGCGGCACGGTGATGACGTTCACGAGGGACTCAGCTCTCCACGAAGGAAATGCGCGAGCCCGGTGGCTCCGCGGTGCTCGACGTTGCGGGCGGCGGCGGCAATCGCCGCGCGCAGCGCATCGGTGATTATATCACCGGCGAGCAGCCGTGAGTAATAGGTAGCGCCGAACACGTCACCGCACCCGGTGGGATCCCCCTTGACGTGCACCTGTCCGGCGGTTGGCGCAAGCAGCGCGGTGCGGAGCGTGCCACCCGACGACGCGAGCGGCCGCGCCCCCGTGGCCCGGTCGGCGAGGCTCGCGAAATGCGCGGGGGCGAAGTAGACCGCGCCGCGCGGTCCCAGCGTCACCACCAGCGCCTGCACCCCGGCGGCCAGCGCCGTCGCCGCCAGCGCGAGGCCGTCGGGCGCCATCATCGAGAGCTCATCCTCGTTGACCTGGAGAAGGTCGAAGCATCGACACCAGTCTTCGACGCGGGGGAGGGGTTGGAGGGTGCGAAGTCCGGAGGGCTGCACGGCGAGCACCAGGGAGTGCAGGTCGCAGTAGATGGGGCCGCGAAAGTGCTGACGCAGCAGGGTCGCCGTCTCGAGGTCGAGTTCGAAGCCCGAAATCAGGTTCACGTAG
Organism: Gemmatimonas sp.; assembly: GCA_013822425.1. Lineage (GTDB taxonomy): Bacteria > Gemmatimonadota > Gemmatimonadetes > Gemmatimonadales > Gemmatimonadaceae > PNKL01. The sequence continues at coordinate 19,480 of PNKL01000015.1, forward strand.
AGCGCGTCGAGCCCGCCCAGCAGCGGCTGCAGCCCCTGCCAGGTCCATCCGGGCACGCCGCCGCTGAGGACCTCGCTGCGGCGCTCGTCGTCGATGTAGCGGAGTTCGACGCGGTTGTTGGGGTAGGGCACCGTGACCGGCGCGACGTCGTGGGCCACGCGCTTCAGGGTGGACAGGAAGGTGCGCGCTTCGCGCGCCAGATCCTCGCCGACCTTGACGATGGGCACCAGCTCCCAGTCGTCGGGAAGCGCCGCATCGAAGCCGGCCAGCGCATACGTGATGCCGCCCCACTCCTGCACGGGGGCCGTCCGCACGTCACGACCGTGAATGACGTCCCAGACGAAGGTGCCGAGAACGCCGACCCGGCGCTTGGTCACGCCACCGGGTGCTCTTCGAGGAACGCCGCCACCGCGCCCACCATGCCTGCGCTGCCGTCGAGGGAGCCCGGGACGATGCGGCAGGCCTCCACCGCCGGCTTGAACGCGCGGCGGCGCACCTCCGCGCGCAGCGGCACGAAGAGCGAATCCCCCGCCTGCGCCACCCCGCCGGCGAGCACCACCACGTCGGGATTGTAGACGTTGAGGACGTTGGCGACGCCGATCCCGAGGAATCGGGCGGTCTCTTTCACCACCTCGGAGGCGATCGCATCGCCCTGCTTCGACGCCTTGTAGACGATCGCCGCCGTCAACCTGGTGAGGTCGCCGCCGGCGAGTTCGTGCAGCAGCGACGGCTCGCCGTTGGCCACCGCCTCGCGTGCGCGCATCGCAATGGCAGGACCCGACGCGTACGCCTCGAGGCAGCCGTAGTTGCCACACCCGCACCGGCGGCCGTTCGCCTCAATGGTCGTGTGGCCGATCTCGCCCGCCACGTCGCTCGCGCCGTGGAACAGCCGCCCGTCGAGAATCAGCCCGCCGCCGATCCCCGTCCCCAGCGTGAATCCTACCACATGACGCCCGCCCTTGGCGGCGCCGAGCCACCACTCGCCGAGCGTGGCGCAGTTGGCGTCATTGTCGAGCGTGGCCGGCAATCCGACCTCACGCGCCACGCGGTCGCGCAGTGGGAAGTCCGTCCAGCCAAGGTTCGGCGTGACGATCACCACGCCCCGCTCACGGTCCAGCGGACCCGGACATCCGATGCCCACGCCCGCGAACTGCCCGCGTGTCGCTCCGGTCTCGCCTGTCACCGTGGCGATGGTCGTCTCGATCATGTCGCAGATCCGCTGCACCACCGCATCCGCGCCCAGGTCGGCGCGCGTCGGAAGCGTGTGCACGCCGATCTCACGGCTGCCGTCGGCCGGCATGGCGCCGACCACGAGGTTGGTGCCTCCGATGTCGACGCCGACGATGTAGCTCATAGGGTGCAGGGGTCAGGGAGCAGGGTGGTTGACCAGCAAATTGCGCACGCGCTCTGCCACCCGCGAGGGTTCGAGCGTGCGCATGCAGTCGAAATGCCCGAGCGGACACTCGCGCGGACCATGCGGATGGCAGGGACGGCAGCCCAGTCCCTCCACGCCGACGGACTCGGACTGCGGGGCGAGCGGGCCGAAACCGAACGCCGGCACCGTGGGGCCGAAGATCGTGATCGTGGGGGTGCCCACGCCGGATGCCAGGTGCGTCGGTGCCGAATCGTTGGCGACGAGGACGGCGCAGCGACCGATGAGTTCGGCGCTCGCCAGCAGCGAGAGCCGACCCGTGGCGTCCAGCACGCGCCCGGGTGCCGCCGAGGCGATGGTCTCCGCCAGGGCGGCGTCCTCACCGCTGCCGATCACCACGAACCGCGCCTCGTCGAGGGCGGCGACGAGGCCCGCGATGTGCGGCCAGCGCTTCGTTCCCCAGATGCTGCCCGGGGCAACGCCGACGATCGGGCCACCCGGCGGCAGGTCCCGCAGCAGCGCGTCCACCGCGGCGCGGTCGTCGTCAGACGGGTAGAGGCGCGGGCGAATGACCTCGGGCGCTGGTGTCGCCGCCGCATCGCCCGCAGCGAGCCGCCAGAGCCGCTCGGCGTGGTGTGCGCTGCGTCGAAACGGCACGCGCTCCGTGTAGAGCGCCCGACCGGCCGAGGTGTCGAAGCCCACGCGGCGCGGGATGCGTGATGCGCGGGCAAGCACCGCGCTGCGCAGGGAGCCCTGCGCCAGGTATGCCACCTCGTAGCCGACGCCGCGCAAGTGCCGGGCGAGCCGCCGCAGGCTCATCACGCCCGCGTCGCGGCCTCGCTTGTCATAGACGATCAGCGTGCGAACCGACGGATTGCCCCGCAGAAGCGAGGCGCCCAGGGGTGTCACCACCATGTCCACCGGGCCGTGCTCGGCCAGCGACGCGACAAGCGGCGTGGTCAGGACGGTGTCGCCGAGGAACGACGTCTGGATGACAAGGGCGGGCACGGTGGAAAACTAGCGACTGCTGGGAGGGCGTGCGACCAACGGAACTGGAACAGACTTACCACGGATGACACGGAATGAGGACGGAGGAACACGGATCCTGCTTTGAGGGGTTCTCCCAATGCCCGATCCGTGTTCCTCCACCAATTTCCGTAAAATCCGTGGTAGGCAGTTGCGGTATGCCCACGCACGCGACACCCCCCAGCGATTGGCGATACGGACGATTGGCGACCCGCCGCGCCCTCCGCAGCCAATCGCCAATCGTGATCCTCCATCGTGATCCGTTATCGAAATCCTGAGTCCAAATCCTCAGTCGCCGTTCAGTCGACTTGCAGCACCGCCAGGAACGCTTCCTGCGGGATCTCCACGCTGCCGACGCTCTTCATGCGCTTCTTGCCCTCTTTCTGCTTCTCGAGGAGCTTGCGCTTGCGGCTGATGTCGCCGCCGTAGCACTTGGCGAGCACGTCCTTCCGGAGCGGCTTCACCGTGGTGCGCGCGATGATGCGCTGGCCGATGGCGGCCTGGATGGCGACCTCGAAGAGCTGGCGCGGAATCAGCTCCTTCAGCTTCACCGCGATCTTGTGCCCCCAGTCATACGCCTTGTCGGTGTGGATGATCACCGAGAACGCGTCCACCGGGTCGCCGTTGATGAGCATCTCGAGCTTCACGAGGTCGCTGGCGCGGTACTCGAGCATCTCGTAGTCGAGCGACGCGTAGCCCCGCGAGATCGACTTGAGCCGGTCGAAGAAATCGAGGATGATCTCGGCGAGCGGGAACTCCCACGCGATTTCGACGCGCGTCGTGTCCACGTAGTGCATGCCCTTGTAGACACCCCGGCGATCGGTGCCCAGGGTCATGATGGGGCCGATGTAGTCGGCGGGCGCCATGATGCGGGCGCGCACGAACGGCTCTTCGACCCGGTCGATGACCGAGGCGCTCGGCATCAGCGCCGGGTTCTCGACCAGCACCTCCTCGCCATCGGTCCTGAAGACGTGGTATTCGACGCTCGGCACGGTGGTGACGAGCTCGAGGTTGAATTCACGCTCCAGGCGCTCGCGCACGATCTCCATGTGCAGGAGACCGAGGAAGCCGCAGCGGAAGCCGAAGCCGAGTGCCGTGGAGGTCTCGGGGAGGTAGTGCAGGGAGGCGTCGTTGAGCTGAAGCTTCTCCAGCGCGTCGCGCAGGTCCTCGTACTGCTGGGTGTCGGTGGGATAGACCCCCGCGAAGACGAACGACTTCACGGCCTGGTAGCCGGGGAGCGGCACGGTGGCGTGGCGGTCGGCGTCGAACACGGTGTCGCCGGCGCGGGTTTCCTTCACGGAACGGACGCTCGCCACCACGTAGCCCACCTCACCCGCACTCAGCGCGTCGGTGGGGACATGGCGGAGCTGGTTGTACCCGACCTCGTCCACGTCGTAGACGGCGTCGTTGGTGCCGAAGGTGATGCGCATCCCCTTCTTCAGGGTGCCGTCCACCACGCGGACGCTCGGGATCGCGCCGCGGTACTTGTCGTAGTACGAGTCGTAGACGAGCGCGCGCAGCGGGGCCGCCGGGTCGCCCTTCGGCGGCGGCACCTTGGCGACGACCTCCTCGAGCAGCTCGGAGATGCCAATCCCTTCCTTGGCGCTCACCAGCAGGATGTCCTCCGGCTTGCAGCCCAGCAGACCGACCACCTCGTCGCGCCGCTTCTCCGGCTCGGCGCCGGGGAGGTCGATCTTGTTCAGGATCGGGATGATCTCGAGTCCCGCTTCCATGGCGAGGAAGAGGTTCGAAAGGGTCTGCGCCTGGATGCCCTGCGATGCATCGACGACGAGGATGGCTCCCTCGCACGCCGCGAGTGAACGTGACACCTCATACGTGAAATCCACGTGCCCGGGCGTGTCGATCAGGTTGAGCTCGTACGTGACGCCGTCCTTCGCGTCGTAGCTCATGCGTACGGCGTTCAGCTTGATCGTGATGCCGCGCTCGCGCTCGAGGTCCAGCGTGTCGAGCACCTGGGCCTTCATCTCGCGCTTCTGGAGCATGCCCGTGGCCTCGATCAGGCGGTCGGCGAGCGTCGACTTGCCGTGATCGATGTGGGCGACGATGCAGAAGTTGCGGATGCGGCTCTGGTCCACGACGGTGCGGTTCGGGTTAGCCATGAAAGTTAGCCAGATGGCACGCCCGATCCAAGGTGAACCGGCCGAGCTTTGCGAGGCGAGCGGGCCTTTTTCACCACGGAGCACACGGAGGAAGAACCGGAGGACCACGGAGTACTACAATGGGGGAACAGCGTACGCCACGCAGGCGTCGGCGTTGCGCGCTGTCTTTAACCCCAGTAGTTGCAGTACTCCGTGGCCCTCGGCTGTTCCGTGTGCTCCGTGGTGAAGGAGTCATCGGATCCGAGGTGAAAGAGTCATCGGATGCACGCCGAACCCCGCGTTTTGGTGCGCGACCGCGTACTATTACATCGCGACATGACAGGCCCGTCCAACTCGCAGCGCCCTGAACTCCTCGATCCCGCCCAGCTCAATGCGCTCGGCGGGCTGGAGATTCGTGCGCGCTGGGTGGTCGAGGGCTTCCTCACCGGACTGCATCGGTCGCGCAAGAAGGGCTTCTCGGTGGAGTTCGCCGAACACCGCCCGTACATGCCCGGCGACGACCTCCGGTACATGGACTGGAAGATGGCCGCCCGCGCCGACAAGTGGCTCATCAAGCTCTTCGAGGAGGAAACCAACCTCCGGGCCACCATCGTTCTCGACGTCTCGAAGTCCATGCACTGGACGGGCTCGCCGGTACGCCTCACGAAGCACGCGTACGCCGAAACACTGGTCGCCGCGGTTTCGCTGCTGCTGATCAAGCAGCGTGACGCCGTGGGGCTCGTCCGGTTCGATGACGACGTGCGCACGGTCCTGCCGCCGCGGTCGCGCGACCTGCATTTCCGGCGCATACTCGCGGCGCTCTCGGAACCCGGGGCGGGGGCAGGGAGCGATGCCCCGGGAGCGTTGATGCGCGCCGCGCGCCTCGTGCCGCGCCCGGGCATGGTGATCATCGTCTCCGACCTCCTGCTCGATGCCGACGAGACCATCAAGGCGATCCAGGTGCTGCGCGGTGCGGGACATCAGGTGACGGTGCTGCACCTGCTCGATCCGGCGGAGCGCGACCTGTCGGTGCAGGGCGCCGAACTGGTCTTCGTCGACACGGAGACGGGCCGCGAGGTCGAGGCCACTGTGGGCGACGTCCGCGCGGCATACCGCGCCACGGTGGATGAGGCAATCGGTGAGTGGCGGTCGCGCCTCGCCGGCGCGGGCGCGTCCTATGAGCCGATCTACACCGATGCGCCCTTCGTGGTGCCGGTGCGGCGCGCCTTCCTCTCCCGCCAGCGCCTGCCGTGAGCCTGCTTGCGCCCCTCGCGCTCCTGCTCGGCCTCGCCGCGGCGGTGCCGCTCTGGCTGCATCTGCGCCGCCGCAAGGTCGAGATGCGACTCGACTTTCCCGCCGTGCGCTATTTGCTGCGCGCGGAGCAGGAGCACGCGCGCGAGCTCAAGGCGCGCAACGCCCTGCTGATGTTCCTGCGCGTCGCCATCGTCCTGCTGATCGCGCTTGCTGCCGCCCGCCCGCTCGCGCGGCTCGGCGGGACCGGCCACGGGCCGACGGCGATGGCCGTGGTGCTGGACAACTCGATGAGCACCGGCGCGGTGGTGGACGGGCGGTCGGTGCTCGCCGGGTTGCAGGAGGTCGTGCGCGACGTGATGGACCCGGCGCGCCCGAGCGACCGACTCTGGCTCGTGACGGCCGACGGTGCCGTCACGGGCGGTTCGGCCTCGGCGCTCGTCACGGCGGTGGATCGCGTAGTGCCGCTGGCCGGCGCCGGCGACCTGGCCACCGCCGTGCGCGCGGGATCGGCCGTCGCGAGTGGCGCGGGCCTGCCAACGGCACGCGTGGTGGTCGTCACCGACGGACAGGCGAGCGCCTGGCCCGTGCGGCTGCCGGCGCCATCGGCGCCCATGGTGCTGTATGCCCCCCCCACGCCGCCGCCGGCCAACCGCGCGGTGACACGCGTCGTGACCGATCCGCCGCACTGGGCGCCGCGCGGTACGTTGCGCGCCACGGTGCTCGCGCGCGAACCCGTCGCCTGGCGTGTTGCCCTCGGCAGCGCTACGCTCGCGCGCGGCACCGTCACCGGCGGCGGCACCATCGAGACGGGCGCCACGCCCGCCGCGCGCGGCTGGACGTCGGGCCTCGTGGAACTGCCGCCGGACGAACTGCGCGCCGACGACGTACGTGCGTTTGCGCTGCATGTCGGCGCGGCGCCCGCCGCACGCGCGGAGGCCGCGGCCGGTCCATTTGTGCGGACGGCGCTCGCGGCGCTTGCCGCCGACGGCCGCGTCAGCGACGGACCGGGCGTCACCATCAGGAGCGCAGAAAATGCGGGCGCCCTTCCGGCGCTCCTCGCTGCCCCGGCAGATCCCGCGCGCGTGGCGCTCGCCAACCGCGCGCTTGAGCGCGCACGCATTCCGTGGCGACTTGGCGAACGCCGTGCCGGACCCGTGCAGCTTCGCGGCGACGGACTCGACGGGGCCACCGTCCAGCGCTACTACGCCCTGCAGCCGGTCGGCTCTGCAATCGCCGACACGCTGGTCCGCGCCGGTGTGGAGCCGGTGATCGTTGCCGGCGAGGGCTGGGTGCTCGTCGCCTTCGCGTTCGACCCGGCCGATACCGACCTGCCGCTGCGCGCGTCGTTCCTGCCATGGCTCGACCGCACCATCGCGCGGCGGCTGGCCGCCGACGCGGGGCCGGTGCTCGACGCGGCCCCGTCGTCATGGGTGGCGCGTCCCTCGTGGGCGACGGGACTCGAAGCGAGCGACGGCACCGTGCAGGCGGTGCAAGGTGCGCGGTTCCGCGCGCCAGCCGCCGCCGGGGTCTACTTCCTCCGGCGCGGCGCCGAGCGCGCCGGCGCCGTCGTCGTCGCGTCGGAGGGCGCCGAGTCGGTGCTCGACCGCGTGCGTGCGACAGCCATCGCGTCGCGATTCGCCGGGCGCGAGGTGGATGGCGTGGACGATGTCGCGCAGCTCACGGCGCGGGCCTGGTCCGGCGACTCGCCGCGCCCCGTCCTCGCGGGGCTCGTGTTGGGTGCGCTGCTCCTGCTTGCCGCCGAGACCTGGTTGTCACGTCGCGACGACGCGGACACGGCCTGAGACATGGCACTCCCGCTGCTGCTCGATCGCTTCACCGCGCTGCCGCAGTTCCAGGTGCTGCGCGCGCGCGCGCCGCGCGCCGGCGAGATGCTCCCCGTCGCCGGGCTCGCAGGATCGAGTGATGCGCTGCTGGTGGCCGCGATCGCCGTCGAGGCGCCCAACCGGCTGCACATCGTCATCGCCGACCAGGTGCCGGAAGCCGAACGCTGGCTCGCCGACCTCGAGGCCATTGTCGGCGAGGGGCTCGTGGCGCTGTATCCGTCGCGCGAAGGCTTCGGCGAGGTGGAGCCGCACGCCGAAGTGGCCGGCGAGCGCGTCGAGACGCTGGAACGGTTGAGCCGCGGGCAGGTGCGCATCCTCGTCACCACGGTGCGTGCCGTGCAGGAACGCACGCGCCTGCCGTACGCACTCGCCGAGGCACGGCTGGAACTCGCGCGCGGCGCCACGTGGCGGCTGGAGGAACTCGCCGCGCATCTCGCGCGCATCGGCTTCGAGCGCGCCGAGATGGTGGAGGACGTCGCGCAGTTCTCCGTGCGCGGCGGCATCGTGGACGTCTACGGCTTCGGTATGACGGCTCCAGTGCGCCTCGAGTTCTGGGGCGATGAGCTGGTCGAGATGCGGGAGTTCGACCTGTCGTCCCAGCGCACCACACGTGCCGTGGAGAAGGTCGTCGTGTTGCCGTTTGAATCCGGGCACGGCGAGGCGAGGACGGCAAAGGGCGGGGCGCCAGAGGAATCGGCCGGCGTGGGCCCGCGCACCACGCTCGTGGAACTGTGGCCGCCCGACTCGCTGGTGATCATGCCCGAAGGTGTGCATGTGGAGCCCGAGCTGCGACGCACGTGGGACGAAGCGGCGCACCATCTCGACCTCGCGCGCCGTCGCGGCGAGGACGCGGCCGCGCGCGACGACCTGCTCCAACCGCCCAAGGTCGCCGAGAGCGGCCTGCGGCGCTTCGCCGCTCTCGCCATCGTGCCCACCGTTGAGGGCGACGCGGGGGTGCGCTTCCCGCTGCGGCCACCGGAGCCCATCGAGCGCGACATGGCGCGGCTGCGCGCCGTCGTGGCTGACGGCACGCCCACCGTGATCCTCTGCGATAACGCCGGCCAGGCTGAACGACTCGAGGAACTGCTCTCGGCCACCGGACGTGAGGCGCTGCCGGCGCTGTCCATCGGCGTGCTGGGCGGCGGCTTCGTGATTCCGCCGCGCGCGCATCCCGACGGCCTGCGTGTCCTCACCGACCACGAGATCTTCCGGCGCGACCGGCGCATCCGCCGCGCGCGGCGATATGCCGCGGGAACCGCACTCGAACTCGTCGGTGCCCTCAAGCCCGGCGATTTCGTGGTGCACCTGGAGCACGGCGTCGGCATCTACCGCGGCATGGAGACCATCTTCGTCGGCGAGAGCACTGTCGAGGTGGTCGTCATCGAGTACGAGGGGGGCGACCGGCTCAACGTCCCGCTCTATCGCATCGACCAGGTGGAGCGGTTCCGCCACGCCACGGACCTCTCCGACGACGCGCCCCCGCCGCGGCTCCACCGGCTGGGCGGCAAGAAGTGGGCGCAGCAGCGCGACCGCACGCGTGCGGCGATTCGCGAGATGACGCAGGAACTGCTCGAGCTCTATGCACGCCGCCACATCGCGCACCGGCCGCCGCACCATCCCGACGGTGCCTGGCAGAAGCAGCTCGAGAGCTCGTTCCTGTTCGAGGACACCCCCGACCAACTCCGCGCCACGCTGGATGTGAAGCGCGACATGGAGGCGACGCGCCCCATGGACCGCCTGTTGGTGGGCGACGTCGGCTACGGCAAGACGGAAATCGCGGTGCGTGCCGCGTTCAAGGCGGTGCAGAGCGGGCGGCAGGTTGCCGTGCTGGTGCCGACAACGATTCTCGCCGAGCAGCACGCGCGCACCTTTGGCGAGCGGCTCGCCGATTTTCCGGTCAAGGTCGCCGTGCTCTCCCGTTTCCAGACGACCAGGCAGCAGAAGGCAGAGCTCGCCGAGTTGAAAGCCGGCACCGTGGACATCGTCATTGGCACGCACCGCCTGCTTTCACCAGACGTCGAATTCCGCCAGCTCGGCCTCATCATCGTGGACGAGGAGCACCGCTTCGGCGTGAAGCACAAGGAACGGCTCAAGCAACTCAAGCTCGAGACCGACGTGCTGACGCTCACCGCCACGCCGATCCCGCGCACGCTCCACCAGGCACTCGCCGGCCTGCGCGACCTGACGCTGATGCAGACACCGCCGCGCGACCGTTCGCCGGTGCTCACCTTCCTCGAACCGTGGGACGACGGCCTGCTGGAGGAAGGGATCGCACGTGAACTCGATCGTGGCGGGCAGGTCTTCGTCGTGCACAACCGCATCGAGACCATTGAGGCGGTAGCCGACCACCTGCGGCGTCTCATCCCGCGCGCCCGCGTCGAGGTGGGGCACGGCCAGCTGCGCGAGCGCGACCTCGAGCAGGTGATGGCGCGCTTCGTGCGCGGCGAGGTGGACGTGCTCGTCAGCACCATGATCGTGGAGAGCGGCCTCGACGTCCCCAACGCGAACACGATGTTCGTGAGCCGCGCCGACCGGTTCGGGCTCGCCCAGCTCTACCAGCTGCGCGGGCGCGTGGGGCGCTCGCACCGCCGCGCCTACTGCTACCTGCTGGTGCCGGACACGCAGGTGGACCTCGACGCCGAGCGCCGCCTCAAGGTGCTCGAACATCACACCGAGCTGGGCGCCGGCTACCACGTCGCGCTCAAGGACCTCGAACTGCGCGGCGCCGGCAACCTGCTGGGGCCCGAGCAGTCGGGCTTCGTGCACGCCGTCGGCTTCGACCTCTACCTGCGCATGCTCGAGGAAACGGTCCAGCGCGTCCAGCGGGGCGCGAATGCGCCGCCGCCCCCGCCGGCCGATGTGGCCATGGACGTGCCGTGCTTCCTGCCGGACGACTTCATCGCCTCGGCAGACGCCAAGCTCGACCTGTACCGTCGGCTGGCCAGCGCCCAGTCCGTGGAGGCCATGGACGCGCTCCGCGACGAGGTCCGGGACCGCTTTGGGGCCCTGCCGGCGCCGGCGGAGGCCTATGTGGCATCGGCGATGCTCCGCCTCGTGGGTGGGCGGCTGGGAATTGAGGGCATCCTGGTGCGCGGCGGAGAGGCCCGTGTTAACTTCAGGGCTGATGCGCTGCCGCGCATGAAGCCCCTGGCCACCGCCTTCCGGGACGTCCAGTTCCAGGTCGATGTCCGGCGAGTGCAGCCCCTGTCGTTGAAGCTGACGCGCCTGGGTGTTGCCTCGATGCTCGAGGGGCTCGTGCGCGCGCTGCGAACAATTACGACCGAGCCGAAGTAACACCTCACTTACGGGACTGCCTGCCACCGGCGCCTTCGCTGGTCGGCTCGGCAACGCCCGCCTTCCCATCTCTCGATGAAGCGCAACGTCATCCTCGCCACCACCCTGGTTGCCACCCTTGGCATCGCCGCCTGCGACGGCTTCAAGGAGGCGCTCACCGCCCACGTTGACGTGGTGGCCCGCGCCGGCACGCAGGAGCTGTCGGTCACCCGACTCGCCGACCTGCTCGGCAACGCGAAGGTCCCGCTGCGCAAGGACGTCGCCAACGCCGTGGCCGACATCTGGGTCTCGTACCAGTTGCTCGGCTACGCGGCCGCGCACGACGACTCGCTCCACGATCCCAAGGTGGCGGACGAGGCCATGTGGTCCATGGTGGCGCAGGAGAAGTCGAAGGCGTTCCACAGCGTTATCTCCAAGGACTGGAGCAAGGTGGATTCGGCGACGCTGCCGGTCAGGTACGCGGTCGGCGAGATGTATGCCGCGCGCCATATCCTGCTCATGTCGCCACGCGAGGGGATGACCCAGAAGTCCCGTGACTCGGTGCGCGCCGAGCTCGAGAAGATTCGCCGCACCGTGACCGCTGCCAACTTTGCGGACATCGCCAAGGCCAAGTCGCAGGATGGCTCCAAGGCCAACGGCGGCGCGCTTGGCGTCTTCCCGCCGGGGGCGATGGTGCCCGAGTTCGAGAACGCGGTCAAGGCGCTGAAGCCGGGTGAGGTCTCCGGCATCGTGGAGTCGCAGTTTGGCTTCCACCTGATCAAGCGCCAGCCATACGAAGAGGTCGCCAAGGAGTTCGCGCAGGCCTATGGCCAGGTCGCCACGCAGAAGGCCGAGAGCGTCTACATGGCGGCGATGGAGAAGGGGGCCGTGGTCGAGGTGAAGTCGGGGGCGTCCAAGACGGTGAAGGAAGTGGCGCAGGACATCGACGCGCACCGCGAGGACAAGGCGACGCTCGTCTCGTGGAAGGGCGGCAGCCTCACCGCCGCGCGGCTCGTGCAGTGGATGGGCGCGATGCCGCCGCAGGCCCGCATTCGCGAGCAGCTCGCGCAGGCGCCGGACACCGCCATCCCGTACTTCCTCAAGCAGATCGCCCGCAATGAACTCATCCTGCGCGCGGCAGACAGCGCCAAGACCATTCCGGATTCCGCCGCCATGGCGAACATCCGCGGGTCGTTCTATGGACAGGTCGCCGGCGCCATGTCGGAACTCAAGGTTTCGCCGTTCTTCCTCAAGGACTCGGCCAAGACCGCGTCGGAGCGCGAGCGCCTCGCCGCATCGCGCATTGATGCGTACTTCGACCTGCTGCTCGCCGAGAAGGCGCAATTCGTGAACATCCCGGAGCCGGTGTCGTCGGCGCTGCGCAAGAAGTACGAGTCGCGCGTGGTGGCGGCGGGGATCGAGCGCGCCCTCGAGCGCGCCACCAAGATCCGCCAGGTAGCCGACTCCACGCGTGCCGCCCAGCAGCCGCAGTCGGCGGTCCCGATGCCTGGCGCCGCGCCCACCCCCGCCCAGCAGCCGGCGACACCCGCCAAGAAGCCTTAAGTGAAGGTCCGCATCTTCTCCCGCGTGGCGCTGTTGTGCGGCGCCGTCACCCTGCCGGCCTTCGGGCAGCAGGGCGCCGGCGCGGCACCGCGCGAGCTGCCGGTGGATCGCGTCATCGCGGTGGTCGGCGCCAAGCCCATCATGTGGAGCGAGGTGCAGGAGCTGATCAACTTCCAGCGCCAGCAGGGGGCGCAGATCCCCGACGATTCGGCCAAGTTCGTCGCGTTTGCGCGCGAGGTGATCAGCGATCTCGTGGACCAGGAAGTGCTCATCGCCACCGCGAAGAACTACAAGATCGAAGTGAGCGATGCCGAAGTGCTGCAGCAGGTCGAGGGCGAGATGAAGCGCATCCGCGACCAGTTCAAGACGGAACAGGAGTATCGGGACGCCCTGAAGGCAGAGGGTTTTGGAACGGCGGACGAACTGCGCCGGATCCGGGTGGACCGGGCCAAGCGCGACCTGTTTCAGCAGCGAGCCATTGACTCGCTCAAGGCAAAGGGACGCATGCCCTCCGTCCCGATCAGCGAGGCGGAGATCGCCGAGGCGTTCGAGAAGGCAAAGGACCGCCTTCCGCGCCGCCCCGCGACGGTGACCTTCCGGCAGATCATCATTAGTCCGCGGCCGAGCGCCGAGAGCAAGAAGGCGACCTTGGCCAGGATGGATTCGCTTCGCGCCGAGATAACCAAGGGGACCGACTTCGAAGTGGTGGCGAAGCGCGAGTCACAGGATCCCGGGTCGAAGGACCTGGGAGGCGACCTCGGCTGGGCGCGCCGCGGCATGATGGTGCCGGCGTTCGACCAGATGATGTTCGCGCTCAACCCAAACGTCGTCAGCCCCACGGTGGAGACGGTCTTTGGCGCGCACATCATCCGCGTGGACCGCATCCGCCCCGCCGAGGTGAAGGCGCGGCACATCCTGCTCCGCTGGAACATGGATTCCGCCGACGTGGCGCGCGCCCGGGCCGAGGCCGATACCATGCTCGCCGCGTGGCAGAAGGGGGCGTCGTACGATTCGCTCGTGACAAAGCACCATGACGACGCCGAACTGCGGCTCATGGCCGACCCGGTGCCGCGCGACTCGCTGCCGCCCGAATACCGCGAGGCGTTCAAGGACAGGAAGGCCGGCGATTTCGCGGGTCCGTTTGCCATCCCGAACCCGCAGAACGGACTGAGCAAGGTCGTCATCGTGCAGCTGACGTCCGCCGAGGAGGGCGGCGACCTGAAGCTCTCGGACGTGCGCGAGCGCGTTCGCGCGCAGCTGGTGCAGGAGAAGACGGCGCGCCGCATCCTCGACCAGTTGCGCAAGGAACTCTACGTCTCCATCCGCATGTGACGCCGCCGCGCCTCGCCATCACGCTGGGCGACCCGCGCGGCATCGGCGCGGAGATCGTGCGCAAGGCGCTCGCCGACCCTCGGGTGGCGGGCGCTTGTCGTTGGGTGGTGGTCGGGCCGTCGGGGCTCGAGTGTGCGGCCACCGACGTGATTGGCGAGTGGCATCCGCGGCAGAGTGACGCCAACGCCGGGCGGCTCGCCGGCAAGGCGATCGCACGCGCGGTGGCGCTGTGCCAGTCAGGTGACGCCGATGGCGTCGTGACGGCGCCCATCGACAAGCACGCCCTGCTTGCCGGCGGCTACGACTATCCAGGGCACACGGAGATGCTGGCCGCACTCACCGGGCGCGCGGTCGCCATGATGCTCGCGAGCGACCGCCTGCGCGTGGTGCTCGCCACCACGCACGTGCCGCTCCGCGACGTTCCGGCGCTGCTCACCGGCGACCTGATTGCCCGCGTGGCCCGCGTGACGCGCGACGGCCTGCGCAGCGCGTTCGGCATCGCCGAGCCGCGCATCGCGCTCTGTGCGCTCAATCCGCACGCCGGCGACGGCGGGCGCTTCGGTCGCGAGGATGACGAACTCCTCGCCCCGGCCGCGCGCGCCAGCGGGCTGCTCGGCCCGTTCCCGGCCGACACCGTCTTCGTGCGCGCGATGCGGGGGGAGTTTGACGCCGTCATCGCACCGTACCACGACGTCGGCATGACGGCCATCAAGGTGGCGTCCTTCGGGTCGGCCGTGAACGTCACGCTCGGGCTGCCGTTCCCGCGCACCTCGCCCGACCACGGTACCGCCCTCGACATCGCGGGGCAGGGAAAGGCGGATCCCTCCTCGATGATCGAGGCCATCCTGCTCGCGGCACGGCTGACGCAGCGCCTGGCGGACCGCGTCGCTCCTCGCTGACCTTCTTCACCACGGAGCGCACGGAGGAAACGGAGGGCCACGGAGGACAACAACTTCTTCGGGGAACTGCAAACGCCACGCGGATGTCAGCGTGGCGTGGTGTCTTTACGAGAGTATTGGCAGTACTCCGTGGCCCTCAAGCAGTTCTCCGTGCGCTCCGTGGTGAAAAAGGCCTGCGCTCCGTGGTGAAAAAGGTCGGCGAAACGCGCAGAAGTCAGCTACTCCCGCGTCATCTCCAGAATCGCGATCCGCCGCCCGTCCATTTCGCGCACGGTCCACGTTGCCCCGCCGCCGCTCACGCGGTCGCCCACCTGCGGCAATCGCCCCAGCAGGCCGAACACGAACCCGCCCACCGTCGTGTAATCCTCCTCCGGAACCAGCAGTTCGTACTGCTCGTTCACGTCGCCAATCTCGGCCTGTCCGGGCACCAGCGTCACGCCCGCCACCGTCCCGTGCGTCGTCGCCGCCCCCTCGTCGTGCTCGTCGAGAATCTCGCCCACCAGCTCCTCGAGCAGGTCCTCCATCGTCACGAGCCCGGCGGTGCCGCCGTACTCGTCGAGCACGATGGCCATGTGCTCCTTCAGCCGCTGAAAGTCAGCCAGCACCTCCTCCACCTCGCGGGAACCGGGGACCGCGTGTACGTCGCGCATCACGCTCGCCACGGAAAACGTCGCCGGGCGATGGCGCAGCACCGGCAGGAGGTCCTTGGCGTGCACCATCCCGACCACGTTGTCGAGCGACTCCTCGAACACGGGATAGCGCGAGAAGCCGGCCTCTTCCACGATGACGAGCGCCTCGTCCAGCGTGGCATCGGCGTCAATGGCCACGATCGCCGTGCGCGGTGTCATCACCTCGCGCGCGTTCTTCTCGGAGAACTCGAACACCGCGCCAATGAGGTCGGCGTCCTGCTGCTCGATCTCGCCCTCGCGCTGGCTCTGCTCGACGATGACCTTGAGCTCCTCGGGGGAGTGCACGGCATCGTGTGTTTCGTCAAGACGGATGCCGAACGGGCGGAGGACGCCCGCTGCCGACATATTGAGCAGCGACGTGAACGGGTGTACCAGCCAGGCGAAGCCAAGGAGCGGCGGGGCCAGCCACTTGGCCCACGCTTCCGTGTTCTGCAGGGCGAGGGCGCGCGGCACGAGCTCGCCGAAGACCACGTGCAGGTACGTCACTGCGAGCAGCGCCACGCCGGCGCCGATGCTCACGCGCACGCTGGTCTCGACCGCCAGTGGAAGCTGCGCAAACCAATGCTCGAACAGGCCGCCGAGTGCCTCTTCGGATGCCCACCCGAGGCCGAGCGACGCGCTCGTGACCCCCAACTGGCTCGCCGACAGCACCCGCGCCAGATTGTCGGTAGCGCGCACGGCAAACCGGGCGAGCACGTCGCCGGACCGGACCATGGCCTGCAACCGCGTGCGCCGTGCGCGCACGAGCGAGAACTCGGTGGCGACGAAATACCCATTCAGGAGCAGCAGCAGGACGATGAGGCCAAGGCGCGTGATCACAGGTCAAACGTACCGAGGGCGCCGTGGGCCACGCCAGCGCCGGAGCGGCTGGTGAGCGCCTCCGTTGCCAAGGCGGACTGCGCCCAGATGGCGAACGGCCGCCCGGGCGGGACGGCGCACGCGCACACGCACGAGGGCGGCGGTCCGCATCACCACACCAGCGGCACTGCCGGCCTCAAGGCCGCCCTGGGGCTCACGCTGGCCTTCTTCTTCGCCGAGGTCGTCGGTGGCTGGATGGCCAATTCGCTGGCCCTGCTCGCCGATGCCGGCCACATGCTCACCGACGTCGGCGCGCTCGGGCTGTCGCTCTTCGTGGCCTGGTTCAGCCGCCAGCCGGGCACCTCGAGCAAGACCTTTGGCTACCTGCGCTGGGAGATCCTCGCCGCCTTCCTCAACGGCTCCGTACTGTTGCTCGTGAGCGTGGGCATCGTCTGGGAGGCCGTCGGCCGCCTCCGCCAGCCGGAACCGCTCCAGAGCGGCCTCATGCTGGTGGTGGCCACGGGCGGACTGGTGGTGAACATCATTGCTGCACGCCTCCTGCACTCCGGCGCGTCGTCGTCACTCAACGTGCGCGGGGCGTACCTGCACGTGCTCGGCGACCTGCTCGGGTCGGTGGCGGCCATCCTGGCCGGCCTCGCGGTGCGCTACAAGGGGTGGACCATCGCCGATCCGGTGGCGTCCATCGTCATGACGCTGTTCATCGTCCGCGGGGCGTGGGCGCTGGTGCGCGAGTCGGTGGATGTGTTGCTGGAGGCCGTGCCTCCGCATATCTCGCTGGAAGCCGTGCGCGCCGCCATCGCCGCCGTCCCCGGCGTGGGTTCGGTGCACGACCTCCACGTCTGGACGGTCACGAGCGGGATGGTCGCCATGAGCGTGCACGTCGTGGCCCCCGACGCGGAGCACCACCAGGAGGCGCTCGAGCAGGTCCACGCCGCCATGGCACGGTTCGGCATCGGCCACGTGACGGTGCAGATCGAAGGGCAGGAGCTGGCGGACTGCGTCCCCCATCGCTAATCGCCATCCGCAATCGCAATCATCGGTCGCAATCCTGAGTCCAAATCCTCAATCGTCTGCCCCCATGGCCCAGCTCGACAAACTCCTCTCCGTGATGATCCAGAAGAGCGCCGAGGCGCTCTACCTGGACGAGGACCAGCCCTCGACGCTGAAGCTCGAGGGGAACGACACGCCGCTCACCAAGCCGCTCAACGGGGCGCAGGTGGTGGGGCTGCTCAAGGAGATCGCGCCGCCGCACGCGGCACAGAGCCTCGACCAGAAGGCGCCGGTCAAGTTCCAGTACACCAACGCCGAGGGCGTCTTCCTCGTCCGTGCCATGCTGCAGGCCAGCAGGTGGCACTGCCAGCTGACGGTGGACGACAAGGGTGAGTTCGAGCGGCGCACGGGGATGTTCCGCGCCGTGGACCTCGAGACGGGGGCGGTCGGCACCTCCGCGCAGGCCGCGCCGGTGGCCGACGCCGCGGCGCTCAGCGACCCGGCCAAGGCCAAGGTGGAGATGGAGCGGCTGCTTCGGCTGCTCGTGGAGGTCGCCGGCTCCGACTTGCACCTGCGCGTCGGCGAGCCACCGATCATCCGAAAGAGCGGCGAGATGACGCGCGTGGAAGGGGTCACGATGGCGCCGGACGGGCTCGAGGCCCTGCTCTGGTCCATCATGCCCGACCGCAACAAGAAGGAATTCACCGAGCACAACGACACCGACTTCGCGTACGAGATCACCGGCGTCGCGCGCTTCCGCGCCAACGTGCTGAAGGACCGCAAGGGCATTGCCGCGGTCTTCCGCGTGATCCCCAGCAACATCATCACCGCCGACCAGCTGGGCATTTCGCCGGAGGTGCAGAAGCTCTGCTACCTCACCAAGGGGCTGGTGCTGGTCACCGGGCCTACGGGCTCCGGCAAGTCCACGACGCTCTGCGCCCTCGTGGACCTGGTGAACCGGTCGCGTTCGGATCACGTGATCACCATCGAGGACCCCATCGAGTTCGTGCACGAGAACAAGAGCTGCATCGTCACCCAGCGGCAGGTGGGGGTGCACACCGACTCGTTCAAGAGCGCGCTGCGCGCCGCGCTCCGCGAGGACCCGGACATCATCCTCGTCGGCGAGCTGCGCGACCTCGAGACGGTGGCCATCGCCATCGAGACGGCGGAGACGGGACACCTCGTCTTCGGCACGCTGCACACGACGACCGCGGCCAGCACCATTGACCGCCTGATCGACCAGTTCCCGGCGGACCGTCAGGAGCAGGTGCGCACCATGCTGTCCGAGTCGCTCAAGGGCGTGGTGTCGCAGGTGCTGTGCAAGAAGATCGGCGGCGGGCGCGTGGCCGCGCGCGAGATCCTGCTCGTCACCTCGGCCGTCTCCAATCTCATCCGCGAGGGCAAGACGTTCCAGATCCCGAGCATCATGCAGACGTCCAAGCGCATCGGCATGGTGACCATGAACGACACGCTCCTCGAGCTCGTGGACTCCAAGCAGGTCGAGCCCAAGGAAGCGTGGATGAAGTCGGTGGACAAGCCGTCGTTCGTGGCGTCGCTCAAGGCGAGGGGGTGGGACGTGTCGTTTGCCGAGTCGGAGATGCAGCAGCAGGCCGCGGCGGCGGCGGGGCCGGCGGGCGGCGGTGCGGCCCGTCCCGGCATGGGGGGCGCCAAGCGGTAGGCCGAAGAAATTGGGCCGATGCGGTGAATTCGGGGGCTCGTTCTGCTATCTTTAAAGGCTATGGAAATCCGCAACATCGCCATCATTGCCCACGTCGACCACGGCAAGACCACGCTGGTGGACAAGATGCTCCGCCAGGCGGGAGCATTTCGTGAAAACCAGGTCGTCGCCGAGCGCGTGATGGACTCCAACCCGCTCGAGCGCGAGCGGGGCATCACGATTCTCGCCAAGAACACCTCCATCCACTGGAAGTCGACGAAGATCAACATCGTCGACACGCCGGGGCACGCCGATTTCGGCGGCGAGGTGGAGCGCATCCTGCGCATGGTGGACGGCGTGCTGCTGGTCGTGGACGCCTTCGACGGTCCCATGCCGCAGACCCGCTTCGTGCTGCGCAAGGCGCTGGCACTCGGCCGGCAGGTGATCGTCTGCATCAACAAGATCGACCGCCCCGGCGCCGATCCCATGCGCGTGCACGAGGAGGTGCTCGACCTCCTCATCGAACTCGAGGCGAACGAGAACCAGCTCGACGCGCCAGTGGTGTACGCATCCGCGCGCGAAGGAACGTCGACGATGAGCATGGAGGAGCCGGCGGTGAACCTGACGCCGCTCTTCGAAACCATCGTCAAGCACGTGCCGGCGCCGCCGCACGATGCGGCGGGGCCGTTCCAGATGCTCATCTCGACCATCGACTACTCGAACTACCTCGGCCGCATGGCGATCGGCCGCATCGAACGCGGCACGGTGCACGTGGGCGACACGGTGCACCTGCTGTCCGTGGACCACGCGAAGAAGCCGCTGGCCGGCCGCGTGACGAAGCTCTACGGGTTCGAGGGGCTCGACAAGATCGAGGTCCCCGAAGCGTCGGCCGGCGAGATCGTCGCGCTGGCGGGCCTCGAAGGGGTGGAGATCGGCCTGACCATCACCGACGTCGAGCATCCCGAGCGTCTGGAAGGGATCGCGGTGGAGGAGCCCACGATCTCGGTGGATTTCCTCGTCAACAACTCGCCGTTCGCCGGCCGCGACGGCAAGTACGTGACGTCGCGCCAGATCAAGGAGCGCCTGGAGAAGGAACTCGAGCGCAACGTGGCGCTGCGGGTGGAGGACACCGACGCCACCGACACATGGACGGTGAGCGGGCGCGGCGAACTGCACCTCTCCATCCTGATGGAGACGATGCGGCGCGAGGGGTACGAGTTCCAGGTGTCGCGGCCGCGCGTGATCACGCACGTCGGGCCCAACGGCGAGCGGCTGGAACCGTACGAGGAGCTGGCCATCGACGTCCCGGACGAGTTCATGGGGACGGTCATCGAGAAGCTGGGGCCCCGCAAGGCCGAGATGCTCGAGATGAAGAACCCTGGCCAGGGGCTGGTGCGCCTGCTGTACAGGATTCCGGCGCGCGGGCTTTTCGGCTACCGGAGCGAATTCCTCACCGACACGCGCGGCAACGGCATCATCCACCACCGGTTCCTGGAATACGGCAAGTGGGCCGGGGCGCTGGAGGGGCGCGGCCGCGGGGTGCTGGTGTCCATGGAGCACGGGACGATCGTCGCGTTTGCCCTGGGCAACCTGCAGGACCGGTCCACGCTGTTCGTGGCGCCCGGCGACGAGGTCTACGAGGGGATGGTGGTGGGCGAGAATTCCCGGCCCGGCGACATGGACGTCAATCCGACCAAGGAGAAGAAGCTGACGAACATGCGGTCCAAGTCGGCCGACGACGCCATTTCGCTGGAGCCGCCAAGGGTGTTGACGCTGGAAGGTGCGCTGGAGTATATCGAAGACGACGAGTTGATCGAGGTCACCCCGAAGTCCATTCGTCTGCGCAAGCGGAGCCTGCTCGCAACGGACCGCAAGCGCAGCTCACGCGAGGCGAAGCGCGAACGCGCCTCGCTCTAACCCACCAGGCAGCACACGGAGCGCAGCATCATGTCGGGCACGTTGGCGTCGTCGGAAGTCGGAAATCCTCTCGACGCGGACCGCAGCGCCCTCGGACTGCTGGCCGCGGCCCCCGAGGACGACGAGGAGCTGTTTGATTCGGACCTCGATGAAGACGATGAGTTCGATGACGAGGACGATGAGGACGAGGGCCTGGAGGACGACGAGGACGACGACGAGGTGGATGACGACGACCTTGAGGAGGACGACCTCGACGTTGATGATGAGGGCATTCTGGACGACGACGAGCTCGACGATGATCTCATCGACCTTGATGACGAGTACGACAGTCTCGAGGACGAGGAGCCGAAGGGAGGCGCCTTCGACGGTTGACTGCGGGGCGGGGTGCAGGGTGGGGTGCAGGGGCAGGGGCACAGTGGGGTGCAGGGGCAGGGGCACGGTGGGGTGCAGGGTGCTGGAAGTACCTGTCGCGCCTTCGGTTACTTGCCCGTTGACCCAACTTCTTGGAATGGCGATATTTAAAGGTTCTGGGCCATTAGCTCAGGTGGTTAGAGCGCACGCCTGATAAGCGTGAGGTCCGAGGTTCAACTCCTCGATGGCCCATTGGAACGACAACTCATTGTCCCGCTAGCGCTTCAGGCGCTGGCGGGGCGATGTGTTTTCTGGCCGATTTGCGGCGTGGTGTCCATTCGTGGTGTCCGTTCAACCGACACCAAACCGGCAGCGGTGAGGCTGCCTCGGCTCGCCAGCGCGGCGCGCAGCGTGACGTCATCGGCCCGCTGATAACACTTGAGGATGGTCTGCGCCGACTTCCACCCGCCCAACTGCGCCAGATCGCGCAGCGGTGTGTTCTTCAGTTCGGTGGCGAACTTCCGCCGCAGACTGTGCCAGCCTCGTCCCGGCTCCGGCTCAATTCCTGACAGGGTCTCGAGCCGATCCCACCAGGTACGCGCCCGATGGCGGGAAACGGGCTGCAACGGGCGTTCTGGCGCCGGGAAGACCCATCCGTCGCCAAGGTGCGCCCGCTCGCGGCGGGCGCGCTTGAACCACTCAACTGCCTGAACTGACAGCGGCGTCTCGTGGGCAGAACGCAGCTTGTCACTTTCCGCACGCCAGCGCACGCGCGCGTTGTCGAGATCCAAGTCCGACCAGCGGAGTTGGAGGACTGCCCCGACCCGATGCCCCGTTTCGTGCACGGTCATCAGGAGCAACGGGCAAAGTGGCGATACTCTGGGTGCCACCGCCAACATCTTCTCAAATGCCTCGGCGACCAGCACCGGGCGTCGGACACTGGCGTCCGTCGGATAGGGCAACTTGTCGAGCGGATTCCGCTCGAGGAGCTGCTTGCCGGTCCCATCCCCGGCCTGCGTGGCCCAGTTGAGCACGGCCCGCATGAACTTGAGGTCCTGAACGATCACGCGGCTGCGGACCTCACGCCTCTCCGGCTTCTGATGCTCTTGGGGAGCCTTCCGAGGCCGCAAGTCGCCGTTTTCCCGCCGCCAGACAATGAAACGGTCCCAATCGCGGCGGGAGAGGGTCATCAACTCCCGACCGAGGCCCCAGCACTCGCTGAAGCGCTTGGCTGCTCGTCGGTCGTGACCCTGCGCGCTCTTGCCCTTCTGTGGTGTGACTTCGCGTAGGTAGATGTCAAACAGCATCCCGAGTCGGAGGGCGCCTGCGGGCACCGTGCGGTGCCCGCGCAGCGCCGACGCCGCATTCTCAGCCGCCGTTTTGGCGGCCTCGATGTCCCGGTGCCCGAGGGCCACGCGGGTGCGGCGTCCGGCCTCCCTGAACTCCAGGAACATCCGACCGGTCACGGGATGGGCAAAAGCCCGCACCCGATTCCGGCCGCGCTCGCCGGTGGCAAAGCTCCAATGCGTCGGTGGTCGTCGTGTCATTACGGGGATTCTCTGGAAGCGCCCGCACTGGCACGAACAACCTGCTCAGCCTTCGCGCCTAGAAGATGCACGCGAGCCGCCGGTGCTGCCACTTGGCTGGGCTTCACGGGCAAACTTCGCCGGACGATCCGCCACGCGCGACCGCGCCCCGATGCCAGGATGATTCCTTGGCGGGCGAGGCGTCGAAGGTGAGCAGCGCTATACCCGGACTCCGCCGCGGCCTCTGCCAACGTGAGTGACCGATCAGGCGACTCGACCTCAACGGCGTCAAGGTCCGCGATGAACTGCTCGCACAGTGCGCCGCCCGACACGTGCGCCTCAACTGCGCGCAGAACGTCCGCCGTCGCTCGCCATTTTGCGATCAGTTCCGCGCGGCTCATCGGACGCGGTCGGTCCTGTGGACCTCCGGCAGGCAGATGCATCAGGCCCATTCCGACAGCACCTCGTCGACTTCCTGCTCGACACGCCACTCCGTCCACTCTGGACATACGACTCCGTCCAAATGCCGCCGAATAGCCTCGCGCGCCTCCAGGGCTGCAAAAGGGGCCCAGAGCGTGCGGTCGCTCGTCCGCTTGAGCGCATAGGATTCGCCGTGTGTGAGTAGGTCTGTGCGATGGAGTGCTTGTTTCATTGCCTCCACGGCGGCCTTCGCCTTCGCCTTCTTTTCCGCCTCGACCGCGGCGTGGTGGCGATCGAGTATGGCGGTGCACTCCGCCTCGATCAGTCGGAGCGGAACGCCGATCCGCGCATGCTCCGCCAGGTAGCGTTCCACCTCCGCGCAGATCGCGGACGGCTCTCCGATGACGCGAAGTCGAATCATCGCTACACAGGTATCCAGCGCCGTCTTCTCCTGCCTCGCTGCCTCGGCCAGTTCCGCCTCCTTTCTCGCCGACGCGGCACGTGCCTCCGCATCAGCCCGGGCTGCTGCCGCACGGTCTCGCTCCAGTGCGCGGGCGGCATCCTCCCGCGCGCGCAATTCCTCGCGATACTGCCGAATCTCCTGACGGCGAGCGATTTCAGCACGCGTCACATCGAGATTCGCCTCGGCGTTCGCTCGTCGTGCCTCCCACGGTGGAACGACAGCGGGGGCGCGTGCGGCCTGCTCGGTCTCCCGGGGAGGCACCGAGCCCTCATGAGGCTGATGCGAAGCCGCGTCAGCCTGCCTTGCTCCACCAGCGCGCAACCGTTCAACCGAGGACCGTCTGAACCGCCGCTGACCACCCGGCGTCCGCTCTCCCACGAGTCGTCCCTGCGCCTCGTATCGTCGGACCGTTTCGGGCGCCACGCCAAGCTCGCGGGCCGCCTCGCTCACGGTAAGAAAGTCATCTCTAGACATTCTTCACGTTTCCGGAGATTGCTGCAAATCCGCCCTTCCGATGTCAGAAAGGCGCGGGTGCGGCCTGGGCCGGTACTGCCCGGTCGTCGGGCGCCTTGCGCGGCGACAAGAGCACCACCTCGCGAACGTTCACCTCGGCGACATGGTGTGTACGGCCCTCCTTATCGTCGTACTGCCGGTATTCAAGTCTCCCTTCGACAAACACCTTGTCACCTTTCCGCGCGTAGCTCTCCATGATGTCGGCAAGTCCAGCACCATCCGCCGACCGATTCCACGCGATGCATTTGTGCCACTCCGTGCGCTCCTGTCGTTTGCCGGAGGCATCATCCCACTGGCGGCTCGTTGCGATCGAGAACTGCGCGACCTTCGTTCCAGCTTGGGTTGTACGGACTTCGGGGTCGGCACCGAGATTTCCGATTAGCGACACCCGGTTCAGACTGCGGCTCATAGCGACTCCTGAGAGAGTTGAGTTCGTTCGCATACGGGCGCACTTCGCCCGTCAAGTCGCGGGCGAAGTGCGCAACCCGCCTCCTTCCCGCGCTCCGGTGCATGGCATCGCGGAGCGCGGCGATCGGTCATGGAGGACGGCTGTCGACCGCTGCGAGGAGCGGGAGTGACGTCAGATCTGGAAACGCTCCGCCCAGGTCGATCTCTCCACCCTTCGCCACGTATTTCGCGCAGTAACCACTCACGCTTCCGATTGAACGAGGCGTCTCGAGTCGAGCGAATCCGCGACCAATGTCCAGCCACTCTGCCTCCCAAACGCGGCGGTCTGCGCATGCGAGGCGATCGTCGGCCCGTGCCAGGCGAGCCGCACCAACGAGCGCGTGATAGTGGATGACGCCGCGCCGCTGCAATTCCAGGGCACGAATCCAGTAGACACCGCTTTGCCGCTTGTACCAGCGCGCGCCGTAGAGCGACCGGCTGAGCTTGCTCGCCCAGACGCGGTAGCGTTTGTCGGCCGCCTCCGGATGCACTTCCTGAGCGAATGTGAACGTGCCAAACCACGACCACGGGTAGCGCGCCAGAAACGCGCGCCATGCGTCAAGCAGCATGTTGTGCCGCACCTTGGAAGTGTCTTCCGGGGGCGCTGCCCCCGGACCCCCGGAGAGCCTTTGATTGGGGCGCACCCGGCAGGCCGCATTGCACCCGCCGGATACGTCCCCCGCATCCCGTTGCCGGTCTGCGCCCGCGTAGCTCGGGAGGCTCTCAGGAACCCGTCTACACACCGCACAGCGTCGCGCTTCAGCGACAGCTGCTGCCTGTTGAATGCTCGTCTTCGTCTCCGACACCATGCACCTCCTTCGTCGATGCCTCGAGCATTCCGCCGACAACCAGCCTGATCCCGACCCGCACGACGACGGAGGTACAGCGTCGAAATCCCGATTTGCCTGCCACCGGTTACCCAACTACTCGTCTTCTTCGTCCGAACCGTCGGGCTCATCGTCGAGTGCGACCAGATCATCCTCTGAATCGGACACGTCGTCGTCGGACTCAACCGTCTCGTCGTCGAGCAGGTCATCAAGCACGGATTTCACGTCGTGCAAGGCGGCGCGGAGTTCTTCGCACTCCGCCGCGAGTTCAGCGCGCGTTGGGCGTGCCATCGAAATCACCTCCCGTAGTCTGCTGATGTCATCGCGCGCCGGACGACGCGCGGCAAAGCAATGCTCCTCCTCTGCGCGAAGCGCACGAGGTCACGCAGGGTAATTCGGCGAGTTCCGAGCACTCTCCGAGTCCGCAGGGCCCCAGTGGTGACCCACCGGTGCACGACTTGGCGAGAGCGACGAACCAGCGCGGCCGCCTCACCTAGTGAGAGGAGGTCATCTGCGTAGAACGCCTGAGCGCGGTGATCGCCGCTGCGTCGATGATTACGCGTTGTCAGGTTGGCCATGATTGGCCACTTTACCAGGATGCCTGTTCAGGAGACAATCTTTTGCGGCAAGACTTGACGGAGCGTCAAATGCGGCGTCTGAAGCACGCCGCAGATCCGCTGGTTCCTATGTCGCAGGACCGTCTCCGGGCCGCATTTGAGCAAAGCCCGTATCGGGGTAAGGCGGGTGGTGCTGCCCTGGCGCGCGCCTTGTCGTCTGCCCTCGGGAGACCCGTCAGTCGGCAGTGGATTCACGATCGAGTGCGGCGCTGGGAAGATGGGTCTTGCCGGCGTAGCATTCGAGCTGGCCTCGCGAAGCTGCTTGGCGTTCCCGACAAGTGGCTAGCAGGTGAGCCTGTTCCGCTGCCCCTGATGGCGTTGTTTCTGCTGGGGGAGCCCATCGTCGGCTTGGACGAAGCCGACAGGGCTGCCCTGCAAAACGGCCCTTCAATTGGCCCGCGGCTTCAACTTGCGGCAGAGAGGCTTCTAGAGAAGTGCGTTAACGCCTGCAATCGTGACCTTCAGCGCCTCAACATCGAAGCCAACGCAGCAGAGCCGAGCGAACCTTTCGATCCTGCAGAGCAAGTCCGCGAGGATGTTCGCAACTACCTTGCCACCGCCATATTCGCGCTTACATCCGCACGCTCTTGGGGCGCAGCACTGCTTCGATCGCGGGAAACTGAACGGAAGCTGACCGTCGCTGAGCAGAAGGCGTTGCTCGATGGATCATGGGCTGCGGCAAAGCCGACAGCCCTCTCAAGGGCAGAGATCGACGCGTCACTGCTACTGCTGCGCGGGTTCGAGGCTATTCTGCAGCCGTGGTTTGCCGACGAGGAATGCCTGAACTATCGGCGGCTACGCGAGGTTCTCATCGGCGTACGGGGAGTTGTCGCGACGATTGCGAGCAACTGCCTTCGGCCAACGATGGTTCGCCGCAGCAGCGGGCACCCCGTCAGCTTGGCTGATCGATTCACTCCACTGGCGGTGCTTAGATGGCGAAACGATGGGATGGCTGAGAAGTCTAAAGAAGACGCCTACACGCCAGAAGTCGCCCAGAGCGAAGGCAGATCCTTGCAGGACGTCGGATCGGTGACCGATGAACGCGAGAAGTGATGGACGATCGGTTCGCCACTTAGCGCCGGCTCCGTCCTCAAGTAGACAAACACGACAGTTCGCGGCTTTGGTGAGAGTCGATCGAGGGAATTCGATCCTCCCACCCACGGCCCGTTTGTCCTTTCTCGGGACAGCGAACGGGTTCAAGTCGCGTTTGAGAACCTCGTCAAGGCCGAGCAAGTCGACGAAACTACGGAGTTCCGTCGGGTGAGCCGTGCAGCATACTTGCGTTTAGACGGCCTTCTTCCTAGATTAGTCCGTTCGAATATGCTGCTAACAGTAATACTATCAACTAGTTAGAGACATGACGGACGATTTCGAGGTAGTTTCTACTGATTTAGCCCATATGGCCAGGCTCGCCCTGCTCGAGCGATCCACGGACGTGCGTCTCTTCGCGGCACGTCTTGTGCGCAAGTATCGAAAGACCCACCCGGAAATCGCTTCTGAACTCGAGAAGTACCTTCGTGTGCGTCCCGAACGAGGGTTCTCTCCTCTCCGAGACTCGACCGCAACCGCTCCCGCCGGAACTGCGGAGACGACCTCCAGTCCTCAAGACAGCGACTCTAGACTCTCACTCCTACGGACGGAGGACCGGAGTGGAGCCGTCACGGAGCCGATCCTCGCCCCGGCGCTGAGGGAGATGATCGATCAACTGCTGAAGGAACGGTCGAGTGCAGAACGGCTCGCGTCGCGCGGATTGGTGCCCGCTGGTTCGGCGATATTCGTCGGACCTCCTGGGGTCGGCAAGACGCTCACGGCGCGTTGGATTGCATCGCAACTCGGACTTCCGTTGCTAGTGCTTGATCTCGCTGCGGTAATGAGCAGTTATCTCGGCCGAAGTGGAACGAATCTGCGGTCCGCATTCGATCATGCGAGGCGGGTTCCATGCGTACTTCTTCTCGATGAGATTGATGCGATCGCGAAGAGGCGCAGCGACGAGTCAGACGTTGGCGAACTGAAGCGCCTGGTCACTGTGATCATGCAAGAGGTTGATGAGTGGCCATCCACTGGTCTCCTACTCGCTGCCACTAATCATCGTGAGCTGATAGACCCAGCACTCTGGCGTCGATTCGACCTCATCCTCGAGTTCCCCCTTCCGGGTCCTGAGGAAATCCAATCGGCTATCGAACGGTTTGCCGGTCGCGACGGGCATGAGTTCGGCCCGCTTATGCCCGTGCTCACTTCAGTACTTGCGGGCATCTCGCTGAGTGATGTTGAGCGCGCCATTCATCGGATACGTCGCGGACTTGCTCTAGGCCGACAGTTGCCGGCCGATCTGGTGGAAGATCTGATGCGTGAGACTGCGAGACCAGCAGATCGCCGCTCGCGGATAGAGCTGGCCATTCGACTCAGCGAGTTGGGGGCAATTTCGCAGCATCGCGTGTCCGAGCTCACAGGGGTGAGTCGAGACACTCTTAGGAAATATCAGCGCGACGGTGGACCGGAGAAACCGCGAGACGAGCGATGAGTGCTACGAATTTTCTAATCGGGCGAGGAGAACTACTGACGGCTGAGGTACCGCCGCCTAAGCGCATCGTCGAGAAAGCTGAGGTGTACGGCGTCACGGAGACGAGAGATCGCTTGTCGCCACAGTTAGCTGCGGTGGTCGAGCAGATGGATCGCCTACCCGACGGCGCGTGCCCGGAAAACCTCGCGGTGGCGAGAGTGGCAATCAACCCAAGCTATCTCGCAAAATCCTTCTTTCCTGGCCAGCTGCTTCGGCATGCGAACCTGGAATCGGTCGGCAGTCGTGCGATTAGACTCACGCCGCGGAAATGGTCCAAGAAGTCGACGCCGTGCGAGACCGCGACCGCCGAGCTATTTGTGGCGGGAAGCCGCTCCGCATTCCGCGCGCTTTCCGTGTGGATTAGTGAACTGAGCGAGACGGTGGATCTCAGCGCTGCGGTGGTCGATGCGACGCGCCTTGAGCGCGTCGCGCCGTTTCGACCGGAAGAACGAATTCGTGGCGACACCATACCTGATGATGGATTCTATGAGGTCGGAATCCATCTGCTGCCCGGGCAGTTAGCGAACGTGATTCGCACGGGGTTCGAAAGTCTCGCGCAGTCACTGGAAGTGCGACTTCACAGCAACCCGAGTTTCGAGGTCGGTAGTCTGTGGTTCCTGGTGGTCGAAGCGTCCGCAGCGAGGATCCGCAGCTTGGCTGAGTATTCCTTCGTCCGCATCATCCGACCGTTGCCGCGTTTGCGCGGCCTGCTGCCCTCTCTTCGCCACGGCAGTGCGGTGAGTGTCACCTGCCAGCTGCCGCGTGTGGGAGCACTCTCGCTCGAGCCACGCGTTGCGATCCTGGACGGCGGCCTTCCTGACGAGCATCAGATCGCACCCTGGCTGCGTTCATACACGCGCCTCGATGCCTTGGCTCCGGACGACGAAGGATGCACAGCTCATGGCCTTGCCGTCACGTCTGCGTTCCTGTTTGGCCCCATCACGCCGGCGGGCCCGGCCCAGCGACCTTTCGCGCCGGTCGATCACCTGCGCGTATTGGATCGGAATAGTTCGCACGAGGATCCTCTCGAACTCTATAGGACGCTGGGCCATGTGGAGGAAGTGCTCCTGTCCCGACAATACGAGTTCATCAACCTGAGCCTCGGTCCGGCGCTACCGGTTGACGATACGGACGTACATGCGTGGACCTCCGTGATCGATGAGATTCTCAGTGACGGCAACACGTTTCTTACGGTGGCGGCAGGTAACAATGGCGCACAGGACCGAGCCTCCGGTAACGCACGAATTCAGGTTCCGGCGGACTGCGTAAATGCTGTTGCTGTCGGAGCCGCGAACAGCACGACGTCGTTGTGGCGACGTGCCGACTATAGCGCGATGGGTCCGGGACGCAGTCCGGGTGTGGTAAAGCCAGACTTACTCGGCTTCGGCGGTGAGGGCGGCGAGTATTTCCATGTCTTGTCACCGGGAGCGAACCCGGAGCTGAGCGCGCAGCTGGGCACAAGCTTCTCAGCACCGCTTGTGCTTCGGAACGCAGTCGGTGTGCGGGCGGTGCTCGGACCATCGATGAGTCCCTTGGCGATCAAGGCATTGCTTGTGCATTCCGCGGAGACAGCAGGTCACCCAGCATCCGAAGTGGGATGGGGGCGAGTACCCGAGAGTCTCGATGCGATCATCGTTAGTCCGCCAGGGGTTGCGCGGGTTGTTTACCAAGGCGAGTTGCGACCGGGGAAGTATCTTCGTGCGAAAGTTCCGATGCCGGCGACAGGTATCCGAGGTTTGGTGACGTTGCGGGCAACGTTCTGTTTCGCGTCGCGGATCGACCCACAGGACACGGTAGCGTATACGAAAGCCGGCCTCCAAGTGACGTTGCGCCCCAACGTGGAGAGTGTTCGCGAGGGCGCCCAGAATGCGAAGACGAAGGCGTTTTTCGAGGAGACCCCATACGCGACAGAGCACACCCTTCGCGCAGACCATGGGAAATGGGAGACTGTTCTTCATGGTGAAAAGCGCATGCGTGGAAGTTCGCTTCACGAACCTGCGTTTGACGTGCACTACAATGCTCGCGATGGCGGTGGCCCGTCACACAGCGGCGAGAAGATCCCGTATGCGCTGGTGATCTCCCTTGAGGCCCCACAGCACGTAGATCTCTACGCCGAGATCTTAGCGGCCTATCCGCAGTTGCTTGTGCCAATTCGACCGCTAGTGCCGGTCCCGGTGCGCGTGTAGCAGGCGGTGTGGTTGTCTAGAATCAGGAGTGCCCGCACACTCCACGCGCCCGGGTGCGAGAAGTGACGCAGACCATGATGCCGACCGAATGCGCGAAGCTCTGCTTCGTGTGCTTGCGGGCTACCGCACCGGCTTGCCACCTCGAAATCACTTGGCCTGCACTCTCAGAGCAACCGCTGGAAAGGGATTCCGTCGTATCCGCACGTGGCGCCTCCGCCGAGAGCTACCCTTGGACGAATTCTAGAGCATCCCACGAAATCCAGGCTCTCGGGCGCCGTCGGTTGTCACCTTGCAGCAATCCTAGCTAGTGCCTGCCGGTGCAGGCGCGACTCAATCCATGAGTACCACGCCAGTCCGACGAAGCTGAGCACGAACGGAGCGGCCATGGCGATGTCAGGATGTGATGCCCCGCCAAACACAATCACCGTCTTGTCGAGCGCGGCATAGCCCAACGCAAGCGCCAGCGCCAGTTTCAGGCGCCGCATTGCTAGGCCGGCTGCCGCGAGCGCCAAGAAGCCACTTCCCCCTGAAATCGAAGGTGACCATGCGCCCGCCTTGTGTGCCAAGAGCGCTCCAACGACGGAGGCAGAGGCGCATGATAGTATGACCGCTCGATGACGATTTGCCCGCGCACGCTCATCGGCAATGAACGCGAACTTCGGCGCGCTGCCGATGATGGCCAGTCCGCGAGCAAGACCAGAGAACCAAACGATGATTGCACCAATCACCGCCATGACGAAGAGGGACGACATCAAGGCGACGCCCGGGAGGCGCCCCTCATTGAGGAAGGTCGAGCCAGGAGCATTGCCGAATGTCCCAGAGAGCATCTGGGCGGCGACCCCCGTAAGCATCAAGAG
This sequence comes from Gemmatimonas sp., assembly GCA_013822425.1. Classification (GTDB taxonomy): domain Bacteria; phylum Gemmatimonadota; class Gemmatimonadetes; order Gemmatimonadales; family Gemmatimonadaceae; genus PNKL01. Next base: position 50,981 of record PNKL01000015.1, read on the forward strand.
CGATACCCCGATGATAAGATCATTGGCATGTGCTCGATGGCTCGCGAACGTGCTCAGGCTTCCCAGTACCAATCCGACCGCGAGCGCCGCCAGCAGACTGCCCGGTCCGGTAAGTGTCGGGCTGGTAGTCGCCGCGATTGCCGCTCCGAGACTCACAATGCCATCGAGCGCAATGGGAATACTGCCCACTCGCATCTGCAAGCTCGCCGTTGCCACAAGGAGGAATAAGACAGCCGCGTTTGCAGCGACGCCCTGGAACCAATCGGCCAAGATTGGCAAGGTCACTCTCGTGCTCCTGTCTTCGGTAACCAGAACAACGCTCCAACTGCCAGAACGACTCCGAGGCCAAGGGCATATGTGTAACTCGGCAATCCGAACTGAATACTGATCGCCGGTACCGCTAGGCGCGCCAGTGCGATTGCGACGCTGGCTGGAAAGAGCCACGTGAGCGACCTTGCAGATGCGATAGCCACGATCAGCCCCTCCAACGTCAAGAACTCATAGTCTCCGTACTGATACCGCATGCGCGAGCCAAGAAGGTCGGTGAGCGGCACAACCGCAATTGTAAGGCCGGCCCAGAGGAGCGCCCATGAGAAGACCTTCCGTCGGTGCTCGCCGTCAAGCGCATCAGGCGCCGCGTTCGCGATGATAGAAGCTCGCCCTAACGATGTGCGCCGTTCGATCGCGGGGGCCAGAACGCTCACGAGGAGCGCAAGGCCCGCGCTAGCCCAAGCAACGACTGGTGCCGGATAGGTGGAGCGTACCCATCCCGGAATGGGCGGTGATGCGACGAGCTGTGAACTTGCGTCGACCGGAAGCGCAGCCTTCAACAGGGGCTGCAGCGCGAGTGCGAGAATGAGGGAAGTGAGCACCGCACTCCGGTCGGATGTCGGTGCAGCCGCCTTGATTAGAAGAAGAAGGCAACAAGCAAGAAGGAAACTCGCGGCTCCTGCGAGAACTAAACAGTATCCAGCCGCTAGCATCATTGACGTCAACGCGGCCGAAAGCGCTATTTGGGCGCTCCACGCGAGATTCAGGACGCCGGCGCGCCGCAAGAGCTCAAGTGCCAAGCCGGATAACAGAAGCGTTGGCAGTGTATCTCGAAGTCCTAGAATCCAAGTATCAGATGCCAAGGTAGGTCATCCATGCGGGATCGTCCTGTATCGTCTCAAAGGCAATCGAGGCTTGAATCCACGGGAAACTCGGGGGTGAGGCCGTCAGAATCAGCACCAATGACCCAGCGCGGGCAGCCTCGCAAAACAGCCCCGCCACCGTTTCCACGCCGCGATCATCCAAACCACGAAACGGTTCTTCAGCGACGATGACCGCATGTGGGTCGAAGGACTCTCGAGAGATAACGAGGCGCTGCCGATTACCGCCCGAGAGGCAGTCCACCAACTCGTCGAGACTCTTCACTCCGCTCACACCCGCCCGTTCCGTGACGCGCTTCGCGAGCGCATCGATATCGCTGTGATGCAATAACCCGAACGGCCCACGAGCTGCGTGATGCCAACGATTAATGACAGCATTGTCGCGAACTGAAAGGTTCGCTGCTAGTGATTTCTCTGAGGCATCTGCAGGGATTCGACAAATCGAGAATGAACGGACGTTTCCTCGCAGCCGGGCACGCGCGGTCTCCTCCCTGAGCAACGCTTCGCAGAAGGTGCGGAACGGGCGAGTCGGCGGCCCATGAAGCCAAGTGATCTCGCCGGATCGTGCAACGGAATATTCAACATGCTCGGCGTTCGTAGTGACTGTTGCGAGAAGCATGTGGAACGAGCACTCGGTTACGGCCCGGCCTCTGCTTGGCGCTGTGGGCGTAGGCGACGGCTTCACATATGGGACGAGTCGTCCCGCTGCGAGACTATGGGTTCGACACACCGGCAGTGACTGTTGCGGATGCGCAATGGCGACAGCGTATGCGCCTCGGCGCGACACCTCGTTGAGGAGGGCCCCCCAGACCTTTGCGGCGCGGATTGGGTCGAGGAAGCTCGTCGGCTCATCGAATACGAGAACCTTGCGCTCCTTGAGTAGCGCCGCTCCTACGATGGTGAGCTGAAGCTGGTCGGACGGGAGGTCGGCCAACCGATCATCTACGCTCACAGTCAGATCTACGTCGTAGCCTTGCCAAAGCTCGCGCACGCGGGACATCGCTCGAATCTGAGCGTGCCGATCGCCTCTCGTGCTCTGCATCGTCAACAGGTCGCCGAGTGACGCTTCGGTTATTCGAGGCAGGCACTGTGGTGCGACCGCAGCTAAATACGCCGGAATCTTCGGCACACTGACAAGAAGCGACTTCGCCGTCTGCAAAGAGAACGATCCCCTGCGGGGAGTGAGACGCCCAGCACAGAGTTGTCCAAGCGTAGTCTTCCCAGCGCCATTCTCGCCGGTAATGACCACAAGTTCGCCTTCTTGCACGCTCAGGCAGACGTCCACGAGAAGGGGTTCGCCAGTCGCGGGGAACGCAAACTCGAGATTGCGCGCTTCAAACATGGCGCCTCCGCCACGGTGGGCTACTTCCTCGGTGCGGGAACCATGGCGGCGGACGACAGGGGGGTGAGTGCTACAGCCGAATCTGCCAAACCGAAGCTCAACGACTTGCCGCCAAGGCGTCCGACACGCTGCCGTAAGTCAGTAACTCGCACGATCGCGACGTCGAGTCGCTTCAGCATGCTGGTAAGCACGGTCGATGGGGCAAGGTATCCCTGGTCCACGTCGACGCCGATAGCCCAGACACCGCGCTCACGCGCCGCCTGAATGACACCGTTGCCAGATGTGCCCGCGGCATGATAGAGAACATCAGCCCCAGCCGCGATAGCAGAAAGAGCAACTTCTCGTCCTCGAACGGGGTCGGTAAAGGCACTGCCACCTGTTCCAAGGAAGTAACTAGCGAGGTTGACGTCCGAGGCGGCATCGCGGATCCCAGCGGCAAAGCCATCGCGAAATTCGCGGATGACGGGAATGTCCATGCCGCCGATAAACGCAACATGCCGGGTGCGCGTTGCCTGAGCGGCTACGTGTCCCGCAAGGCGAGAACCCTCAAACGCCAAGAACTTCACCGACGTCACGTTCGGTGCAGCGCTGAATGAGCCGTCCAAGATCACAAAGTCGATACCGGGATACTTAGGCGCTGTGCGCTTGACTGGTTCTTCGTAGAGAAAACCGACGCAGAAAACCACCGCCGGTCGCCGGGCGGCCAGCGCCTCCAAGCCTCGCGAGTAGTCTTCCATGGAACTGGGTTCGTACTCATCCACGACTACGCCGCGACTCTTCAATACCCCAACCGCGCCGGACGCCGCGTCATTGTAGGAGCGGTCGCCTTTTCCTCCGAGGGCGTAAGCGAGAGCAACATGCTCCTTCGATGTTGGTGACCGCGCGCACGCAGACCCGATTACGATGAACAGAGATAGCGACCAGACGAGTTTGGACATAATGGGCACTCGTTGTTACTCAGGTTTCCTAAAGGCACGCAGTCGCATGCCCAAGTTCTCTCGAGCGGCACGCAGGCGCATTCGCGCGCTTCCTGGGGTGATCACGAAGTAGACGATCAAGAAGAGGACAGCTGTTACGGCTGCTACGACTCCGCGATGGAGCTTATCGGGGACCAGCTTGTCGAGAGTCAGTGCAAGGAACATAGTGAAGGTGGCGATGGCCAATTCGCGGCTACGAACGAGACGCTCGTCCTTTGTGCGCAACGAGAAGAAGAGATTCTGATCATCAGCTTCGAAAGTCGCTACCTTCGCCAATTCGTACTGGAGACCTGGCCAATATGGTACAGAGTCTGGCGATACCCGAGCCCATTCCTCAGGCTCACGAATCAGGTGCGGACTCCTCACGAGCGGAGGTACAGCTTCGATGATGGAATGGGAGTCTGGGATTCGGGGGAAGTAGTTCAACTTCGCTTGGCCAGCAGCCTCACCATGCACCGCAATGTGAAGAGAAAACGGAGTCTCGTCAAAGTGCTCGACAAAGTACATTGGGGCTCTGGCACTTTCGCTGTCCTTGCGCCAAGCGCAAGACCACCAGAAGCTGACCGCTTCTTGCTTGCGAAGCTGATACGCCGGAACGACTTCGATAGAGTTACGACTGCCAGCCAACAAAGTTGGTTGCAGCGTTATCTCAACCTCCTCCTCCTTCTTGCGCTCCGAGCTTCCAGAGAAACTACACGGATAGCAAGTCCGTTGATCAGTTGGTAGATGCACGACGGACTGGCGCCTGATGGCGACTGTCCCCGGCCAAACATCATTGTCTTCTACGACGCGAGCCGCTCGAATATGGCTTAGTGACTCCTTCAAACGAGGCGCATTCGCGGGCGTGGTCAGCCTCGTTGAAGTTGCGCCATATGCAGCCGGCAGGGGATCTCTGCCTTGTGTCGTGGGATAGAAGAAATGCGAGTAAATGTCCCTGTTCAAGGACAGACTTGCCACTACATTTCGCTGTGGTCTGCCCTCGGCAGCGAGTAGAAGTGGCGAACAATCGAGAGAGAGCTCAGTAACTTCGCCGGCGAATGCGCTTTGAGGTGTGAGTTGGATGACAACCGTTGGTGGGTCGAGGTAACCGTCTGCGTCGTGTCCTATGACGAACTCGATGTATACCGGCACGATTCCTGCACTCCGGGCGACCAGTCCCTTCGACGGCAAGACCGGATTTACAGTCAGTTCAAGGAGTCGGTAACCCTTCGGTTCAATCTGGACATGCAATCGCGGTACGAGGGTTAGCATCGTCTTGCCTCGACTGAAGTCAGTGTCGACAATTCTTAGTGCGAGGGGCGTTCATAATGAGTCGGTATAATCGACACAGCACGGTAGCGCCCTATCTACGCAAGGTCCGTCGGCACAAGTCGCCTTATCTGATAGACGTTCGAGGCATCCCAATCTGGGTGTTGCCTCGTGTCATGTCACCGAAATACGACTGGACGTCCGGATTCACGCTTGATGTGTTGCCCTCCCAGGCCCGAAAGCGGGTACTGGAAATAGGAAGTGGATGCGGCGTTCTTGCCTGCGCCTGCGCGCTCGACGGTGCAACAGAGGTTGTCGCGACGGACATAAGCCCTATCGCCGTCGAGAATACGCTACTGAATCTTTGCCTTCTTGGCCAGTCGAAGCGAACGACGGTGATACAGTCAGATGTCTTCGCGAACGTCACAGGGAGGTATGACACGGTCATCTTCGCCGCGCCATATCACGGCACGAAACCACGGTCGTGGCTGGAATACGGTGTCTCAGATTCTCGCTATCGGGCCCTTCGGAGCTTCTTGACTCGCGCCCGCGGCTTTCTCCGCCCGAGAGGGAGAATCTATCTTGGATTTAGCGATGTCGGTGACGAAGCGCTGCTCAACCGCCTGCTCCGGCAGGCGCGACTGGTGCGACGGGCTCTTTGGCAACGTCGCGCACATGGCTTCACGGCAATGCTAATCGAGTTGAGCCCCTCGTCGTACGCGCAAAAGCCTAACTCGCCCTGCACAGGCCCCAGCCTACTTCGGTCGTACCGATCTGCCGTTTAGGAGTCCCCACTCGTGGCGCTATTCTCCATCGACAGGCAGTACCTCGACGAACTTCGCGCGTGGAATCACTTCGCGAAGGAATTGAGGTTAAGGAATAGGTATGTCGTGCGCGATATGGCCTACTTCGAGCGACTTGTCGACGAGACTCTCGCTACCGAAGCCGTGTTGCCGAAGGACGCCGTACTGTTCCGGGCGCGGATGCTCGACAGCGAGCGGACGTCGGAGAAGAGTCCATATGGGCGGATGGAGATGGGTGCGCCATCGGCGGCCAAGGCCACATCGGGTCGGCTGAATCCGCAGGGGATCTCGTGTCTCTACCTCGCGGATACACCGAACACTGCGATCTCAGAGGTGAGGCCATTCGTCGGCGCTGTGGTTTGCGTGGCTACACTGACGACGCTAAGAGATCTTCGGATTCTGGACCTGTCTGGTGCGGATGTCCGTCGAGGTCGTAGTCCCACTATGCGCGCCCTTTCCCGTACGCTGGCTAGGCCAGTACATCAGGACGACGGGCTCGCGTACATCGCAACCCAGTTTCTTGCCGAGACTCTTAAGAGCAAGGGTGTCGATGGCCTCCAGTACGCTAGTGCCCTTCAGGAAGGCGGCAGGAACGTCGCGCTGTTCAATCCACGAAGTGCGCGTGTCGATCAGGTCCGAGTCGTCGAGGTGAGACGGGTCGAGTACACATCCTCGGATCTACAGAACTTTCGCGCACGTAAGCCGAAACGTCGAAGAGTGAGCGAGAGCTGACCGCGCGACTGGCTGAGAGCGTCGAGCTTACAGGATGCAAGTCTCCGACAACTGGTCATGCACGCGTTGCTGACTCGAGCCGGTAACTGCACGTCGGTGCTTTCAAGGCCTTCGGCGCGAGATGCAAAACGGCGCGACCGAGATTGACCGACTCGTATTGCTTGAGGCGGTTCACGTGCAGGCGAGTATCGTCACTACTTGACCTGGCCGTGACAAGACGGTCGGCCTGTGAGCAACAGTCGAAATCGCCGTGGAGAAGGCCGCAATTGATCGACTGATCGATCAGCGTGATCGATGTGCTGGTTTTCACCGAAGCGGTCGGCCCGGCCAAGGCCTCAGTGCTTTCTCGAGAGCTTCTGGGCCATCCGGGACGTGAATGTCGACGTCGCTACCCCGCAGGGCCAGTGCCACTTTTCATTAGGACGGACCTTAGGGCCCGCGACGAAATAAATATCGCAAGTTAGCATTGCTTGTGCGGGCGAATCGTGTAGTTCCAGTCGCCGTGAAACGCGGCGGGCCGGAGTTGAATGGTCGCCCACTCCGCCGCAGAGATCTTGCGGCCCGTCGGGTACCGACGCCGATCCAACCGGCAGGAGACGTTCAACCCGGTCGTGGTGACGGTCTTGGAGATCAGGTTCACCACGGTCGCATAGTCGACCAATGGTTCGCCCCGCCAGTTCGAACTGATGAATGAGAACAGGCGGTGCTCCACCTTGTTCCATTTGCTGGTCCCCGGCGGAAAATGGGAGACCGCGATCGGGAGCTGCAATTCGTCGGCCAGCCGTTGCAGTTCCCATTTCCACAGGCGCAGTCGCGCTCCGTTGCTGCCTCCGGCATCAGCGGTGATCAACAGACGTTTGGCGTTGGGATACGCGCGCCGTCCGTCCTTCCGCCACCACGCCCGAATCGACGCCACGGCAAAAGTCGCTGTATCGTGATCGGTGCCGACATTGACGAACCCCCGGTTGCGCGTCAGTTCGTAGATCCCGTAGGGGTGGGCGCGCGGCACCGAGGGGTCGGGGAAATCGTGCATCTTGACCGGGCGAGCATCGCCTTGCTTGCGCCACTGCGTCCCGCGATTGGCATAGTTGCCCACTAGTTCCTTCTTCTTGGTATCCACGGAAATGACCGGCTGAGCGGCGCGCATCTCCTGGGTCACCCGGGCATTGATGTACTCGAACTGCGCATTGCGGTCCGGATGTTGCTTGCCTTCCAGCGTCTTCCGATTGCCCTGGAGGCTGTATGCCATCTCGTGCAGCAGCGCCCCAACCAGCCGACTACTGGCCGCATAGCCGAGCGTGGCCAACTCCCGCGAGAGCTGTCGGGTGCTCTTGCAGGTCCAGCGCAGCGGCGACTCCGGATCGCCGCGGGTGAGCGGCTCGACCAGCGCTTCGAGCGCTTGCGGGAGATCCGGCTGATGCGCGACGCCCGATTTGCGCCCGCCACCGGGCCGCCGCACGCGGCCTTCCGGCAGAATGTTGCCACTGTCGATCTCGCGCAGTCCGACCAGGATCGCGCGCCGGGAGATGTGGGTCGCGCGCGCGACCAACGAAATGCCGCCGTACCCGTGCGCGCGGGCTTCCGTGGCCGCCCAGAGGCGGCGCGTGTGCTCATCCAAGCGCGCGGCCAGCGCACGAAACTTCGCTCGAATCGCCGTTTCCAGTGCCATGCATCAGCATAACACATTCCCCACTAAGATGCTATAGTTATTTTGTCGCGGGTCCTTACGATCAAGGTGCGGCGCTGTTCCTGCAAGATCATCGAGTTCGACCTTGCGGGCGACATTGTGCTGAGAGGCCCTGCGATGTCCGCCAGCAAGACGGCGTCATCTTCCGCCCGCTCTTCTGCGTGCGGTCGCTTATCGGATGCGGCAGTCGTGAGTAGCTTCTGGTCGCGCTCTTCAGATGCTGTGTGGTGTCCATGTGTGTGTACAGGTTGTCCCTGAATGTGCGCAGCTTGTGCTGATGCGACGCGAAACTGAGCAGGATGTCCGTCCAGCGCGAGCTAAGTGAACATTCGCGCACAAATCATGCGCACTTGCGGGGTCCTGATAAGCGTGAGGTCCGAGGTTCAACTCCTCGATGGCCCATTCGGACGAAACGAACCCCCGTCGACGCAGAGCGTCGGTGGGGGTTTGGCCTTGGCGTGATTGACTCCGCCTGCCGAACGCGGGGTGTTCTCCTACAGACGCGCCTCCCACTCGGCTGTCGCGCGACGCAGCTCCTCGACAATACGCGGATTCTCCTTGGCGGCGTTCCGACGTTCGGCCACGTCAACCGT
>PNKL01000016.1 GCA_013822425.1 Gemmatimonas sp.
CCGGTCGGCGTCGAACGCGCGCTGGATCTGCGCCCAGTACAGCTCGTCGTCGGCCAGCGCGGCGGGGGAACGGTCGCCGGCCATGACGTTCGCCTTGAAGAGCTGCTCCATGGCGTTGGCGCGAAACGCGGGGAGGGTGACACCAGCGGCGGCGAGACCGCTCAGGAATTGGCGGCGTTCCATGGGGGCAGATGGGAGACGGGAGACGGCAGACCCTGGGCGACGGGGCAAATATGGCGCGATGGCGGGTGAGCGCCAGCGCCCCATTCCGGCATTTGTGTCTCGCGTGCTCTTACTACACCTGCTTACCACGGATCACACGGAGAAGGGCCGGGTTCCCACGGATCGTGCAACAGAAGAATTGAACTACTTGGGTCGGCAAGCCCGTGTCGCATCGAACGCGAAAGGAATCCGTGTCAATCCGGTCCTTCTCCGTGTCATCCGTGGTATGCAATTCGCCCTTTCCTGCCGTCCTCTGCCGTATGCTGTCGTCCTCTGCCGTATTCTGGTCGTGGTTCCTACGGAACCACGACCAGTCCCGCCTCGCCGCCAAACTCGTCCGTGACCTTGGTGAGGTTCGCCGGCGCGCGCCACTGGCTCCCGTTGATGCGCACGGCCACCCGTTGCGGACCCGGCGGCAGGTGTACCTGCAGCTCCCACGCGTCGAGCACCCACCGCATCGGCACCGGTTGCCAGCCGCTGAACGAACCGTACGCCTCCACCCGCGCCGCCGAGTTTGCCAGGACGCGGAGGGTGAGCGTCGCACCGCCATCGGGATCCTGCCGCAGCATGGCAATGGTGCCATACCGGTCAATCTGGAGCACCGCCGGATCGCGCCGCAGGAACAACACCCGCACGGAAGCCGAGAGGAACTTCGCGTCGGGAAGCGCCCGCAGCGGATTGGCGAGCTGTCGGCCACCCGACACCGTGAGCGCCACGACAGGCGACAGGTAGAAGGCGGCCGCGAGCTGGAAGGCGCGGTCGTTCACCTTGGTGGTCACACCCTCGCCGGCGCGGATCGTGCCGATGGCGGCGACGTCGAAGGCGGAAAACGTCTGCTGGACCGTGACCGTCGCGTCCCGCACGATGTACGCGCCGAAGGGGCGCCGGGACGGCAGGCTGCTCGCCGATAGCAGGTCGGTGTCGAGCGATCGCGTCTGCACGGCCGCGATCGTGCCCGAGGTTCGCCGGTATTCGCCCCACACGCCGACGTCGTATGCGGACGACCGGAAGTTGTCTCCCGTCCGGTTCGTGACGCTCGTCGCGGCGCCCGCCCAGACCCCGCTCATGCCGCGGGCGCGTTGCACCCGCGTGAACGCGGCGCCGTTGCCGTCGTCGGCGAGTGACTTGAGCCCGAAGACGGCGCCGGCTACCCCCGATTCCACGCGCCAGCTGGGACGCTTCGCAAACTGGTAGCGCATGGCCAGCAGGCCCTGCGCGGTATCAATGGAATCGCGCGCCGCGGTCACCGAACCGCTGGCGGTCGTGACCACTCGCTCGTTGATGCGACGCCACGTGACGCCCATCAACGCAGCGGCGCGCGAACGATTGCCCGCCTGGCGCACCTCGGCGGCGCCAGCTTCCACGCGAATCTCGTCAGGGGCCTGCGCCGCCGCACCGTTCAGGGCGACGATCAGCAAGCAAGCGGCGGCGGGACCCCTCATCGCATGGGCGTCACGGCCTCCGCGGACTGGTGAACGCGGACGCGGCGGGGGCAGGTGGCAGGAGCGACATCACCCCGCGGGCGCGAAGATCCAGTGCAGCTTCCGGCGCCCAGCCGGCGGCGACGTCGCCTTGGACCGACTGCGCGAGCGCGTATAGCTGCACATTGGTGGCCCCACGCGCCATCAGGTCGGTCACGACCTGGGCCGCGCGGGCGGCGGGCAGTCCCTTCGCCACGAGTTCCGTGAGCACGCCAAGAGGCAGGGCCAGCGACCGGTGGGGCCAGGCCGCACGCATCTTCTTCAAGATGGGCGCGGGGACACCGACGTAGAGCGCGTCGGCGCCGGCAGCAATCTCGTCCTCGCTCGGGTTGGGCGCGAGCTGGTCGCGCGCAACCTGCAGCCGCTTTCCAAGGGCGGCGACGGCGTCCGTGATGCGCTTCGGCGTTGCCCGCTTGGCGATCCCCTCGTTGGCCTTCGCAATCAGCAGCCCTTCGGGAAGCCCGATGGCGCGCGCGGCCACCACTTCACGTTCCACGGCACGGCGAAGCCCGAGGTCGGCGGAGGCGTCGAGGCGAGCCACCTGCGCGTGTACCCCGGTGGCGGCGGTACCCGACGCAAGCGAAATGAGGAAGAAACGGCGAAGTGTCATCACGGTGCCTGCACGATAAGTACGGAGTTTGCACGCCCGAAGTCCAGATCAGGCGCCTTCTGCGCCCGCGGATCGGTCATCCAGTTCTTCCCATTGACAACGAAGGCGTAGACGTGCCGGCCCGCCGAGAGCGGAACCGTGACGCTCCACGTGCCGGGCTCCGTGCCCGGCTCGAGCGGCGTCGCCGTCTGCGACCAGCCGTTGAAGTCACCCACCAGCGTCACCTGCGAGGCCCGCACGTCGCGGAGCGTGAACTGCACCGGCACCGGGACGGCTTCGCCTGAGGCGCGCGCCGCCGGAACCAGCGGAATGGCCTGCGCCCCCGGCTGCGCGGCGACTGGCTGGTCGTGCCCCGCGGGGTCGGTGGCTTCACGCGACAGGAAACCGAGCAGCAGCCCGGCAGCGGCCAGCGTCGCCGTGGCCGAAAGCGAAAACGGCGCCGATGGCCACGTGACCGCGCGCCACCAGCGGCGCGACCGTCCCTCGACGGTCACCAGTATCCGCGATACCAGCCGCGGATTCGGCGCGTGCCGGCGCCGCAGCGCTGCGGTCGCGCGATCGATCAGTTCGTCATGTGCTTCGTTCACGTTACGTCTCCTTCAACCGGGAGCGCAGCGTGTCACACGCGCGCTTGACCCGCATGCGGAGCGCGGACAGCCGCACCCCGGTAATGACCGCCATGTCTTCGTACGACAGATCCTCTACGTGCCGCAGCAGGAACGCCTCCCGCTGCTCGGTCGGCAGCTCTTCGAGCGCTGCCTCCACCTCTTCCAGCAGATCCTGTGAAACCGCCGGTGCCTCCGCCGCCACTGCGGGGAGCTCGCCGGTGGTCACCAGCGATTCCCGGCGCCGGCGCCGCTCGCGCACCGTTCGGCATCGATTCGCGAGGATCCGAAAGAGCCACGGCTCGAAACGCGCGTCCGGGCGGAACTGTCCCAGATGGTCGTAGACACGCACGAACGTGTCCTGAACCGCCTCCTCCGCATCCTCTTCCTCGCCCAGCATGTACCGCGCATACCGCAGGCATCGCTCGTGGAAGAACTCCACGAGTTCAGCGAACGCCGCCGCGTCCCCATCGCGTGCACGCAGCGGGATGGCGGGATCGATGTCGGTACTTGGTCGCACGGAGATCGGCTCTGCGGGTTGGATAGCCCACAATACCCCGGGCACCTCTTCCCTCGCTACCGCCTCCGCACGCTGTGACCGCGATGCCATCGCACTCCGCTTCGAGATACCATTCCGGCCGGCATCTGCCGCCAACCATACAACATCCCTTTACGATCCCGGCAAGAACCACCTAACTCATTGCAACACAACATCTTGAAAACGAACACCAGGCGATGTGCAACCACTGCATCACACGGCACGCCTCACCTTCACATACCCGCAGGCAGCGCCCAGCGTCACATTCATCACGCGCTGGCGGCCTCTTCGTCGCGGTGACATTCTCTCAGACACCTCTCGCACCGGAATCGTTCGTGACCAACCACGCTACCGAAGCCCCCACCGGTCATGCCCAGCCTGCCAGCCGGCTGCCGGAGTCCCGGGACCCCGCCACCGGCGAGGTCTGGCAGAGGTACCCCGTGGCCGACGAACAGGCCGTTCGCATCGCTGTTGCGAGGGCGCGTGCGGCACAGCCAGATTGGGCGGCGCGCCCTGCCCTCATGCGCGCCGAGGTAATCCGACTCTTCACGCAGAAACTGCTGGCGCGGCGCGAGGAGGCCGCGTGCCTCGTCGCGCGAGAGAACGGCAAGCCGGTGGGAGAGGCCCTCGGCGTGGATGTCGGCGTCACGCTGGGACTCGCCGACTATTTCGTCGGGGCCACCCCACGCTTTCTCCGCGCCCGATGGCATCGCAGTTCCATGCTGGCCGCGTGGCGGAAACGCGTGACGCTCGTGAAGGAACCGTACGGCGTCGTCGGCATCATCTCGCCGTGGAACTACCCGATGTTCCTGCCGTTGAGCTCGGCGCTCCCCGCCCTGCTCTGCGGCAACGCCGTCGTGAACAAGCCGAGCGAGTGGACGCCGGGGGTTGCCGAACTGGTCAAGGAGTGCCTGCATGACGCAGGCGTCCCGCTCGACATCTACCAGGTCGTCCACGGCGCCGGCGCCACCGGCGCCGCGCTGTGCGAGGAAGTGGACAAGGTCTTTTTCACGGGATCCGAGGCGACGGGTCGCAAGGTCGCCATGGCGTGCGCCCGACGGCTGATTCCGTGCGCGCTCGAACTGGGCGGCAGCGACCCCGCCCTTGTGCTCGCCGACGCCAACCTCGCGCATGCCGCGAGCGGTATCGCCTGGGCGCGCTTCTCCAACGCGGGGCAGACGTGCGTCGCGGCCAAGCGCGTCTTCGTCGAGGCAAGCGTTCATGACGAGTTCCTTCGCCTGCTCATCGCCGCCGTCGGCCAGTTGAAGGTGGGACCTGGCACCGACGACGCCACCGACATCGGACCGATGATCCGCCCTGAGCAGCGGGCCACGATCGCAGCCCAGCACGCCGACGCCATGGCGCGCGGCGCGCGCGAGGTGCTGCGGCTCGAGACGCCGCCCGGCGACTGCTACTTCCCGCCAACGATCCTCACCGACGTGTCCGCGGACAGCCGCGCGATGACCGACGAGACGTTCGGCCCGCTCCTCCCCGTGACAAAGGTGCGCGACGTGGACGAGGCGATCGCGCGCGCCAACGACACGACGCTGGGATTGTCGGCGAGCGTCTGGACCGGCGATGTCACGCGGGGCATTGCCGTGGCGCAGCGCCTGCAGGCGGGGTCGGTGCTCATCAACGACGCCTGCACCTCTGCCGGGATCAGCGACGTGCCGCACGGCGGCTTCAAGGCGAGCGGGCTCGGCAAGGTGCACGGCGACCTCGGCCTGCAGGAATGCGTGCGCACCAAGGCGATTGCCGTGGACTGGTTCCAGGCATGGCGCCAGCCGTGGTGGTTTGGCTACGGGCCGGAGCATCGCGCCGAGATCGACGCGTTCCTGTGCGCGGCGCACGGCTCCGCGCTGCTCGACCGCGCACGCGCACTGCCCAAAGTGCTGCGACTGGTCTTCGCGCCATCGCGCAAGGTCTGACGGTGACTTGTTGATCACAGCGCGCTCACGCAAATTTTGCGTGTGAGCGCGCTGCTGTTCGGCCTCGACAATCTCATCACCGCACTGCGCGGGGTGTTCTTCGGCTTCGCCCTGGCCGCCGCGCTCTTCTGCGCGCTCGACTGGATGGTGCGCACGCGGCGTCTCAACCCGTTCGGTGCGTTCGCCGGCTTCCTGCGCACGAACATCCGGCCGTTCATCGCCCCCGTGGAACGCCGCATCCTGCGCTCGGGCGGCAACCCGGTCATGGCGCCATGGTGGACGCTCGTGGTGGTGGTGCTCGCCGGCATCGTCGTGCTCGAAGTGCTCGACTTCGTCCGCGACCAGGTGGCGATCGCCGCTGGCATGCTTGGCCTCGGGCTGGCGGGAGTCTACCGCCTCTCGGTCTCATGGACGTTCGAGGTGCTGCGCTTTGCGCTGATCGTGCGCGTGATCGTCTCGTGGGTGCACCCGTCGCCGTTCACGTGGTACGTGCGGTGGTCGTATGCGCTCACTGAATGGATGCTCCATCCGTTGCGCGGGTTCATCCCGCTCGTGATGATGGTGGACATTACGCCAATCGTGGCGTACCTCCTGCTCGGCCTCGTGCAGGGCTTCCTCCTGCGGCTCGCGTGATGGCGTTCACCGTGACTCCGCGCGACGCCGGCGTGCGCTTTGCCGTGCACGTGCAGCCGCGCGCCAGGAAGCCTGGCATTGACGGCGCGCAGGGCGACGCCCTGCGCGTGCGCGTGCAGGCGCCGCCCGTGGACGGGGCCGCCAACGACGCCGTCATCGCGGTCATCGCCGACACGCTCGGCGTCCCCCGCCGCGCCGTGCGCATCGCCGCCGGCTTTTCCGGCCGCCAGAAGCTCGTGGATGTTGATGGCATTGACGCTCCCGCCGCGACCGCGCGGCTGCTCCCCCGATGATGATGGCGTCCCGCCACCCCACCGACTGACCGTGGCCGATCTCCTGCTCGTTGGCGCCGACGCGGCGCTCCTCGAAGGCATTGCCCAGACGCTCACCGCCGCCGGCCATCAGGTCCTGACGGCCGTCTCGATGGACGAGGCGTCGTTCATCGCAGGGGCGGCGCCGCCGCTGCTCGCGGTGGTCGACCGGACGCTGCTGGCGACTGCCGGCGACACCCGCGCGCTCGGGCTCGCGCCCGGCGGTGCACTGGTCGTGTTCGGCGATCCCGCGTCGCCGCTTCCCGGTCCCATGCGCCGCACGGTGCTCGCGGAGCTTCGCCTGCCGCTCGAACGCGCGCGGCTTACCGCGCTCGCGGCACATGTCGCGGCTCGCGCGCAGCGCACGGGACGCAACGCAACCAGGCTGACGCCACCGGAATCGCGGCCTGGGGTGTAGCAACGGCTCCCGATCGGTTCCCGTGACTGGCAGTTGTGCGGTCTTCGAACTAGCATCGAGCCGCTCATCAAACTAGCAATTGGCCGACCGGCAATCTTGCATTCAGCCGCTGGTTGGGGCTACCATGAGGCCATGCCGCGCTCCTTCGCCACCACCCCGCGCCTGCTTGCCCCGCGCGTTCGCGAGGCGCTGGCCGATAGCCCGGTGGTCCTCCTCCACGGCCCCCGGCAGAGCGGCAAGTCCACCCTTGCCCGCATGGTGGGTGAACCCCGCCGCTACCAGTACATCACCTTCGACGACGACACCGTACGGCTCGCCGCCGGGCAGGATCCGGTGGGATTCGTCGATGGGCTCCCGACCCGGGTGATTCTCGACGAAGTGCAGCGCGTGCCGCAGCTCTTCACGAGCACCAAGGCCGCCGTCGACCGCCACCGCGTGCCGGGGCGCTTTCTGCTCACCGGATCGGCCAACGTGCTGCTCCTCCACACATTGGCCGACTCGCTTGCCGGCCGCATGGCCATCCGTACGGTTGCATCCGCTCGCCCAATGCGAACTCACCGGCAAGCGGCCCTGGTTGCTCGACGCGTTCTTCGAGGGCTTGCTTCGCAGCGCCATCGGCAAGGAACGGCTCGGCCCGTCGCTCCCGCGCCTCATCGCCGCGGGCGGTTATCCCGCCGCGCTCGCGCGGCGCACCCCGCAGCGCCGACGGGCCTGGTATCGCGACTACGTGGAAACGCAGATCCAGCGCGACGTGCGCGACTTCTCGCGCCTCGACGTGCGATTCCGGGGTGCGCTCTGCTACATCGACGCATACTGCGAACCGGAGCCGCCCAGCAAGGCGTTGCTGCGCCTGACTGGCGAGACCCGGGCCGAGTTCGTGGAGCGACTACGGGCGACCCCGATTCATCTGTGCCGTCTCCGCTACTCCGGCGGGCCTCGACGTTGGACAGTGGCGTTCTACGCGTACAGCAGCGAGCGCTATGAGCCGGCGGCCTTCCCGAGCGGCGACTTCTTTGGCACTCCCGAAGAGGCGCTCGACCTGGGCGCCGTGTACCTGCAATAGGGCGCGTACCTGCGCCACGGGCACCAACCGCCGGGAGGTACCAGATGGTAAGCCGAAAGCGATCGGCATTCCAGTATCGGTTCAAGGTGAACTTCAAGCGTCGCCGGTCGATATGGCGCTCGGTCGTCCTGCGCGGAGACCAAACGCTCGACGACTTGCATGAGATGATCTTCAGTGCTTTTGATCGCAGCGACCCCCACCTGTATTGCTTCTACTTTCCTAACGCGGCAGCGCGTCGGGCCCCGCTTGGCAAGCGACCCAAGTCGTATATCTCCCCAGAAGCATTCGAGCCGTCCGCATTCGACAACCGGGAGAGTGCGGACAGCGCGACGCTCGACGAACTCCATTTCCGGACTGGCCAGACGTTCGAGTACCTGTTCGACTTCGGCGACGAGTGGTGGCACGAAATCACGGTGGAGGACATCGGCCCGATTGAATCGGGTGCGCCGTATCCTCGCATCGTGGCGCGGAAGGGAGATTCACCACCGCAGTATCCGGAGGCCGGCGAGTGAAGAGCAGAGCGGCATTGAACAGAGACGGCCGATTTCCGTGGAGACCCCTCTGCTCGGGTGACCGCGTGCGCTGATCCGCGTTCATCCGTGCAATCCGGAGTTCGGCAGTAATGGCCGGCGCTGGCGCGAAGTTCAACCGACCCCCGCTTGCCTTCCTCATTCGCCCACACGATCATTAGTGTTGAATACGACAACCGAAGCTCGTGGCGATTTTGGGCAAATTGCGGCCACGTTAATCCCTCGCTAAAGCGCCAGCCCTGGGCGCCCCGTCGCCGAGGGCGTTTTTCGTTCCTCCTCGCTCCACTCGTCCCCCCGCACCACACCCTGTACCGTGCCTCATTCCCCTCCCCCCGTCAGTTCCGCTTATCTCTCCGCCCTCGGGGAGCGCGTGCTCGTTTATGACGGCGCGATGGGGACGAGCATCCAGCGCTTCCACCTGACTGCGGACGATTTCGGCGGCGGATCGCTCGAGGGGTGCAACGACCACCTGGTGCTCACGCGCCCCGACGTCATCCAGTCGATCCACGAGTCGTTCCTCGCCGTGGGCTGCGATGTCGTGGAGACCTGCACGTTCCAGAGCACGCCGCGGCGGCTCGGCGAATGGGGGCTCGAGGAGAAGGCGCGCGCCATCAACATCGCGGCGGCGCGCGTGGCGCGCGCGGCCTGCGACAAGTTCGCAACCGCGGCGCAGCCGCGCTTCGTCGCGGGCTCCATCGGCCCCACCGGGATGCTGCCGAGCTCGAGCGATCCGGCGCTTTCGGCCATCACCTTCGCCGCGCTCGCCGAGCAGTACTACCTGCAGGCGAAGTACCTCGTCGAGGGCGGCGTGGACGTGCTCCTCGTCGAAACGTCGCAGGACATCCTCGAAGTCAAGGCGGCCATCGCCGGCTTCGAGCAGCTGTTCGCGGAGATCGGCCGCCGGCTCCCCGTGCAGGCGCAGGTGACGCTCGACACGAGCGGGCGGATGCTGCTCGGCACTGACATCGCCAGCGCGATGACGACGCTCGAGGCGCTCCCGGTGCACGTGATCGGGCTGAACTGCTCCACCGGGCCGGAGCACATGCGCGAACCGGTGCGCTGGCTCACCGAGCACGCCACGCGCCCCATCAGCTGCATCCCCAATGCGGGGCTCCCGCTCAACACCGGCACCGGCGACGCCGTCTATCCGCTGGAACCGGCGCCGATGGCCGAGGCGCTCCGCGAGTTCGTGCAGCAGTTCGGCGTGCGCATCGTTGGCGGGTGCTGCGGCACCACGCCGGCGCACCTCGAGGCGGTCGTGCGGGCGGTGCGGGGGGCATCCGTGTCGGCCGATGTTCGCAAGACGCCAGCGACACTCGGGCCGTCGGCACCGGCTGCGGCTTCTGGCGCCGCGGCGTGGGTACCGCGCGCCCGCGCCGTCCCCCGCGTCTCGTCCGCCATGCGCGCCATCACGCTGCATCAGGACCCTGCTCCCCTGCTCGTGGGCGAGCGTGTCAACGCGCAGGGCTCGCGCAAGGTGAAGCGCCTGCTCCTCGCCGAGGACTACGAGGGGATCCTGGAGGTCGCACGCGAGCAGGTGGACGGCGGCGCGCACGTGCTCGACGTCTGCGTGGCCGTCACCGAGCGCGGCGACGAAGCCGACCAGATGGAGCAGGTGGTGCGCCTGCTGTCGCAGTCGGTGGAGACGCCGCTGATGATCGACTCCACCGAGCCCGACGTCATCGCGCGCGCGCTCGAGCACGTCCCCGGCCGCGCGCTCGTGAACTCCATCAACATGGAGAACGGGCGCAAGCGCATCGAGGCCGTCGTCCCCATCGCCAGGAAGCACGGTGCCGCTTTGGTGGCGCTGACCATCGACGAACACGGGATGGCCAAGACCGCCGCGCGCAAGCTCGAGGTGGCCCGCAAGATTCACGACATCGTGGTCGGCGAGTACGGCATGTCGAGCGACGACCTGGTCTTCGACGCGCTCACCTTCACGCTCGCCACCGGCGACGCGGAGTGGATCGACTCGGCGCACGAGACGATCGACGGCATCCGCGCCATCAAGCGCGAGCTCCCCGGCGTCCTCACCATCCTCGGCGTCAGCAACGTCTCGTTCGGACTCGACCCTGAAGCGCGCGGCGTGCTCAACTCCGTCTTCCTGCACCACTGCGTGCAGGCGGGGCTCGACGCCGCCATCGTGAACCCGGCGCACGTGACGCCCTACGCGGAGATCCCGGAGGTGGCGCGCGAGCTCGCCGATGACCTGATCTTCAATCGGCGACCTGACGCGCTGCAACGACTCATCGAGCGATTCCAGCAGACGGCAGACGGCGGACGGCAGACGGCGGAAAAAGCGGATCCGACCGAGGGCATGTCGCCCGCGCAGCGCGTGCACTGGATGGTGGTGCACCGCAAGAAGGAGGGGATCGAGGACGCGCTCGACACGGCCGGCGTGCGCGAGCAGCCGGTGCGCGTGCTCAACGAAGTGCTGCTTCCGGCGATGAAGGAGGTCGGCGACAAGTTCGGCTCGGGCGAGCTCATTCTTCCCTTCGTGCTGCAGAGCGCCGAGGTGATGAAGCGGGCCGTGAAGCACCTCGAGCAGTTCCTCGAGCGGCAGGAAGGGTATACGAAGGGGACGGTGGTGCTGGCCACGGTGTACGGCGATGTGCACGACATCGGGAAGTCGCTGGTGAACACCATCCTCGCCAACAACGGCTACACGGTGCACGACCTCGGCAAGCAGGTGCCCGTGAACACCATCGTGGACAAGGCGGTGGAGCTGAAGGTAGACGCCATTGGCCTCAGCGCGCTGCTGGTGAGCACGTCGAAGCAGATGCCGTTGTGCGTGCAGGAACTCGACCGCCGCGGGTTGAAGTTGCCGGTGCTCATCGGCGGCGCGGCGATCAACCGCCGCTTCGGCCGGCGGGCGATGTTCGTCGAAGGCGAGCGCGCCTACGCACCGGGCGTCTTCTACTGCAAGGATGCGTTCGAGGGGCTCGAGACGATTGACCGGTTGCAGGACCCGGCCACCCGCAAGGCATTTACGCAGCAACTGATGGACGACGCGCGCAACGACGTTTTCCTCAATACGGGCGTCGGCAAGGACATCCGGGCCGGCGAGAGCGGCGGCGCCCGCAGCGACGTGCGTGCCGATGTGCCCGTGCCGCGCGCTCCGTTCTTTGGCGCGCGAGTGCTGCATGACATTCCGCTGGCCGAGGTTTTTGCGCTGCTCGACCTCGATGAACTCTACCGCCTGCAGTGGGGCGGCCGCGGCTCGGGGCCCGCGTACGACGACGTCGTGCGCGACGAGTTCGAACCGGCGCGGCGGCGGCTCGAAGCCGAGGCGCTCCGCGACGGCTGGCTGAAGCCGCAGGCGGTGTACGGCTACTTCCCCGCCCAGAGCGACGGCAATGCGATCATCGTGTACGACCCCGCCGCCTATGAGAGCGACGGCGCCGCGCTGCGCGAGATCGCGCGCTTCGAGTTCCCGCGCCAGGCGGGGCGTGAGCGGCTCTGCCTCGCCGACTATGTGCGCCCGGTCGCCAGCGACGCGGTGGACGTCATCGCGCTGCAAGTGGTGACGGTGGGCAGCACCGCGTCGGCGCGGTTCGACGCGCTGCAGCAGGCGGGCGAGTACAGCGAGGCGTTCCTGGTCCACGGACTCGCCGTGGAGACAGCTGAAGCGGTGGCGCAGTGGATGCACGCGCGCATCCGGCGTGAACTCGCGCTTGAAGACGAACGCGGCAAGCGCTACTCGTGGGGTTACGGCGCCTGCCCCGACCTCGGCGATCACGGCCAGGTCTTCAGGCTGCTGCCGGTGGAAGCGTCGCTCGGCATGACGCTCACCGAGGCGTTCCAGCTCGTCCCGGAGCAGAGCACCGCGGCCATCGTGCTCCACCACCCGGAGTGCAAGTACTATGCCGTGCGCACCGCGGCGGAGGCTACATGAGCGCGGCCCGCAGCGACCTGCTCAAGCGCCTGCTCGACCCGACACAGGTGGTGATCGCCGATGGCGCGATGGGGACGATGCTGTACGCCAAGGGCGTCTTCATCAACCAGTGTTACGACGAGCTCAACGTGCGCCAGCCCGACCTGGTGCGCGGCATCCACGCCGACTACGTACGCGCCGGCGCCGAGCTGCTCGAAACCAACTCGTTCGGCGCCAACCGGCCCAAGCTGCAGCATTACGGACTCGAGGCGCACGTGCACGAGTTCAACCTCGCGGCGGCCACGCTTGCCCGCGAGGCGGCGGGTGATGAGGCACTGGTCGCCGGCGCCGTCGGACCACTCGGTGTGCGCATCGAGCCCTATGGCCCGACGTCCCGCGAGGAAGCACAGGAGTTGTTTGCTGAGCAGATGCGCGCCCTCAAGGAGGGCGGCGTGGACTGTTTCATCCTCGAGACATTCAGCGACCTCGACGAGATCGCGCAGGCGGTGAAGGCGGCGCGCGCGGTGGATCCGACGCTGCCCGTGATTGCGCAGGTGACGGTGGGCACGGACGGGGTGACCTCGTTCGGTGTTCCGCCGGAGGAAGCCGCAGAAACGCTCGACGAGACCGGCGCCGACATCATCGGACTCAACTGCTCGGTGGGGCCGCAGACCATCCTCGAGGCGATCGAGCGGATGGTGCCGGTGACCACGAAGAAGCTCTCCGCCATGCCCAACGCCGGTATGCCGCGCGAGGTCGGCGGGCGCCACATGTACATGGCGAGCCCCGAGTACATGGCGAGCTACGCCCGCAATCTCATCCAGGCCGGCGTGCGCCTGGTGGGTGGCTGCTGCGGCACGACACCGGAGCACATCCGCGCCATGGTGGACGGCGTGCGTCCGCTGGTGCCGCGCCATGCCACGGTGGAGCAGTCGGCGGGTGGCGGGCGTCTGTCGCGCGTCGCCGCACATCCCGAGTCGCACGCCGTCGCGGCGGTGCCGCTCGCCGAGCGCTCGGCGTGGGGGCGCAAGCTCGCCGCCGGCGAGTTCGTGACGAGCGTGGAGATCGTGCCGCCACGCGGCGTCGAGCCATCAAAGATGCTCGCCGAAGTGCGCAAGCTGAAGGAGGCCGGCGTGGATGCGGTGAACGTGCCGGACGGCCCGCGCGCACAGAGCCGCATGAGCGCCATCGCCACCAGCGTGCTCATCCAGCAGGCGTGCGGCATCGAGACGGTGACGCACTACGCGTGCCGCGACCGCAACCTGCTCGGCATGCTCTCGGACCTGCTGGGCGCCTCCGCGCTCGGGCTGCACAACGTGCTGCTGGTCACGGGCGATCCGCCCAAGATGGGTCCGTATCCCGATGCTACCGCGGTGTTTGACATTGACGCCATCGGCTTGACCAACCTCGTCAGCCAGCTCAACCATGGCATGGACCCGGGCGGCAACAGCATCGGCGCGCCGACACGGTATGTCATCGGCGTCGGCGTGAATCCGGTGGCGATAGACGTCGAGCACGAACTGAAGCGCTTCGCATGGAAGGTGGAGGCGGGAGCCGAGTTTGCGGTAACGCAGCCCGTCTTCGACCCGGCGCAGCTCGAGTCGTTCGTGTCACGCATAGCGGACACGCGCATTCCCGTCGTGGCGGGCATCTGGCCGCTCGTGTCGGTGCGCAACGCCGAGTTCCTGGCCAACGAGGTACCGGGCGTGAGCGTGCCGGCGGCTATCATCGACCGCATGCGCCGCGCCAACGAGAAGTCCAAGGACCACGCGGTGGCCGAAGGCATTGCGATCGCGCGCGCGATGCTGGAGCGCGTGCGGCCGGGGGTGCAGGGGGTGCAGGTGTCGGCGCCCTTCGGGAAGGTGGAGCTGGCGCTTGAGGTGTTCAAGGCGTAACCCATCGATCGCTAGATCGTCTCGAGCCGCTGCGCGGCCGCATCCGCCGCGTGGTGCTGCTCGGTCCTGCTCATTGCAAATACGCGCGACGCTTGCCCTGCACGTTCACGCGGACGTTGGTGCCCGGGCTGGCCACGGCAGCGGCCTTCGGAACGCGCTAGATTCAGCGCTGTCGGAAGTCTCCCTGGCGCCGAGTCCGCGGATGGATGAGCAGCTTGAGTTCCTGCAACCGATCGCTTCGCGTCTCGCCCTGGCGGACACCCTCGAACAGTTGCGGCCATCATGAGCGATACGTCACCGGCGACTCGCGCCCAGCTCGCGACGCTCTATGCCGCTCGGAGTGCCGCGGCGCGCTTGCGCATGGCCACCTCGCTGTTCGGCACCGCGAAACGCCTCGCCATCGCCGGGATTCGGCGCAGCGCCGTCGACCTCGACGAGCAGGGCGTGCGCGCGGCGCTCTTCGATCGCCTGTATGGGGATCTGTTCTCGGACGCAGAACGTGCCACCATCCTTCGTCCATCTCGCGAGGCGACGCCGCGAGATGAGCAGGAGGATGTTCGCTGATGGCCAGAGCGGCGGTGTCGGATTCACCTTTCCCCAACCCCCTGTCGAGATGACGGAACTTCCAGGCCGTAACGACCCCTGCCCCTGCGGTTCGGGACGCAAGTACAAGAAGTGTCACGAGGCCAGCGATCGCGAAGCCGCCGGCTCGCCACAGCTGCGCCTTCTCGCCGGGGCTCCGGCCGTGGAGCTCAATCGGATGTTGCGTCTGCCGGATTCCGCGGCGTTGAGTCGCGCGTGGGAGATCGACATCGTGCCGATTCCCGCGTCGTTCGAGGATGATGCGACGGCGCGTCCCGCGGTGATTCTCGTGGTTGCGCCGCCATTCGTAGTCTGGAGCGATCTGGTGAGCCGCCCGACCGCCGAGCCTCATGAGCTGGCGGCCCTCCTCGCCCACCACGTCCTGGCGGCCGCCAGGAATGCGGGCGTCACGCCGACGCAGGTGGCGATTCGCCATCCATCGCTCGTTACGGCGCTTGAGCAGGCGCTGGCCCCGCACCGGATTCGTGTTCTCGCCGCCGAAGAGCTTCCCGGGGTGGATGATGCAATCCGCAGCCTGTTGGCGCACGTCTATGGCGGCATCGTGCCCCTGCACCAGCTGCGCGCCCAACCCGAAACGTGGGCCGGATGGGGAATGCCGCCTGATCTCACGGCGCGACTGTTTCGTGCGGCGGCGGCGTTCCATCGCGCCGCGCCGTGGACAATCTCCGACAACGAGGTGCCGGTCCTCGTCACGCGACCCGGTGGCGATCCGTGGGCCGCCGTTGTCCTCGGCGCGGCCGGAGAGACGTTCGGGCTGGCGCTCTATCACGACATCGTCGACCTCGAGTTGCTGTTCGCCCGCGGCCCCGAATCAGAGCCCTCCACCGCGTTTGAGGGAATGCACGACACGATCCTCTCGCTGCTGTTCAACACGCGAGCCGAACTCCCACGGCGCATGCGTGCCGAAATCAGGGGCGCCGGCTGGGATGTTGCGGGACCGAATGCGTATCCAACGCTCACCGTTCTCAACACGCCGGGTGGCGGTATTCGGCAGCGGGACTTCGAGGATCTCGTCGCCGCGCTCGAGAGCGTCCCCCGGTTCTTCGCGACGTGCGCGCCGATCTTTGCGGGCACGGCGCTCGACGACGAGGCAATGGACTGGACGGATCCCGAGACCGGCACGACCTGCAGCCTCCTGCTCGACGAGGTGCTGTTCGACGAATTTCCGCCACCACCCGCGCTCCAACCCGCCGGTCCTGAGGGTCCGGGCGCGACGCCGCTCGCCTCGCTCGACAACGCGAACGCCCAGCGCAGCGTCAACCGGACGCTCTCCCGATTTCGCGCCTGGCTTCGCAAGCCACGTCGTGGCAAGCCGCCATCGGAAGCCACCGTGCGCCGGCACGTCGACAACGCGCGCCTCTTCGTTGAACTGTGCGCGTACTCCAGCCAGATGCCGGTGACCGCCGTCAGCGAATTCGAGTTGCGCAGCTTCCTCTACGACTGGTACCCGCGCAAGGTGGCCGGGTCGTTGGCCGACGCACGGCGCATGCTCGTCGGGCTGCGCCGGTTCTTCGCCTTTCTCGAGGAGCGCGAGGCCGTGCAGTGCCCATGGGCGTGGCCCATGCTCGGCGACGTGGAGTGGTTCGAGATTCGCTGGGAGAGCTTCCCGGGCGGCTTCTTCTGGGACGAGGCCGTTCGGGAATGGCAGGCGCCCTATGTGCGCGATCTCGCCAGCCGGGTACTGCTCCCCGTCAGCAACCCGGACGGCGGCATTACGTGGGGGGCCACCATGGGGTTGGTCGAGTACACGCTCAACCGCGAGGCGCACCGCCTCTGGATCGTGCAGCGTGACGAGGCAATTCGCGGCGGGACCACGGTGCCAAGCGATGTGCTCGCGCATGCGGCGGAGGGGCAGCGAGTCTGGGCGCACACGCCGAATGCGAGCTGTGGCGGACTCACTCCCAAGGCCGCGATTGAGCAGGAACGTGAGCGGATGGAAGCGGACCGCGCGGCCGCGCCGCGGTCGCCGGGGCCGTGATCAGGACCGCGCTGCGGCCGCTCAAGGGGCTGGTGGTCCTTGACGAGGTGCAGCGGCTTCCCGATCTCTTTCCCGTGCTCCGCGTGCTAGCCGACCGTCGCTTCGGGAGCAGGACTGTGTGGCGTGGCGCAAGCAGTTCATCCAGACGCTCCTCGAGCGTGACCTGCCGCAGTGGGGCGTGCGCGTCCCGGCCATCGCACTGCGACGCTTCTGGACGATGGTCGCGCACTATCACGACCAGACGTGGAACGCCGCGGAGCCGGCGCGCGCGCTGGGAGTGAACGAATCCACCACGCGCCGCTATCTGGACCTGCTCACGGACGCACTGATGATCCGGCAGCTGCAACCGTGGCACGCCAATCTGCGCAAGCGTCAGGTGCGGTCGCCCAAGGTGTTCGTCCGGGACAGCGGGCTGCTGCGCCGGGGAGACCGCCTGTTCGGCGTGGAGTGCAAGCGCGCGGATGCACCGCGCATGACGCCCTCAATTCGGATTGCGCTGGAAGACCTGGGACTCGAACGCGTCGCGGTGGTCTATCCGGGCGAAACGCGATACGCCATAGCCGATCGGGTCGAAGCTGTCCCGCTCAAGACGCTGGCCCGTGCGGAGCGGCTGTTTGGGGAGTGAATCGGCTGAAGGGATTCCGAGTATGGCGGTCGACTCCCGCGTGTACTACAGTGAGAATGCGGCTGGTGTCGCCGCGTCTGCTTTTCCGTCGCATCGCACCTGCCGCGCTCTTGGCCGAGAGTCGAGATCCTGACCCATGAAGACCGTTCGCCGTGCCGCCGTGGCGGGGATGTTCTATCCGAACAACCCCGCGGAACTCGAGCAGACACTCACCGACCTGCTGGCGCATCCTGAAGGCGCCAGGCGGACTCAACCGCCCAAGGCGCTGATCGTGCCGCATGCGGGCTATGTCTACTCCGGCCCTATCGCCGCCAGCGCCTACGCTCAGCTGGAACCACTGCGCGGCCGCGTTCGCCGCGTGGTGCTGCTGGGGCCCGCCCACTACGCGTTCGTGCGCGGCCTCGCGCTGCCCGACGCTCAGTGCTTCCGCACTCCCCTCGGCGAAGTACCGCTTGACCTGAACCGCATGCGGCAGCTGGACGCCATGCCGCAGGTGGTGCGCAGCGCAGACGCCCACCACAAGGAGCACTCGCTCGAGGTGCAGCTGCCGTTCCTCCAGCACGTGCTGGGCGACTTCGAGCTGTTGCCGCTGGCAGTGGGCGAAGCGTCCGCGGAGGAGGTGGCCGACGTGCTGGACGCCGTGTGGGGGGGCGACGAGACCCTGATCGTGATCAGCTCCGACCTCTCGCACTTCCTGCCGGACACGCTCGCCCGCCGGATGGACCAGCAGACGGTGGCCGAGATCGTCGCCCTCGACTCGCACATCGATGCCGAGCGGGCGTGCGGCGCCACGCCCATCAACGGCATGCTGCTGGCGGCGAAACGGCATGGCCTGCGCGCGGTGACGCTGGACGTGCGCAACTCGAGCCAGACGGCGGGCGATCCCGACCGG
Organism: Gemmatimonas sp.; assembly: GCA_013822425.1. Lineage (GTDB taxonomy): Bacteria > Gemmatimonadota > Gemmatimonadetes > Gemmatimonadales > Gemmatimonadaceae > PNKL01. Next base: position 18,207 of record PNKL01000016.1, read on the forward strand.
GTGGTGGGCTACGCCGCCTTCGCGTTTGAAGCAAGCGGCTCGGAAGCGACGTCCGACGGGAGTCGAGAGGCCTTCCACGAGAGCTACGGTGCCTTCGACGAGAGCCGCGGAGAGATCCTGCTCAAGCTGGCCCGCGCGGCCATCAGCGCGCGGCTCGGCCAGAAAGCTCAACCGGTGTCGGAGCCGGAATGGCTGGCCGAACCCGGCGCGACGTTCGTCACGCTGACCATCAAGGGCGAACTGCGGGGCTGCATCGGCACACTCGACCCGTATCGTTCGCTCACGGATGACGTGAAGGAGAACGCGGTGGCTGCCGCGTTTCGCGATCCGCGGTTCGATCCGCTGCGCCCGGCGGAACTCAATGACGTGCGCGTCGAGGTGTCCTTGCTGTCGCCGGTCGAGCTCATCGTGGCGGCCGATGAACCCGCGGCGCTCGCCGCGCTGCGACCGCACGTTGACGGCGTTGTCCTCGAATACAAGCAATATCGCGGTCTCTTCCTGCCGCAGGTCTGGGAGCAGCTCCCCGAACCGGCCAGATTCCTCGCGCATCTCAAGCGCAAGGCGAGCCTGCCGATGAACTTCTGGTCCCCCGCCGTTCGTCTGCTGCGCTTCACCGTGAGCAAGTGGAAGGAAGTGGGCGCATGAGCATCGCCGAATCGCACTACCCGGCGCGATGGTGGCATGCGCTGCCGGACGGCCGCATCCAGTGCGACCTCTGCCCGCGCGACTGCAGGCTGCGCGAGGGCCAGCGCGGCCTCTGCTTCGTGCGCAAGGTGGCGGACGGCCGGATGGTGCTCACGACCTACGGCCGCTCCTCTGGATTCTGCGTTGATCCCATCGAGAAGAAGCCGCTCAACCACTTCTACCCCGGCACGTCGGTCTTCTCCTTCGGCACCGCCGGCTGCAACCTGGCGTGCAAGTTCTGCCAGAACTGGGACATCTCCAAGTCGCGCGAGACCGACACGCTGGTGGACCAGGCAATGCCCGACGAGATCGCCGCCGCCGCCGCGCGAGGCGGCTGCGCCAGCGTGGCCTTCACGTACAACGATCCGGTGATCTTCGCCGAGTACGCAATGGACGTTGCCGACGCCTGCCACGCGCGCGGACTCAAGACGGTCGCGGTGACCGCCGGCTACATGCACGACGAGCCTCGTCGCGCGTTCTACGCGAAGATGGATGCAGCGAATGTTGACCTGAAGGCGTTCACCGAGGATTTCTATTTCACGCTCACGAGCGCGCACCTGCAGCCGGTGCTCGACACGCTGGTCTATCTGGTGCGTGAAACGCACGTCTGGGTCGAGATCACCACGCTGCTGATTCCGGGCCGCAACGATTCCGACGCGGAACTCGACGCGATGAGCCAATGGATCATGCGCGCACTCGGCCCCGACGTGCCGCTGCACTTCTCGGCTTTCCACCCCGACTGGAAGATGACGGACGTGCCACCGACGCCTCCGGCCACGCTGACCCGCGCTCGCTCCATCGCGCTGAAGGCCGGACTGCACTACGTCTACACCGGCAACGTGCACGACCCCGCCGGAGGTACGACATCGTGCCCCGGCTGCCACGAGCCGCTCATCGTCCGGGACTGGTATGACATCAGCGCCTACCACCTGACGGCACATGGACGCTGCCCCCGGTGCGGCACGGGCATTGCAGGCCACTTCGGCGTGTTCCGGCGGCCGTTCGGCAGTCGCCGCGTCCCGATCGCGATGCACCGCGCGTGACCTCCCCGTGGGGCACGCGCGACCACCCTGGGCGCGTCGCGGGCCCGCAACCAGGCTGCTCGCCGTGCCTGTGCGAGCGGAAGTAGATTTGAGAGTTGGCCTCGCATGCCACGAGCGAAGATGAGTCCACTGTCCCTGGGGGCCCGAGCGATGGCGGGTGGGTTGATGTCACGTCGGCCCGTGCGGATTGCGGCCGCCGGGATCGTGCTGCTGGTGCTCGGCGGCGCCGCGTGGCTGCTGCGGAACCCCGAGCCGGTCTTCGCGGCGCGCACCGGCCGGCTGGTGCGCGTGGACACGCTCGCCGTGCGGCACGATCGTGGCATGCTCGAGCAGGAGTTCGCGCTCACGTCGGCAACGGGATTGCGCGTCCACGTGGCCGTGCGGCGGCCGGCGCCGGCGTCTGGTGACACGCTGCGCCGCATGCTCTTCCTGCTGCTTGGTGGTCATGAGCGCGGCCGCGGCGCGGCCGCGCTCGTCGCTGACACACGAGGCACCGTCGTCGCGTCGTTCGACTACCCGTTCGACGGCGAGCGTCGTGCCAAGGGACTCGCGGTGGTTGCGCAGGTGCCGTCGATTCGACGTGCGCTGTACGACAGTCCGCCGGCGGTCACGCTCGCCCTCGACTACCTGCTGGGGCGTCCCGACGTGGATTCCGCGCGCGTCGAGCTGGTCGGGGCGAGCTTCGGCGCGTCGTTCGCGACTATCGCGGCCGCACGGGATCCGCGGGTCACGCGGCTCTGGATCGCTCACGGCGGTGGCAAGCCATTTGCGATGATCAACGCCGGCCTGGAGCGGGACATTCCCTTCGCACCGCTCCGGTGGCCGGTGGCGGGCCTGGCCACCCTGCTCGCCTCGGGGCCCCGCTTCGCGGCCGAGCGATGGGTGGCGCGGGTGGCGCCGCGGCCGGTGGTGATGCTGAACGCCCGGGAGGACGAGCGGATTCCGCGAGAGAGCGTTGAGGCCCTCTGGAACGCCGCGCGGGAACCGAAATCGCAGGTGTGGCTCCCCGGACGGCACATGCAGGGCAATCGCCAGGACGTGCTTCGCGCCCTCGTTGACACCGTGATGGCACGCTCGGGCGTGCCGTTTGGTACGCTGGGCAGCACTGCCCCGTTGCGGTAGCTTCCACGCATGACTCCCGACTCCTCCGCCCAGCGCCCCCCGTTGACGGTCCTCACCGACGACGAGCTCGCCTTCCGCGATGCGGTCGCCGATTTCACGAACGGCGAAGTGCGCCCACGCGTGCAAGAGATGGAGCGCGCGGCCAAGCTCGATCCAACACTGATCCCCAAGTACTTCGAGCTGGGTCTCATGGGCATCCAGGTGCCCGAGGAGCACGGCGGCGCGGGCGGCTCCCTGATGATGGTGACCATCGCCGTCGAGGAGATCAGCAAGGCCGACGCGGCTGCCGCCATCATGGTGGACGTGCAGAATACGCTCGTCCTCTACCCGATGCTCACGTACGCGACCGACGAGCAGAAGGCGAGATACCTGCCTCGCCTCTGCACCGACATGGTGGGTGCGTACGCGCTCTCCGAGGCATCCTCGGGAAGCGACGCCTTCGCCCTGCAGACGCGCGCCACGGTGCAGCCCGACGGGTCATGGCTCCTCAACGGCCGCAAGCTGTGGATCACCAACGGCGCCGAGGCGGAGTTCTTCATCATCTTCGCCAACGCCGATCCGTCCAAAGGCTACAAGGGGATCACGGCGTTCATCGTCGAGCGCGGATTCGGTGGCTTCTCCGTTGGCAAGAAGGAGGACAAGCTCGGCATTCGTGCCTCGAGCACAACGGAGCTCATTCTCGACAACGTCCCGGTGCCTGCGGCCAACGTGCTCGGTCCCGTGGGACAGGGCTACAAGATCGCCATCGAGACGCTCAACGAGGGGCGCATCGGCATCGGCGCGCAGATGATCGGCAACGCGCAGGGCGCGCTTGCCGCCGCCGTCGCGTACCTCAAGGAGCGCAAGCAGTTCGGCAAGGCGCTCAGCGAGTTCCAGGGAATCCAGTTCCAGGTGGCGCAGGCGGCGACGGAACTGGAGGCCGCACGGCTCATGGTGTACAACGCCACGCGGCTCAAGGAAGCCGGGCACGACATCGCCGTCACCGGTGCAATGGCCAAGCTGTACGCGTCGCAGGTGTGCGAGCGCGTGACCTCGCTGGCCGTCGAACTCCTCGGCGGCGCCGGCTACACCAAGGACTATCCCGTCGAGAAGTTCTACCGCGACGCGAAGATCGGGACGATCTACGAGGGGACGTCGAACATGCAGTTACAGACGATTGCGAAGGCGCTACTCAAGTAGAGCGGGGACGTTGCGACGGAATCGCCCACCGTGCAACACGATGGTGACAGCCCGCGCGCCGACCGTGCCAATGCTCTTCGCTCGACGGTCGAGGAGCGCGGATGGGACACGAGGCGCCGGCGGCCTGCGACGTCTACAAGCCCTTGCGTCCGCAGGCGTCGCCGTTGTTCCGGTTGGTGTCGAATCACGTGCAGCGGCTGCAGACGGTGCCCGACGAGCGCTTCGCGCGCGAGTACGGCCCGTGCTGCACCGGCAAGTCGTCCTGGCGATCCCGAAGCGGCTCCGCGTGTGCGGTCTGGGTCCCCGAGGACGATCGAGTCTTCGCGACACGCCTCGCGCGCTACTGCGCGCGCAATCCCGTGGCACTGGAGCGGCTGACGGACGACCGCGCGGCGGGAAGCGGCGGGTACACGGCCCCCCGACCGCCCTCAGCGTTGTTGCGCCGCGGGCAGAGCCGCGCGATCCTTTCACCACCCCGATTGAAACTCCTATCCTGAACTCCTATCCTGATTGCCCAGATGACCGATCTGCTCCCCCCCGACGACACAAGCCCAGAGGCGCAGCGGGTGCTAGCGGGCCTGTACGCGCGGATGTCGCCCGCCGCGAAGCTACAGTGCATGCAGCAGATCACGCGCTCGGCGAATCAACTGGCGCTCGCGGGTCTGCGGCGCAGGAATCCAGGGGACACCGAATCTGAGCTCCTGCTGCGGCTGGCGCGCATGCGGCTCGGCGATGACATCATCGACGCGGTCTATTCCCCACAGACGCCTCGCCGTGGCGCCTGACTCGTTCCCCGATCCGATCGCCGTCGCGATCTCGTTCTCAGCCTTGCTGGAGCGGCTTGGTATTTCGTACCTGATTGGCGGGTCGTTCGCGAGTTCGATTCACGGGGAGCCCCGATCGACCAACGACATCGACGTGGTCGCCGATATTCGCGCCGAACACGTTCCATTGTTCGTCGAACTGCTCGGCCAAGAATACTACGTGAGTGCCGAGGCCATGGAGGCCGCCGTCCGATCTGAGGGAACGTTCAACGTCATCCATGTGGACGGGGGCATCAAGGTCGACGTCTTCGTAGCGGGGCATGACGCCTTCAACCAGGAGCGTCTGCGGTTCCGCGAGCCGGTGCTCCCCCTCGCAGGCCAGTCCTCGACGCTGTACGTGGACACGGCGGAGCATTCGATCTTGCGCAAGCTCGAGTGGTTCCGGCGCGGCGACGACGTCTCCGAGCGGCAGTGGCGCGACGTGGTCGGGATCCTGCGCGTTCAGGGGAACCGGCTCGACGTGCGCCGCCTGCGCGACTGGGCGGCGCGGCTTGGCGTATCGGACCTGCTGGAGCGCGCGTTCCGTGTCAGCGAAGGCGAGGGGACGTCGCGCGCGGGACCGCCTGAGGCGCGATGAAGCCAACGCAGGACGCAGCCCGGCTTACCGACAAACCGACGGCCGCTCAGACTTCCATCACCACCCGCACGTCCGCATCGAGCTGGCTCGCCGCGCGCGTGCGGGTGAGCCAGCTTACGACGAAGAAGACGAGCAGCGAACACAGCAGCGAGAGCCCGCTCACCGTGACCCCCGTCGGCAGCGAGAAGACGCGCAGGAAGGCAAGCGTCTCGAGCGTGAGCGTCAGCGCGAGGCCGGTGGCAATGCTGGCGATGGCGCCCTCGCGCGTCGCCCCCTGCCAGTTGAGGCCGATGGCGAGCGACGGGACCAGCGTCGCGGCGAAGAGGCCGAACCCGAAGATCCCGAGGAAGGCGACCACGGTCCCCGGAAGCTGCGCGAGCAGCACCGCGGCGAGCGAGAGCACGATGGTCCACGCGCGCCCCCAGCGCAGTTCGTCCCCCACGCGGCGGCCGAAGGCGCGGGGCAGGTCGTGCGTCACCGCGGCCGCGCCGATGTTCATGAACGAGTTCACCGTGCTCATCCCTGCGGCGAGCACGCCGGCGAAGACGAGGCCGGCGACGGCACCCGGGGTGAAGCCGAGCACGAACGCCGGTGTCGCGTCGTCGGCGCGGGCGAGCGGCGGCAACGCACCGCCGGCCACCTTGGCGCGCATCACCAGACCGACGCCCACGTACAGCAGCAGCGTCAGCGCCATCGCCGCGCTCATCAGCAGCGGATACCACTTGAGCTGCCGCGGGTCGCGCAGCATGTAGAACTTGTGGGCCACGTGCGGCTGGCCGAGGGCGCCGACGCCAAAGACGAAGAAGAGCGAGAGCGCGGCGAGCGCCGGCATCTTGCCCCACGGCCCCAGGAACGTGGCGTCCACTGCGGTGATCGCCCGCGAGATTCCCGCGAGCCCGCCGCCGGCCTGCAGCACGAAGTAGAACACGGTCACCGACGCCGCCGTCTTCACGAACCCCTCGAACAGGTCGGTGTAGACGCCCGCGAGAATGCCGCCTGCCGCCGTGTACGACAGCGTCACCAGCATCGCGATCCAGATGCCCAGCGACAACCCTGTGCCGAACATCGCGTCAATGACGAGCCCGAGCGCAAGGAAGTTCGCGGCCATGTAGCCGATGACGGCGACGAGGATGGCCACCGCGCTGAGCCCCTGCGCCGCGGGCGAGCGGTAGCGCGCGCCGATTGCGTCGGGCACGGTGATGAGGCCGCGCACCTCGCCGAGCAGGCGCATGCGCCGGGCGAGCACCCATGCCCCCATCGTGTTCGTGATGGACGCCGACAGCACAATGAACACGGCTCCCGTGCCGACCGTGTAGACCAGTCCGGGGCCTCCGATGAACGCGAAGCCCGACAGCGTGCTTGCCATGGCGGCAACCGCCAGCGTCACGATGCCGATCCCCTGGCCCGCCACGAAGAAGTCGCGCGCGCTGTGCGTGCGGCGCGTCGCCCAGATGCCGATGACGGCGACGGCGGCGAAATAGAGGAGCGCAACGCCGATCACCGCCGGCTGTCGCAATGCTGCGCTCGCCGCGGCCTGTGCCCAGAGCCAGCCGCTCACGCGTCCCGGTCCTTCGCCGCGCGGCGCACCCGGTCGAGATCCTCGTCCGTCAGCGTGTCGGCGTCGAACGAGGCCGCGTAGGCGAGCGGGAGGAACAACAGCGGCACGAGACCGACACCGTACAGCACGATCGCCGTGCGGAGCGGCAGGCCGAGCACCAGTGCGGCTCCTCGCCCTTCGTCAGGCGGGAGAAGCAGCGCCGCGCCGAAACAGCCACTGACGACAAGAAAGGTCAGCGCACAGGCCGCCCCCGCCATCGGGCGCAGGCGTCCGCCTCGCGTGGCGCCCAGTGCCATCAGGGATGACAGCGCGCCGGCGCTGCCAATCGCAATCCCCCACGCCGCCCATGGCGGCGCGCCGCCCGGCAGGAAGGCCAGCCCGTACGCGCCGGCGATGGCGGCGCACGAGAGCACGAGGACGGCGAGGGGAAGGCGGGTGGTCATGGAGGCGTCGGCAAGGTCGCCGCCGACGCCGCCGGTATCAAGGGCGTGCCCCCCCTTCACCCCCCGACTACGGTTCCGTGGACGCCAGGTCGTCGTGCGGCTTGAAGACGCGCTTCACGAGCCAGGCGACCAGCGCAATCGGAAGTACGACGAACAACAGGATCTTGAACACGACGACCGCCGCGAGGCCGATGGCGATAAGCCCCAGCACCGGAATGCCGAGGATCGCCACGCCGACCAGCGGACGCAGTACGACGAGGCGCGCAAGCAGGGCAAGCATCTCAGACACTCCACCTGGGGATACCCACCATACGGCGCGCCACCCCCTCCTGGTTTCGCGGACCTCAGGTCTGCCCGAAGACAGGCTCGCTCGGGCGCCCGGTGGCGAACCCTTGCACGTACGCGGCGCCGTGCGTCTGCGCCCATGCCAGTTCACCCTCGGTCTCCACGCCCTCTGCAATCGTCGCGACGCCGAGCTCGGTGGCGATTTCGATGGTCTTGCGGGCGACGAGCGCCTTGTACGGGTCGCGGTCCACGCCCCGCACAAGGTCCATGTCGAGCTTGATGAAGTCGGGACGCAACTGGTGCAGGCGGTTCAGCGATGAGTAACCAGCGCCCACGTCATCGAGGGCCACGCGGAAGCCGGCGTCCCGATAGGTGGCGAGCAGGCCCCGCAGGTGCACCACATCCGGGGCGTGCTCGCTCTCCACGACCTCAAAGACGATCCGCTCGTGCGCGATCTTAAGCCGGTCAATCTGCTCCACGGTGTGCGCGAGCGCCGCCAGCGGGTCGTCAATGGCGCTCGGCGTCAGGTTGAGGAAGAGCGATTCCGTGTGGCCGGTCCGCACCATGGTCTCGATGGCCGAGTCACGCGCGAGCAGGTCGAGCTCGGCCAGCATCCCGCATCCGCGCGCCACTTCAAACAGATAGTGCGCGTGCACCACCCCACCCTCGCGTTCGGCTCCGCGGAGTAGTGCCTCACGGGCGTAGACGACTCCCGGGTTGGCGGCGTGGACGATGGGCTGCAGCACGCTCGTGTAGCGCCGGGCGTCAATCAGCTCGCGCAGCCACGTGCTCTGGCTGACCAGCGCAAACTGCGCGTATGACTTGACTGTCGGGAAATCGCCAATGGAGAGCGCACCGCCGGCTGGCTTGTAGAGGACGCGCGTGTCCTCGGATTCGCCGTGTGTCAGCAGTCGTCGCAGCGGCCCCACGATGTCGCGGAGCACCGACCACTCGACGTCCACCACCAGCGAGTCGCCTTCGGCGGACTCGAAGTCCAGGGTGTGCTGGCTCAGCAGCGACACCACCTTGGCCATCGCCTGCTCGGTGGGGAACCACAGGTACAAGCGTCCGAGGGGCGCCATCATCTCGCCCGCGGAATTCCGTCGGGCGGATCGGTGCGTGAGGAGCGTCTTGCGCGGGGGAGGCACGATCAGGGGATGTGGGGCGGAGAGCGATGGACGACACCCGGCTGCGACGCCGGGGGGAAGGGGTCCGTGCGCAGGAGCCTATCACCAAGTCCCGCCATCGGCAACGTGCGAAGCGCAACCCGTGCGAAGCGCAACCCGTGCGAAGCGCAACCCGTGCGAAGCGCGCAGGGACGCCCAACGCACCATGGCCACGCGGGGGTGGACAAAGCCGATGGGCGACCATCCGGCAAATCACCGAATCAATCGCCCATCGAAATCCTCCATCGTGATCCGAAATCGAAATTCTGAATCCAGATCCTCAGTCGCTGTCTACTGGATTGGCGGCTTCACCGAATACAGCGTATTGAAAAGCAGCCGGAACGTGCCGTGCGGCTGCGCGCGGAACAGGATCTCCGGACCGAACAGGTAGAGGGTCCCCTGTCCGACGGCCGCCTCGGCGATGGCCGTGCCGCCCTCGAGGTAGCGCTCACCCCACGCCCAGCCGGAGACCAGTGGCGCCTTCTCATACCAGGCGATCCGCTTCACGCCCTTGACCGCGGCATCCGGCGCAAGCTTGAAGACCGGCGAGTGGTCGAAGAAGACGTTGGCCTGCGACGCCATGCCCTTGTTCACCATCGCCGTGGTGTCGAACGACGCCTTCAGGATGGAGCCCGGCACATAGAACTTCTCCTGCGGGAGCGGCCGGTCGTTCTCGGTCAGCCAGTTTTCCACCGGCAGGCCGAGGTGCTGTGCGAGCGACGTCGACGACCCGATGGTGACGACGCGCCCGCCAGCCTGCAGGAACGCCTTCAGTTGCGGCACCGTCTGGTCCACCGTCACGGCGCCCACCGTCTTGCGCCACTCCGCCGGCAGGGTGGTGGTGTCGGGGCCGCCGCCGCCGAACCCGCCGCCGCGACGTCCGCCGGCGCCGGCTACGGCCGGGATGGACCCGTCAGGGAAGATGATCAGGTCGTACTTGGCGCGCAGGTTGCCTGCGTCGAGCTCCTGCGGGAAGACGTCCGTGTACGCCATCCCGAACTGCTCGAGCAGCCACCGCGTGTGGCCCGACGGCATCTGGCCGCCGTACCGATCGAACAGCGCCACGCGCGGCGTGGTGAGCTTCTGCGCGCCCGCCGGGCGCTTGCCGTCGGCGAAGGTGATGCCGAGTTCCCTGGCCGCCTTCTCGGCAATCGGGCGGCTCTTGCCGTTCGACGCGACGTAGAAGTTGCCGTCGAAGCCGCGATAGACATCCACACCGCCCGTCAGGAAGCGCGCGACGGCGGCGAACGCGCCATTCTGCACCGGCGAGAGCTTCCACGTTCCACCCTTCGCCACCACGCCGGTCGGAGCCGTCACGAGGTTCGCCGGCTCGATGCGGTCGCATGGGCAGTCGAAGCCGTCAAGAATCCGGTCAAACTGCACGCCCATCTGCAGGGCGAGCGTCCAGCCGGCGTTGTCGTACGGCGGCGTCGGCGGCGCACCCGGATAGCGGAAGTCGTTCGGGTGGTCCTGCGGTTCGAACATGTCAATGATGTACGGGCGGTAGGCCTGCGCCGTCTTCACGACGATGGAGCCGGCCGGGTACGACTTGCCGGCCACCGAGAACGACGCGCTGGCACGATGCACCACGATGGCGCTCTGCTGCAGCTTCCCGATGAACTTGAGCGCCGTCGGGAAATCGGCCTGGTTGGACGGCACGATGTAGCCGCGCGGGTCGCGCAGTTCCGGCGCGGTCAGCATGGCCAGGAACTTCGGGTCGGCGGCCGCCGCGAAACCGCCGCCGCGCGCCGGAGCGGCCGGCGCCGTATTGGCGGCGGCCGGATTGATGGCGTTCTTCATCGCCTGCAGCCGCTTGGGCCAGACGGTCCAGGTGTCCTTGTTCCCGGCTGCGATCATCTCGGCGCCCATCTGCCACTGTCGCAGCATCATCGTCTCGCGGAACCGCTGCGCGAAGTCGAGCACCGCGCGGTTGGCCGTCACCGAGTAGTCGATGGACTGCCGGAAGTGCCATTCCTGCGGCTGGATCGGCAGCGGCAGGTCGGCGTTGCGCATCAGCTTGTCCGGAATGAACGGAATGCGCATCGGCGTCGGGTTGCCGATGGTCTCGGTGAGCAGGCCGATGATGTTGTGGAAGTAGGCCGCGGTGCGCAGGCCGCCGTTCCACCACGTCGAGTACAGCGTCGAGGCGCGCATCGTGACGCCGGGCTTGTTCTCGGCCACGAAGCGCGCATGCATCGCCGACCCCACCTGGTCGAGGCCGGTCATGACCAGCGAATGCAGGTTGTAGTTCATCGGGTCGCGGAACGGCGGCGCGAACATCACCGTGCCGGCGGGGCCGGTCTGGTGATGGTTGTACATGATCTGCGGATACCATTCCTGGTACAGCGCGCGACTCAGGTTGATCGACTCGGGCTGGTTGAGCGCGTAGAAGTCCCGGTTGTTGTCGTGCCCGATGTACTTCTGATAGAGGCGCGGGATCTGCATGTTGCGCTTCCTGGGATCGCGCTCGCGCATGTACCAGTTGGACACCAGCTCCATGCCGTCGGGGTTGGCGTGCACGAAGACGATGATGACGTCATTCAGGATGCGCAGCGTCTCCTCGTCGTTCTGCGAGACGAACTGCCAGTGCGTCTCCAGCAACTGGCTGGCGCCGAGCACCTCGGTGGCATGGAGGCCGCCGTCAATCCAGACGATCGCCTTGCCGTCCCTGGCCAGTGCCTTGGCCTGCGCTTCCGTCAGCCCCTCGGCATGGCTGAGCTTCTCCACGATCTGCCGGTACCTCTCGCGGTTCCTGATGTTTTCCGGCGAGGACACGATGGACAGCACCTGCGGACGCCCCTCGGCGGTCATGCCGATGGTGTCGAGCACCATCCGGTCGGACTCCCTGGCCAGCGTTTCCCAGTACTTCAGGAACTGGGTGTAGTTGGGGAGCCAGTAGTCCTCACCGATCTCGTGACCGAAGAACTGCTTCGGCGTGGTCAGTCGGCCCTGGGCGACGGCGACGAACGGAAGCGCGGCTGCCAGGGCAAGGGCGATCAGCGCGCGGCGGGCGAAGAGACGCATGGTCGTGGGGGAATCGGGGAACGAGGTGCGGCCGGGCGGCCGCCATGGAACCCATGTTTGCGTAACGCTTCAGGTCGGCGTCGCGTTGACCGGATGCCGCCCGGTCGGCGCGCCCTGCGCGGCTACCGCGGGAGCGACGGCGGCCAGCAGGACAATTGGGAGGCGACGCATCGAAGGTCCGTATCAGGGTGCCCGAAAAGCTAGCGCGTTGCCGCTTTCCACCGCGAATCGTTCATTACTATGGTGGTGGGCTGGTGCCCGGCCCCCCACGCCGTCGTGGTGCTGGCAACCTTGGTGCCGCCATTCGACATACCGTACTCCCGCGTTGCGAGGCGCTTCGTCGCATGACCGGTCCGAACACCCGAACCAGCAAGGCCGTGGAGTCCAAGCGGCTCCACCTGATCATGCGCGACACCACGATGCTCGAGGGCGAGATCTACATCGGCGACGATGCGCCGCTCGTGCAGTATCTGGCGAACCGGAAGGGCGGCTGGATGAACATGGTGCATGGCCGTCGCCCGAAGCTGAACGAGAACCCCGGGCACCTCATCGTGCAGACGGACCACATCGTCCTTGCCTCGGCGCCCGACGGCAACGTGCTCGTGCTTGGCCAGTCCGCCACCGGCGTTGGCGAACGCGGCGTAGACATCATCCTGGTCGGCGGCACCACGGTGAAGGGCATCCTGCCGCTGGCCCCGCAGCAGCGCCTGAGCGACTACCTCAGCGCGAGCGGCCGCTTTGTCGGCGTGAAGGCGGCTTCGCTCGCGGCGGACGGACGCGCCCTCGGTGACGTCGTCATCCATGCGTCGGCCATCACGATGCTGCGCGAGGCGCGGGACGCGCCCGGCCCGGCCATCGGCCCGGGCGACTGACGTCAAGCGCTCAGCACCGCCTGCACGCGAGCGAGGAGTTCAGCAGGCGTGAAGGGTTTCGTGAGCAGCTCTGAATCGCCCACCAGCCCCCCGTCTTCGGCGATGACATCCGATGCAAAGCCGGACATGAAGAGCACGCGCGCGTTCGGTCGCGCCTGTCGAAAGCGGAGCGCCAGTTCGCGCCCATTCAGTCCCGGCATCACCACATCGGTGAGCAGCAAGTCGATGCGCCCCGCGTGGGCCGCGGCGCGGGTGAGCGCCTCGTCACCGTCGCGCGCGGCCAGTACCCGATAACCCGCGCGCGTGAGCGCGGTGCGCACGAGTTCGCGCACGGCACTTTCATCCTCGACCACGAGCAGGGTGCGCGCGCTGACCTCGTCCGGCACCGCGGGATTGAGGCGCACGTCTGGCAGCGGCAGCGCCGAGGCGACCAGATGAGGCACCGTCTCGGCCAGAGGCAGCAGGACCCGCACGCGCGTCCCCACGCCCACCACGCTTTCGACGAAGATCGTGCCCCCGTGCTGGCGCGCGATGCCGTATGCGGTGGACAGGCCGAGCCCCGTCCCCTTGCCGCGCGGCTTTGTGGTGAAAAAGGGATCGAACGCCCGCTGGCGCGTCGCATCATCCATCCCCACGCCGAAGTCGCCCACGCTGATCACACCGTAGCGGCCAGCGGGCAGCGGCTCCGGATCCTTGGGATCCGGCGCCAGGTGATCCTCGGTGCCGACATGCACCTCCACCCGCCCGCCGTCGGGCATGGCGTCGGCCGCGTTGAGCACGAGGTTCATCAAGACCTGCTGCACCTTTGCCCGGTCGGCCACCACCACGACGCCCGGCTCCATCACCAAGACGAGTTCATGGTTCACTCTCAGCGATTTCCGGAGCAGCGGCTCGAACTCGGCGACCGCGTCGGCAAGGTCAAGGCGTCGCGTGTCGAGCACCTGCGCGCGCCCGAAGGCAAGCAGCTGCGCCACCACTTCCTTGGCGCGTCCGGCCGCGGTGCGCACGAGCGACAGGTCCTTCCGCGCCGGGCTGTCCGCGGGAACGCCCGCGAGGGCGAGATCGGTGTACCCGACGATGGGCGTCAGCAGGTTGTTGAAGTCGTGCGCGATGCCGCCGGCGAGGCGCCCGATGCCCTCCATCTTCTGCGCCTGCACGAGTTGCTCGAGCGTCTCGCGGTACTTTGCCTCGCTCGCCTGCACGGCGTGGGCATCGGAATCGCGCCGTTCACGCAGCGCATGGTCCAGGCGCAGGAATTGCGCGCCCAGCATTCGAATCTCCTGCACTGGGCTCTCGCCCAAGTGCTGGAGCGTTTCGCGCGGCACGGGACGCCCGTCGGCAAGGTCCTCCGCCACGGCACCGATGGATTGCAGCGGCGCCACAAGCTGGGCGCCGAGCCGCCGCGCCACCGCGTACACGGAGAGCAGCGCGACGAGCATGAGCACGACGAGGGCTGCCGACGTCGGCATCAACGTCCGGTGCACCGTCGACAACGGCTCGTCCGCGAGCACGGTGAACGGGAACGTGGCGAGGGGCTGCGCAATCGTGAGCCGGGGCGATACGCCGAGGCGCGCGACATACGACTCGCCGCCGCGCGCCGCGATGAGGCGCGGGACGTCGCTGGCTTCGGCCGTCGCCTCGACCGCCTCGCGCCGGCGATCGTCACCCGGCTTCCAGCGCGGGCTCGAACTCGCGACCACTCGTCCCGCCCGGTCGAGCAGCTGCACGACGCCTTCGTCGCTTGCGACTCGCGCTCTCAGGATCGATCGCAGCGCGCTCGCATTGAGGGCACCCATCACCACGCCGCCAAAGTCACCCTCCGACGTGGTCACCGGCACCACGAGGGGGAGGATCGGTGCAACGGCGGCCGGGCGCACCTGGAGCTGCCCCAGGACGATCTCGCCGAAGGCCGGACGCCTCGTGGCCCGCGCCACCCCGAAGTACGACCGCGCGCTGAGATCGAGCCCCTTGAGCGGCTCGCCCGTCAGCGAGGTCTCCGGCGCCGACGCCGTGACGATGCCGGCGTCATTTGTCACGAGGATGTTCAGGAACTCCGGACGCGCCTTCAGGAAGTCGTGCAGAAGACCCGTCCGGCGCGGCTCCGCACTTCCCCGCAGCACGAGGAGCGAGTGATTCAGGTCTTCCAGCGTGCCGAGGCGCGCCTGAAAGAACTGGTCCGCCACCTCGTCCGCGTCCACCGCCGCCCGGTGGAGCTGCGCCGATGTCTCGTTCAGGGCCGCAGAGTTCGAGGCCCGCGCCAGCAACAGCGCAATGACGGTCATCGGCACCATCACGAGGGGCACCGTCCGGTCGAAGAGCACCTCGCTCCACGTGCGCATCGATTCCGCCGGAAGCCCCAGCCGGACGCGCACGAGCGCGCTCCGTGACACCCATTCGGCGACCACGGCGTTCATGGTGCCGTTCAGCAACTGCTTGACGAGAAGGAGCAGCACGTAGCCGGCGGGCAGCTGCAGCCACAGGATCGCGGCGACCGCGTCGAGAAGAGCCCCGAGCGTCAGCCAGAACAGCATATCCGCAACAACGAGGCTGCGCGTGCGCGCGGCCAGTCGCGTCACGACGAACCCCTCGACGGCGTAGAGCGCGATGGCGGCCACGGTAACCTCGGCGACCTCGCTCCTCGAGGTGAAGCCGATTGCCACGGCGACGAGGCCGGGCAGCACGCCCAGCCGCTGGAATGCCAGCAGCACGAACGCCCCGCCCAGCGCAAATTCCGGTGACACGCTCGACACGATCGGCGCGGGGATCTGGTTGAGCGCGAGAGCCGCCACGCCGCATGCGATGCCCCACGCCAGGCGCTGCACGAAAGGACGCGCCGCGATGCCGCTCACGGTGGTCGCTGGCCAGTCGGGGTGGGGCGCGGACGCATGGCCCTAACAATTGGCATCCGACGTCGGCAGGGCAACGGCTGGCCGCGACGCAGGCAACCGAACATCTTCCCCCGGCCCGCGTCGCACCCGTCCGCGCCACCGCTCCCCGACCCCGTGCGCCTCGCCCTCCCCAGCGCTGGCTATCATCCGTCCGTAAGGACTGACGCTCCTCTTTCCTGGACCCGCCTCATGCTCCGACTGATTTCGTGCTGCCTCCTCTTCGCCGGCATCCCCGCCGTCGCGCTTGCACAGGGCGCGACGCCGACTGCCGATCTCATCGTTACCAATGCGCGCATCTATACCTCGGATGATACGCGCCCCGTGGTGCAGGCCGTCGCCGTGGCGGGCGGCAGGGTGCTGTTCGCGGGCAACGCCGCTGGCGCCATGGCGCTGAAGGGAGCCGCGACGCGCGTCCTCGACCTGGGCGGACGCACGGTGATCCCGGGCATGATTGACGCGCACGGCCACGTGGCCGGCCTTGGCGACGCGCTGCACATCGTGGACCTCACGGGCACCATGTCCTACGACGAAGTGGTGGCGCGCGTCGCCGAACGGGCGAAGAACACGCCCAAGGGCGAGTGGGTGCTCGGCCGCGGCTGGGACCAGAACGACTGGGGCGACACGCGGTTCCCGACGCACGACAAGATGTCTGCCGCGGTCCCCGATCACCCAGTGTACATCGTCCGCGTGGACGGGCACGCCGGCCTCGCCAACCTCAAGGCGCTGCAGGCGGCGGGCGTCATTGCCGCCACTCAGGATCCCTCCGGCGGGCACATCGAGCGCACCGCCGACGGCAGCCCGTCCGGCGTCTTCGTGGACAATGCGCAAGGACTCGTGCGGCGTGCCATCCCGCGCCAGACGCGCGATGACGTGAAGCGGGCGATCCTCGACGCGGTGCGCGAGGCGCAGCGCTGGGGGCTGACGGGCGTGCACGATGCCGGCGCCGGCGCCACCGCCCTGGACGTGTACGAGGAGCTCGCGAAGGCCGGCCAACTGAAGTTTCGCCTCTACGCGATGATCAGCGACAACGCCCCGACAATTGACGCCTGGTTCAAGCGCGGCCCGCTGATGGACGCGTACAACGGCTCGCTCTGGGTGCGCTCCATCAAGCTCTACTCCGACGGCGCGCTTGGCTCCCGCGGCGCCGCCCTGCTCGAACCCTACAGCGACGACCCCAGGAACACGGGCCTGCTCGTCTCGCCGCCGGCCCACATCCAGGACGTCGCCACGCGCGCGCTCAAGACCGGCTTCCAGGTCAACTCCCATGCCATCGGCGACCGCGGCAACCGCGTCGTGCTCGATGCCTACGCCGCGGCGCTGAAGGCCGTGCCGACCGCCGACCACCGGTTCCGCGTCGAGCACGCACAGATTCTCAACTTCGACGACGTGACGCGCTTCGCGTCGCTTGGCGTCATTCCGTCCATGCAGGCGAGCCACCAGACCAGCGACATGTATTGGGCCGGCGCACGACTCGGCGAGCAGCGCCTGCTTGGCGCCTACGCCTGGCGGTCGCTGCTCAACACCGGCGTGGTGGTGCCGAACGGCAGCGACTTCCCGGTTGAGCAGGTCAACCCGCTGATCTCGTTCCACTCCGCCGTCTCCCGGCAGGATGCGCGCGACTGGCCGCCCGGGGGCTGGTACCCGGCCGAACGGATGACGCGCGAGGAAGCGTTGAAGTCCATCACCATCTGGGCGGCGCATGCCGGCTTCCAGGAGAAGGTCCTCGGGTCGCTGTCCCCCGGCAAGTACGCCGACTTCGTGGTGCTCGACCAGGACATCATGCGCGTTCCCGCTGAGCTCATCCTGCGCACCAAGGTGCTGCAGACCTGGGTGGGTGGAGCACGAGTGTACGAGGCGGCGCCATGACACCCGCACCGAGCGCCAAGGTGTTCTTCCTGATCCGTCTCGCCATGACGGTGGGAGTGATCACCTTCATCGCGGTCGCCTGGTTCCTCCACGGACGCGGACAGCCTCCGCTGATGTCACTGTCGTCACTGACAACGCTCACCACGGTGATGTACACGTCGGTCGGCATCGCCGCGGCGGTGGTCATGGCGCTGCGGCTGCGCATCGCCAGCGCGGAACCCGCGATGCGACGCTCGCTGTCGGTGGTGGCGTGGGCGGTCGGGGAGTTCGCCGCCCTCTTCGGCGGGGTGCTCCTGTTTCTCACCGGCGAGTGGCGGCTCGTGCTCCCCGGCGCGCTCGTCTTTGCCCTGGCGCTCGCGGCGGTGCGAATCCCCGAATGACCTGACGGCTGTACGACAACCGATGCCGCGGACAGCCGGCATCGGTCACCCATCACCCGCCGGTCATCCCACCCACATTTTCACGGCTACGCCGGCGAGAACGACCGCGAAGAGCCGTCGCAGGAACGCATCGCCCATCGCCTGCGCGAGCTGCGCACCCACCCAGGCGCCGAAGAACAGCCCCACCGCCACCCAGAGTGACGCCCGCCAGTTGAGGTGGCCGCCTCGATAATACGACCAGGCGCCCAGCGCACCGACCGGCAGCAACAGCGCGCCGAGCGAGGTGCCGATGGCGGTCTGCATCGGCAGGCGCGCGACATAGACGAGCGCCGGTACGATGACAATGCCGCCGCCAATGCCGAAGAGCCCGGCGAGCACGCCGGCGGCGAGACCGATGACCACCAGTAGGGTCGAGTCCATTGCTCAGAAGACCTGGAAAGTGTGGGGCCGTACGTGAAGGCCGGACACGGCCGGCCGGCGGGGGGCGGTCCATCTGGTCGTGGGGAGCGGTTGTCTGGATTTCAATCCCTCGCCCGCCTAACATACGCGGGTCTTCTCTCCCTCAACACCCATGACCTCCATGCGCGCACCATTTCGCTCGCGCGGCGCGGCGCTCACCGCCGCCATGCTGCTCTCGGCAGGCTGTCACATCGCATTCCGTGGGTCTCCCGCGGTGCTCACGACGCCCGCCGCCGATCAGATGCGGTCGGACGTCACCTACCTCGCGAGCGAGGCCCTCGAGGGGCGCGGCACCGGCACCCCCGGCAACGACAGCGCCGCCTTCTTCATCGCCCATCGGTACAACGCGCTGCGGCTCGCCAGCATCGCGCAGACCGATCGCCCGTCGTGCGCCAAGGGGGGCGTGACCGGCAAGGCGGAGTGCTTTGTCCTGCCGTTCACCGCCAGCGTCCCGGTGCGCACCGCGGCACCGCGGCTGCTCAGGACGCAGAACGTCGCCGCAATCATACCCGGCCGCGGCCCCCTGACCGGCGAATATGTCATCGTTGGCGCACACTTCGATCATGTCGGCCGCGACTCGTCGAGCGCACGCGATCCCGAGAAGGGGCGCGTCATCCGCCCCGGGGCCGACGACAACGGATCAGGCACGGTGGCCGTGATGGAGATCGCGCGCCGCCTGGCGCGCCGCCCCACCAACCGCTCCGTAATCATCGTCAACTTCTCAGGCGAGGAGCTCGGCCTCCTTGGCAGCGAGCAGTTCGTTAACCACCTCCCGGTGCCGAAAGAAAAGGTGCAGGCAATGGTCAACCTCGACATGGTTGGCCGGATGAAGAACGACAAGCTCATCGTCTATGGCGTGGCCACCGCCACGGAGATGAAGGGCATCGTTGACAGCGCCAACGTCGAGCCCAGGCTCACCCTCGCGGCCGTCGGTGATGGCGAGGGACCAAGCGATCACGCCGCGTTCTACCGCAAGGACCTGCCCGTCCTGCACCTCTTCACCGACGTGCACGACGATTACCACTCGGCCGCCGACGTGGCGGACCGGCTCAACATCGACGGGCTCGTGCGCATCGCCGACTATACGGAGCGCGTCGTGCGCGCCCTGGCAGACCACCCGTCGCGACTCACCTTCCAGCGCGTGCAGACGGCGGGCGCCAACCGTCCGTCGGCGCGGCCGGGCGGCGGCGCGTACCTGGGATCGGTGCCCGACATGGGCGCGGCCGACGTGAAGGGCATGAAACTCTCCGGGGTGCGTCCAGGCAGCCCGGCCGAGAAGGGCGGCCTCAGGGCCGGGGACATCATCATCAAGTTCGGCGGCAAGACGATCAACAACATTTACGACTACACGGACGCGCTCGGGTCGCACAAGCCGGGTGACGTGGTCGAGGTCGTCGTGGAGCGCGTGGACGGGCAGGTGACGCTACAGATCACGCTTGGGACGCGCGGATGATGGATGGAGAGCTCCCAATCCGTAATTCCCCGTCCGTGATCATCCCCGTCCGTGATCAGCGTCTGGTCCTCCGCCCGCTTTCCCTACCGGCGGCCGAGCAGCGGCGGCTCGGATTCCCCTGGAGCAGCGCGCGGCGCGCGTTTTCCGCGCCGCCGTCATCGACCTCGACGTCCACCAAGGCGCATGTGAATACAGCGCGGATTGCGAACGATTTTTGATTTGGACCCAGGATTACGATCGAGGATTGCGATCCCGGACCGCGACTGGCGATGCCTCGCAGGGATCGTCCATCGTAATCCCGAATCGCAATCCTCGATCGTAATCCTGGGTCCAAATCCTAGATTGTAGTTGTGCCGTTTTCCGGCTTCACGAAGTCGACTCCCGTCCCCCTCTACTGGGTCTCCCACGGCCCAGCCGGCGGCGAGCGCCTGGTCGTGCTCCACGGCGGCCCAGGCGCGCATCACGATTACCTGCTGCCGCAGATGCTCGATCTCGCGCGGGACCGCGAGTGTCTGTTCTACGACCAGCGCGGCGGCGGCCGCTCGCGGCACGACGACGACCGCGCGGCGGTCACCTGGGAATCGCAGGTGCGCGACCTCGAGGCCATCGTGCGCGAGTTCTCGCTCGACCCGCTTACCATCGTGGGCTACTCGTGGGGGGCGCTGCTCGCCCTGCTGTACAGCGTGCAGGCGGCGCACGGACACGCCGCGCCGGTCCCGGCGCGGCTCGTCCTCATTGACCCCGCCCCGATCTCGCGGCCATGGCGCATGCGGTTCGAGGCCGAGTTCGCTGAGCGCCAGCAATCCGTGGCGGTGCAGGCCCTGCGGGACGAGCTCGCCGCGTCCGGCCTGCGCGAGTCTGACCCGGCCGCGTACCGGCAGAGGGCCTTCGAGCTGGGCGTGGCCGGCTACTTCGCCGACCCGCGCGCCGCCCGCGCCCTCACCCCATTTCGCGTGACCGCTCGCGTGCAGCAGTCCACGTGGGACTCGCTCGGTGACTTCGACCTCACGACCGCCCTGCGTGACGTCTGCTGTCCGGCCCTCGTCGTTCACGGAAGGCAAGACCCCATCCCCCTGGAGTCGTCGGCCGCCGTGGCCGAGGCGCTCAAGGCCGGGCTCATCGTACTGGATGACTGCGGCCACGTGCCGTATGTTGAGCAACCGGAGGCGCTCTTTCGCGCCGTCCGGGACTTTCTCGACCGCACCTCGCCCACCCCCGCCTGACCGCATGAGCGCCTACGACGAGATCTCCCAACCGTACGTTGCCACCATCGAAACCGAGGGCAAGCGCTACACGGTATCGGTGCGCATCACGTACGATGGCATCGAGTATGTCGGGCGCCTCTGGTTCGCCGATGAGTCGTGGGACGATCTCGGTCTTCCCGACCGCGGCGCGCTCCCCGGGCGGAACAAGGATGAGGTGCTGGCCCTCGCCCGTCGCATCGGTCCCGATGAACTCGTGCGCCGGCACCGCCGCGCACTCGCCGAAAAGCGTCGGTACCACGGCCTCCGCAAGGCGACGGACGAGATCCTCGCGAAGATCCGCTACCTGAACCAGGTGGCCATCTCGATGCGCGCCGGCCTGCTCGACGTGGAGGGGGCGGCGCAGGAAATCGACCTGACCGAGAAACAGCTCCACGCACTGATTGACCGCCTCGCCATCCACGCGGGCATCGAGGAATAAGCTCCCCTGTTCCCTGCACCATGGACCCCGGCGGCCCTCGCCGGGGTTATTGTTGTGTACCCGATGAACAAACCCGCCCCAAAACGCCGTCCGAGGCGTCGCACGCTGTCGGGCGCGGCGCTCCGCGCGCACGCGCGCGAGATCGAACGCCGTCTCGTCGGGCTCTACCCCGACGCGCACTGCGAACTCGACTTCCGCTCGCCTTTTGAACTGCTCTGCGCCACCATCCTCTCGGCGCAGTGCACGGACAAGCGCGTCAACATGGTCACGCCGGTGCTGTTCGAGCGCTGGCCTGACGCGCGCGCGCTTGCCGGAGCCAGCCAGGAAGACGTCGAGGAAGTCATCCGCAGCACGGGCTTCTTTCGCAGCAAGGCGAAGT
Organism: Gemmatimonas sp.; assembly: GCA_013822425.1. Lineage (GTDB taxonomy): Bacteria > Gemmatimonadota > Gemmatimonadetes > Gemmatimonadales > Gemmatimonadaceae > PNKL01. The sequence continues at coordinate 40,092 of PNKL01000016.1, forward strand.
CGCTCATCGGTATGGCCCGGGCACTCATGGCATCGCACGCAGGGAACGTCCCTGCCGACATGAACGCGCTGACGGCGCTGCCGGGAGTCGGGCGAAAAACCGCGAACGTGCTCCTCGGAAACGCCTTCATGCAGAATGAGGGAATCGTCGTGGACACCCACGTCGCGCGGCTCGCGGCGCGACTCGGCCTGACGGTGGAGACAGACCCTGTGCGGATCGAGCAGGCGCTCATGCCGCTGTTCGACCGCGCGGGGTGGACCCGCCTGTCGCATCTCCTCATCTGGCACGGCCGCCGCGTGTGCGACGCCCGCAAGCCTCGTTGCGCATACTGCACGCTCGCCACGATCTGTCCTTCGGCCGCGGTCTGACGCTCTCTCATTCCGTCCTCCACACTGTGCAACTCCCACTGTCCGTCGCCTGCGTGGTGGTGCTGGCGCTCTCCGCCTGCACCCCGCCGCCGCCACCGCCGCTGCTCGCGCCGGAGCCGGCACCCGTCCCGCTCGCCAGCGACGACCTCTGCTACCTGGTGCAGGCCGAAGCGGCGAGGTCGCCTGGCCTCGAGGTGGACCGCGCCCCCGACGTGGTGAAATACGAGCCCCGTCCGCTGATGCCTCCCAAGGGTGGCTATCCACGCGGCGTCATCCGGCGGGACGGGAAGACGCGCGTGAAGGTCTCCGTGGTCGTGGACACCACCGGGAAGGCCGACATGACGACGTTCACGGTGGTCGAGACCACGCACAAGTGGCTCGGTGACAACCTCAAGTCGCTGATTCCGCGGTGGACCTTCACCCCGGCCGTGAAGAACGGCTGCCGCGTGGCGGGCCTGTGGGTGTTCACCGCGGCGCCGGGGCAGCGGAGGCCCGCGAAGTAGCCCGGCCACCGGGTGCCCACTATATTTAGAGGTTAGGCCCCAGCTACCGCGTACTGTCGTACTTTGCCTCCCTCTGTCTCAATCTGTCCCCATGAAAACCGCAACTTTCGAAACCAGCCTCGGCACGATCGTGGCCGAGTTGTATGACGATGCCGCGCCGAAGACGGTCGAGAACTTCGAGACGCTCGCCAACCAGGGCTTCTACGACGGCGTCAAGTTCCATCGCGTCATCCCGGACTTCGTGGTGCAGGGCGGCGACCCGCTCTCCAGGGACCTGCCCGCTGGCCATCCGCGTGTCGGCACCGGCGGCCCCGGCCATACGATCAAGTGCGAGACCGCGGGCAACCCGCACACGCACGCCGTGGGCGCGCTGTCCATGGCGCACGCGGGCAAGGACACCGGCGGCAGTCAGTTCTTCATGGTGCTGAGCGAGTCCAATACGCGGCACCTGAACGGCGTCCATACCGTCTTCGGCCAGATCACCAGTGGCCTCGACGTGATGCAGAAGATCAAGCAGCACGATGTCATGACCAAGGTGCGCGTCGCCTGACGGCGGTGCCGCCCCCCACCCTGCGAGGACCCGCATGAGCGCCACCACGCATCATCCCGAAGACCGCAAGGCCGCCTTCACCGGACTCATTGTCGGTGCCGTCGCGCTGCTGGTCATCTGCTTCACGATCGTGCAGCTGACGAACATGAAGTTTGCCGGGCACAAGAAGCCGGCCGCCGAAGCCGCCAAGTAGGAGCGGTCATGACGATGGACGAACGCCCCCTCGCCGCCCCCGGCGTGGGGGCGTTTTCGCTGACCCGGGGAGCCACCTGGCTTCCCGCCCTCGCCGTCGTCGCGCTCGCGGCAGGCGGCGCGGCGCGACTGACGGACCGCGGCAACCCGTGGGTCTGGCGCGGCTGGATGCTGGCGTTGGTCATCTCCGGCCTCCCCGTGGTCGTGCGCACGGTGCGCGGGCTGCTGCGCGGACACTTCGCCGCCGACGTGGCCGCCACCCTTTCCATCCTCGGTGCCATCGTGCTCGGCCAGCCGATCGCCGGTCTCGTCATCGTGCTCATGCAGACGGGCGGCGAATGGCTGGAGCGATACGCCGAGGGGCGCGCCTCCAACGCGGTGCGCGCCCTTGAGGACGCCGCGCCGCGCACGGCGCATCGGCAGCGTTCGGACGGCCAGCATGAGGACATCGCTGCATCGGACATCAATCCGGGTGACCTGCTGCTTGTGCGCCCCGGCGAGATGCTCCCGGCCGATGGTGTCGTCGAGAGCGGGCGGTCGCACCTCGATGTGTCGCGCCTCACCGGTGAAGCGCCCCCGGATCTCGTGCAGGCGGGCAGCGACGTCCGCTCCGGCGCCGTCAATCTCGAGGGTGCCATCGTGGTGCGCGCCACGCGCCCGGCTCGCGAGTCGCTGTACGCGCGCATCGTCGAACTCGTACGGACAGCGCAGGCCGAGAAGTCGCCCATCCAGCGCATGGCCGACCGCTACGCCGTCTGGTTCACGCCGGCCACCCTGCTGGTCTGCGCCGTCACCTGGTTCGCCACACATGACTCGCTGCGCGTGCTGGCAGTGCTCGTGGTGGCCACGCCGTGCCCGCTTCTCCTCGCCACGCCCGTCGCCATCATCGGCGGCATCAACCGCGCCGCGCGCCATCAGGTGATCGTGCGCACCGGCGGCGCGCTCGAGCGGCTGGCGAGCGTGGATACCGCGGTCTTCGACAAGACGGGAACGCTCACCATCGGCCGGCCTGAGGTGGTGGCGGTCGACGCGCTCGAGGGGTGGACGCCCGACGAGGTGCTGCGGCTTGGCGCCGCCGTAGAGGTGGGATCGGGCCATCACCTCGCACGCAGCACGGTGGACGCGGCCATGCACCGCGGCATCGCGCTCCCCGTCCCCTCCAACGTCGTGGACGCGCCGGGGCTCGGCGTCCGCGGCACCGTCGAAGGGCGCAATGTCGCCGTCGGTGCCGCCGCCTGGCTCTTGTCGCTCTTCCCGGCGCAGCGCGAGGCGATCGCCACCGCGCGCGGCGCGGGCATGCGCGGCATTGTGGCGGTGGACGGCCAGATCGCTGGTGCCATCGAGTACGCCGACCACGCCCGCGAAGGGCTGCACGGCTTCTTCGATCAGCTGCGTCGGCTGGGGCTCCGCCAACTCGTCCTGCTCTCCGGCGACCATCAGGCCAACGTCGAGGGCATTGCGCGTGCCGTCGGCATCGACGATGCGCGGGGCGATCTCCTCCCGCAGCAGAAGGTCGAGGCCGTGCGCGAACTCATGCGCGCAGGTCGGCGTGTGGTCATGGTGGGCGACGGCACCAACGACGCCCCGGCGCTCAGCGCCGCCACGGCGGGCATAGCGCTCGCCGCGCACGGCGGCGGCATCGCCGCCGAATCGGCCGATGCGGTGATCCTGTGCGACGACATCACGCGCGTCGCCGACGCCATCCGGATCGGGCGGCGCTCGGTGGCCATCGCGCGGCAGAGCATCGTCGTCGGACTTGGCCTCAGCGCGCTCGCGATGGTGGCCGCCTCCCTCGGCTACTTCTCGCCGACCACGGGGGCGATGTTGCAGGAGGCCATCGACGTGGCGGTGATCCTGAACGCGGTGCGAGCCTCATCCGAGTAGCGGACCTTGCGTCAGGGGCGGGCCGCATCAGTCAGCCAACTCGCTTGGCCGCACGCGGACACCAATCCTGTTGCCCCGTACCCGCACAAGGCGTCAGCATATCCCTGACATCTTGCGGGGGCTGCGCTGATTGCCGCTCCCTGTATCGCCATAGATAGTTGTCGCTTGCAAGGCGCACCCCGTCAGGAAGGCGGTTGCGCGCGTCCTCCCCACCCCTTTGGAGCAGCGATGAACGCTCGCCTCGACTCCTTCTCGTACGACGACGACATTGTACGGAAATTCCTCTGGGCCACCATGATCTGGGGCCTCGTCGGCATGCTGTTTGGCCTGATTGTCGCCCTCCAGTTGACGATGCCCGAGTTGAATTTTGCTCCATACTGGACCTTTGGTCGCCTCCGGCCGTTGCACACGAATGCGGTGATCTTCGCCTTCGCGGGGAATGCGTTCTTCTGCGGCGCCTACTACTCGACGCAGCGCCTGCTGAAGACGCGCATGTGGAGCGACGGGCTGAGCAAGGTCCACTTCTGGGGATGGCAGGCGATCATCGTTGCCGCCGCCATCACGCTCCCGCTCGGCTTCACGCAGTCCAAGGAATACGCCGAGCTCGAGTGGCCCATCGACATCGCCATCGCCGTCGTCTGGGTGGCGTTCGCCGTCAACTACTTCGTGACGCTGACCAAGCGGCGCGAGCGCCACATCTACGTCGCCATCTGGTTCTACATCGCGTCCATCATCACGGTGGCGCTGCTGCACATCTTCAACAACCTCTCCGTGCCGGCGGGGGCGTTCAAGAGCTACAGCATCTACGCCGGCGTGCAGGACGCCTTCATGCAGTGGTGGTACGGCCACAACGCCGTCGCGTTCTTCCTGACGACGCCGTTCCTCGGTCTCATGTACTACTTCATGCCGAAGGCGGCCGACCGCCCGGTGTTCAGCTACAAGCTCTCCATCCTGCACTTCTGGTCGCTGGTCTTCCTGTACATCTGGGCCGGTCCGCACCACCTGCACTACACCGCGCTGCCCGACTGGGCCTCCACGCTCGGCATGCTCTTCTCGGTGATGCTGTGGATGCCGAGCTGGGGTGGCATGGTGAACGGCCTGCTGACGCTGCGCGGCGCCTGGCACAAGGTGACCGAGGACCCGATCCTCAAGTTCTTCGTGGTCGCCGTCACCGCCTACGGCATGTCCACCTTCGAGGGCCCGATGCTCTCGATCAAGAGCGTGAACGCCCTCGCGCACTACACCGACTGGATCATCGCCCACGTCCATACGGGCGCGCTGGGCTGGAACGGCTTCCTGACGTTCGGCATGGTGTACTGGCTGGCGCCGCGGCTCTTCCAGACCGAGATGTTCAGCAAGAAGCTCATGGAGTGGCACTTCTGGCTCGCCACCTTCGGCATCCTGCTCTACGTCGTGGCCATCTACTCGGCCGGCGCCACGCAGGGGCTGATGTGGCGTGCCTTCGACGAGACGGGGCGGCTGCAGTACCCCGACTTTGTCGAGACCGTGATGCGCCTGATGCCGATGTACTGGGTGCGCGTGATCGGCGGCACGCTCTACATCACGGGCATGCTGATCGGCATCTACAATCTGTACAAGACGTGGGCGACTCGTCCGGCAACCTATGAAGTGCCGGTCGTGCAGGCCGCACCGCTGAACCCGGTCTACGCCGCCGATCACGCCCCCGCGACGGGCGGCTTCTGGACGCGCTTCACCGACATGGGCTGGCATCGCCGCTGGGAGGGCATGCCGCTCTTCTTCTCGGTCATGACCGCGGTCGCGGTGATCGTCGCGTCGCTCTTCGAGATCATCCCGACGTTCCTGATCAAGTCGAACGTCCCGACGCTCGCCAGCGTCAAGCCGTACACGCCGCTGGAGCTTGCCGGCCGCAACATCTACCAGCGCGAGGGGTGCTTCAATTGCCACTCGCAGATGATCCGCCCGCTGATGTACGAGACCGAGCGTTACGGCGACTACTCCAAGCCGGGCGAGTCGGTGTATGAACATCCGTTCCTGTGGGGCTCGCGTCGCATCGGGCCGGACCTCGCCCGCCTCGGCGGCAAGTATCCGGACCTGTGGCACGTCCGCCACATGTACCGCCCACGCGAAGTCGTCCAGCAATCGATCATGCCCGCGTATCCGCACCTGCAGACCAAGGTCATAGACTTCGTGGCCATCCAGAAGTCCGTGGACGCGATGGCGATGATTGGCGTGCCGTACGGCGATGCCGTCAACAAGGCGCCGGAGATGGCCCGCGCGCAGGCCGCGCAGGTGGCGGCATCCGTTGAGGCGGCGGGCGGCCCGGCGGGGCTGGCCGACAAGGAGATCGTGGCGCTGACCGCGTACCTGCAGCGCCTCGGCCGTGACCTCAAGAACGCGACGGCAGGCACGGGGGCACAGCCGGCGACGGCGCCACCAGCCAAGGCAGCCGTGCCAGCTGCACCGGGAGGGAGTCACTGATGCGACTCTCCGACATCATGGGCGCGGCGAACCTCTCGGCCTACGCCGAGGTCGCGATGATCCTGTTCATCGCGGCGTTTGTGGCCATCGTGATCGCGACTTTCGCCCCCGGCCGGCAGCGGACGTACGACGCGGCCAGCCGGATGCCACTCGACGACGAACATCCTCAGACGCCGCGCTGAAGACGCGCCGCGCACCGGAGCGCATATGGCTGACAACGACAAGCTGCTCGACCACGCGTACGACGGCATCCAGGAGTTCGACAATCCGCTGCCGACGTGGTGGAAGTGGATATTCTACGCGACCATCCTCGTGGTGCCGATCTACTATTGGGATCCCATGGGCATTGGGGTGGGACCAGGCAAGGAGAAGGCCTACAAGCAGCAGATGGCGGCGTTCAATGCCGCGCACCCCAAGACGGCCGGTGCGTACACGGATGACCAGATCGCCGCGTTCGCCGGGGATCCGGCGAAAGTGGAGGCGGGCAAGGCCGTCTACACGCGGCATTGCGTTGCATGTCACCGTCCCGATGGTGGCGGCCAGATCGGCCCCAACCTCACGGACGACTTCTGGATCCATGGGGGCCGACCGACCGAGATCATGAAGACGGTCGTCGAGGGAGTGCTCGCCAAGGGCATGCCGCCCTGGGGCAAGATGCTGAAGTCCGACGAAGTCGAAGGTGTCGTGGGATACGTACAGACACTGCACGGCACGAATCCCGCCAATCCGAAGGCCCCGGAAGGGGCCAAGTACCCCGCTGATTCGGCCGCGGCTCCTGCCGCAACGCCGCAGACGAAGGGGATGTAGACTCCGCCGAGTGGGAGCGCGGCTCCTCCGCGCTCCCCCTTCCGCTCGCCCCCCAGCTTGACCAAGAGTCGCTTTTCATGGCTGTCCCGGTTGCACCCGGTCGTGTCCTCCCGACCCTGAATGAAGACGGCACGCACCGCTGGCTCCGCCCCAAGCCGGCACCTGGCGCCTGGCTGACCCGTCGGACGGTCGTCGCGTGGCTGCTGATCTTCATCTACGTCGCCATTCCGCACGTCTTCATCGGCGGGAAGCCGACGATCCTGCTCGACCTCCAGCGCCGCGAGTTCACGTTCTTCGGCACGACGTTCCTGCCGACCGACACGCTGCTCCTCATGCTCCTCGCGATCAGCGTGGTGATCGCCATCTTCCTCGCCTCCGCGCTCGCGGGGCGCGTCTGGTGCGGATGGGCCTGCCCGCAGACGGTGTACATGGAGTTCGTCTACCGTCCGCTCGAGCGCCTGTTCGAGGGTGGCCCGCGCGGTTCAACGCAGATTGACCGCGCCGGAACCTGGTTCCATCCGCGCCGCTTCGCAAAGCACGTCACCTACCTGGTGATCAGTTCGTTCCTCGCCCACACCTTCCTGGCCTACTTCGTCGGCTGGGACCAGGTGGTGCACTGGGTCTTTGGCAGCCCGAGCGCCCACCCTGTTGGCTTCACGATCGTCACCATCACGACGATCGCGATGATGCTCGATTTCGTGTACTTCCGCGAACAGACCTGCATGGTGGCCTGCCCGTACGGCCGCTGGCAGTCGGCGCTGCTCGACAATGACTCGCTGATCGTCGCGTACGATTACAACCGCGGCGAGCCGCGCGGACTGGGCAAGGACCGCACCGGCAAGGGCGACTGCGTCGATTGCGAGGCGTGCGTCATCACCTGCCCCACCGGCATCGACATCCGCAACGGCCTGCAGATGGAGTGCATCCACTGCACGCAGTGCATGGACGCCTGCGATGCCGTGATGCGCAAGGTGGGCAGGCCGGAGGGGCTCATCCGCTACACTTCGCGCGCCGCGCTCGCCGGCAAGGGCAAGCACTTCCTGCGCCCGCGCACCGTGCTCTACCCCATCGCCTTCGCCATCGTCTTCGGCGGCTTTGTCTGGCAGCTGACGTTCAAGGATGCCGCCGACGTCACCCTGCTCGGCGCGGCGGGGGCACCATTCGTGGTGCAGCAGGACGGCAAGGTCACCAACCAGTTGCGCATCCGCATCGCCAACCGGTCGGGGGCGGAACATGCGTACACCGTCGAGGTGACGGGGGCCGACGACGTGTCGGTCATCGCGCCCATGAGTCCGCTGTCGGTGCGCCCCGGGCACACCGAAACGATGCCGGTCTTCGTCACGCTGCCGCGCGACGAATTCGACGAAGGCGTCCGCACGGTGACGGTGCGCGTCTCCGACGGCGCGAGCTACGCGGCCGACTTCCCGTACCGGCTCACCGGACCGATCCGCGAATCGCACGACGACGACCGCAAGGACCGCCGAAACGGACCGCGCGAATGAAAAAAGGAATGCAGTGGCCCATCGGCGTCGCGGCCGTGCTCGCGCTGACCATCGCGGCCAACATCTACGTGATGGTGCGCGCCAATGACGACCCGTCGGTGGCGATCGCCAAGGACTATTACCAGCGCGCCGTGCGCTTCGACGCCGACCAGGCGCTGCGCCGGCGCAGCGAGCGCCTCGGATGGCGCGTCTCGCTCGAGGCTGCGCGCACCTCGGCCACTGAGGCCACGGTGACCGCGGTGCTGGTGGATTCCACGGGGGCGCCTATCCGCGGCGCCATCGTGCGTATCGCCGCGCACGCGGTGGCGCGCAGCAATGACATCTTCACCGCCACGGCCACGCCGGCGGGCGATCGGTATCTCGCCGTGCTGCCGGTGAACCGTGGCGGGCTCTGGGACCTCAACGTCGAGGCGGTGCGCGGCAGCGAACGATTCGTCGCCACACAGCGGCTCGACCTGCCGGGAATGCCTTAATGCTGACCCTTGCCGGAGCGGTTCTCGTCGCGAGCCTGCTTGGCTCGATGCACTGCGCGGGCATGTGCACGCCCTTTGTCTGCTTCTATGCCGGCGCCGACGCCCGCGCGAGTTGGTGGGGACATCTCGCGTACAACGGTGGACGCCTCGTGTCGTACCTCATCCTCGGCGCCATCGCGGGAGCGGTGGGCGCCGGCATCCAGCAGGTTGGCCTCGGTGTCGGCGTCTCGCGCGCCGCGGCGTCGCTCGCCGGCATCCTGATGATCACGTGGGGCGTGGTGCAGCTGCTCGTCGTGCGCGGCGTGAGGGTGCCCACCCCGGCGCCGCTCGCCGGCGCCCAGCGGTGGATGGCCTCGCGCCTGCGCGACGTGCGCGACTTCGCGCCCACGGTCCGCGCACTCACCGTCGGCCTGCTCACCACGCTCCTCCCGTGCGGCTGGCTGTATGCGTTCGTCATCACGGCTGCGGGCACGGGCACGGTAACGGACGCGATGCTCATCATGGCCGCCTTCTGGGTCGGCACGCTGCCGATGATGCTCGCCATCGGCGTCGGCATCCGGCGCCTCGCCGGCCCGCTGCGCGACCGCCTGCCGGTTTTCAGCGCGCTCGTCCTCGTGGCTATCGGGCTCTACTCGCTCGGCGGCGGCATCCAGAAGGACCCGGCAAAGGTCGCCATGCGCGCGCGGCACATGATCCCCTCGTCGATTGCGATCCCGGCGCCGACGGCCACACCAGAAACGGTTCAGCCCCCCCATGAGCACCGTCCCTGACGCGCGAGCCGGCTCCAACACGCCCACGCCCGCCCCCGGCTCCTTCAGGCCCGCGTCCGCTCCCATCGCGTGCGCGCACTGCGGACTCGATGTCCCCGCCGGCCTGATCGAGGCCGACGCCGAGCGCCAGTTCTGCTGCACGGGGTGCCGCACGGCGTACGCCATCCTCCACGAACACGGACTCGGCCAGTACTACGCCTTCGGCGAGAAGCGCGACGCGCCCGTCCGGCCTACTGGCAAAAAGTACGAGGAGTTCGACCACGAAGCGTTTCAGTCGCTGTACGTGAAACCGCTGCGCGGCGGCCTCTGCGCCACGGAGCTCTATCTCGAGGGCGTGCACTGCACCTCATGCGTCTGGCTGGTGGAGCGCGTGCCGCTGCTGCTCAGCGGCGTGGTGCGTGCCGAGCTCGACATCCGTCGCGCGCGGGCACATGTGGAGTGGGACCCGTCGGTTGTCAACCTGTCGGCCATTGCGCAGCAACTCGACATGCTCGGGTATGCACCGCATCCGTTCCGTGGAGTCGCCGCCGAGGAGATGCGCCGCAAGGAAGACCGCGCGATGCTTACGCGCATCGGCATTTCTGGGGCGCTGGCCGGCAACATCATGCTGCTGGCACTGGCACAGTACAGCGGGTGGTTCAGCGGTATGGAGGCCGAGTACGAACGCTACTTCCGCGTCATCTCCCTCCTGCTCACCATCCCGTCGCTCTTCGGGCCCGGGTGGCTCTTCTTCCAGGGCGCGCTCGCGTCGGTGCGCACGCGGCGCCTGCACATTGACCTTCCCATCGCCATCGCGCTGCTTGCTGGTTTCACGCGCGGCGCCGTCAACACGATCAGCGGCAGCGGCCCTATCTACTTCGATGCAGTCGGCACGCTCGTCTTTCTCCTCCTGAGCGGCCGCTTCCTGCAGAACCGCGGCCAGCGCGCGGCGGCCGATGCTGCCGAGCTGCTGGGTTCGCTCGCCCCCAACGCGGCACGTGTCTTGGACACCGGGGGCGAGCGCTCGATTCCGGCCGAAGCGCTGCTGCCCGGCATGGTAATGAGCGTGCGCGCAGGCGAGACGTTCGCCGCCGACGGCGACGTCGCCGAGGGGCGCTCGGCGGTGGATTGCTCGCTGCTCACCGGCGAGCCGCGTCCCGAGGCGGTGGAGTTGGGTACGCGCGTCTACGCCGGCACCGTCAACCTCACCGGCCCGCTGCTGGTGAAGGTGACGCAGGCGGGAGAGATGAGCCGGCTTGGCGCGCTGGTGCGCCGCATGGAGGAGAGCGCACGCCGGCGTGCGCCGGTCGTGCAGCTCGCCAACTCCATCGCCGGCTGGTTTGTGGCCGTCGTGCTGGTCGTCGCCGCCGTCACGTATGTCTACGGCCTGCGCACGGACCCCGCGCGCGCCCTCGACAACGCCATCGCGCTGCTCGTGGTCACCTGCCCCTGCGCGCTCGGCCTCGCCACGCCACTCGCCATCACCATGGGCATCGGTCGCGCGGCGAGGGCCGGCATTCTCATCAAGGGCGGCGATGCCATTGAAGCCCTCAATCTTCCCGGTCTCATCCTGCTCGACAAGACCGGCACCGTGACCGAAGGGCGCGTCCGCCTCGTGCGCTGGGAAGGCGCCGACGCGGTGAAGCCGCTCGTCGCGGCGCTCGAGCGCGAGAGCAGCCATCCCATCGCCATCGCCGTGCAGCAGGCATGGCCGGTCATCGAGCTCCTTGAGACGCAGGATGTGTCGCAGACCAACGGCGGCGGCATGGAGGGAACGGTGGCCGGCCATCGCGTCGTGGTCGGCGCGCCCGTCTTTGTCGCGCGCCGCATCGGCGCCGACGAACACGCCCCCGAGGTGCGCATCGAGGCCTTCGCCGAGGAGGGACTCACGCCGGTCTGGGTGGCGGTGGACGGCGCGGTGGTCGCGCGTGCCGGCTTCGGCGATCCGCTGCGCGCCGATGCCCGTGAGTCTGTGGAGCGCCTGCGCGCACTCGGCTGGCGCGTGGCGCTGCTGAGCGGCGATCACCCGGCGGTCGTGCGCGGCGTGGCCGCGCGCCTCGGCATTGACCTGGCCGATGCCGCCGGCGGCGCCTCGCCCGAGGAGAAGCTGCGCCGCGTCGAGGAGGCGCGCACGCACGGTACGGTGTTGATGGTGGGCGACGGCGTCAACGACGCCGCCGCCATCGCCGCCGCCACGGTGGGCGTCGGCGTGCACGGCGGCGCCGAGGCGTCCATGAGCGCGGCCGATGTCTACCTGTCGCGTCCGGGGCTCGGGCCGCTCGTCGAGCTCGTGCAGGGCGCGCACCGCACGATGCTCGTGATCCGCAACAACATCATCTTCTCCATCGCCTACAACATCCTCGGCGCGACGCTCGCGGTGCTCGGCATCCTCGACCCGCTCATCGCCGCGGTGCTGATGCCCATGAGTTCGCTCAGCGTGGTGCTGGCCAGTTGGCGCGGCCGGTCGTTCGACGCGCCCGTTGCGCCGGCCGCCGCAGTGGGCACATCATCCGGTGTCCCCCGCGTGGAGCCGTCGCGATGAGCGTGATGTATTTGATCCTTCCGCTGGCGCTGTTCGTCGTCTTCGTCGCGGTCCTCGCCTTCGTGTGGGCGGCGCGGCGCGGCCAGTTCGACGACCTCGACACGCCGGCGATGCGGGCGCTGCACGATGAGGTGGGCACGAGGAAGCCCGGCGACAAACGGTCAGCGGCGAACTGAATTCCCCTTGCATCGCGAGTCTGGGCGGGCCACGTGACCGATCGGCAGGCCGGCCTTGGGGAACCGGGGCGTCCGCTTCCAGGCAAGCTCGGCGGCCCGCGGCGCGAAGGCATCGGTGCAGTCCGACTCGAAGAACCAGTGCCTGGTACCTGGATACCGACGGAATGTGACCGGCACGCGCGCGGAGTCGAGTCGCCCTGCGAGCTTCCTGACCACTGCAGCTGAGACCCAGTCGTCGTCCTCGGCGAAGTGGCAGAGGAAGGAGGATCGAGTCGGGGAGAAGTTGCCGCTCCGGGCGGCGTAGAAGGTCACGGTTGCCGCGATCCCGAGCCCTTCTTGCTGGGCAAGCCGGAAAGCACAATGCCCGTCCATCGAGAACCCAAGCTGCCCAATCTCGAATCCCGTCACCGCTTCGTGGCGCCGCAGATACTCGATCTGCCGTATAATGAAGCACGAGGACTCCCCTTCCCGAGCCACACTTCGGTATCGCGAGGTAGTGGCCTCCGGAACTCACCGTTGCCCGATCATCGCTTCGCGCCGTCACCGTACGGACGCTTTCGCTGGCGAGTGGTCGCCGGGCGCGTTGATGATCACGGGCAGCCTTCCCTTCCATTCGTCCCACGCCGTCGGGGTTGGGCTCAACGCACACATGAAGTGCGCCGCATTGGCCATGTTGGTGTTGTCCGCGGCAAAGAGACTGCGCACAAGGTCATCGTGCAGCGCGTATTCCGAATCACATTCTCGCTGTCTCGGCCCTTCGCGACACGATCTTGGACTACGCCCTCGGCGTCGGCGATCCTGTGCCACCTCTCCCGCTCCGCCTCGGTGACGGCCGTCGCACGACCCTGCGTGACGCTTCAGGAACTGCAAGCATTCTCTACTTCGAAAGTGAGAAGTGCCCTGCCTGCGGCGCAATCCGGCCACAGATCGACAGCGTTGAGTTGCGTTATCCAGGTCTCATCCTCCGGATTGAGTACGATCCGCGGGGACGTGACTCGACGATAGAGAGCCACGGACGCGTGTCAGCCATCCCGACCAACGAATGGCGGCGCTACGTGCAGTACACACCGTCCGTTGCCTTCGTCGATGAGACTTGTACGATAGAGGCAGTGATTCACGGCGCTAGTGGCCGCGTGCTGCGCGCTCTGACCCATCGCCTGAAAGCACGGCCACAGCCAGTGCGGAAGCGAGAGTGTCCCGCGTTGTAGCGGCGCCTGTCGGCTGGAATCTTGCAGCAACAGTTACCACCGGCGGCAGCCCGAGGCGACGCGACTGATTTCGGAAGGACTCGTTTGTCCGGAGTACCACCGGGTGCTAGCTTGAGAGCCAAGCGGCCAACAGTTGGTCACACGACCCTGATGAACGGTGCCGCAAGTTGACGTACGCCTGTGTTTCATGATGGTCACCGCATGTGCCTCTCTCCTGATCGTCTCGACCACAAGTTCGTGGTCGACGTCCTGAGGTCAAGCCATCACGCTCTCGTCAAGCGCGAGGGAGGACGGACACGCGTGCGGACGCTTTGCTGGCCTCTCATCCTCGTTCTGTGCGTACTGCACGAAACGATGCCGATTGCTGCGCAGGCTCAGGCGAGGGCTATTACTGGGGTTGTGAAACTGAATCCCACGACTCGGGAGCCTGGAGCAAGCGTTGTCCAGCTCACGGATCTCGATGGTCGCACGATTTCGGCCGTCCGCCCCACGTCCTCCGGCGCGTTCACTTTGCAAACGGTTGTCGCGGGACGCTTTCGTCTGCGCCTGCTTCGCCTGGGATACCAGCCCGTCGACATCGACGTTCAGGTGGCTGCGGACGACGTGACCCTGGGGGTTCTTGACGGCCCCGGAATTCCGGTTCCGCTGGCAACGATTCGAGTACGTGAAACCTCGGCGTGCACCGACGCACGCGCGAGCGGGCACGTCGGCAACCTCTGGCGCCTCTTCGAGGTTGCGTTGGCCACGCAGGTTGCCGATCAAGATATGGCGGCGGTCGCGGAACGATGGATGTCCTACGAGCAACGGGTGAACGTGCGAAGCGGCATGGTCGAGCAGTTGCATGTTCGCGATGATGCGAACGGATCGCCCAGTGGCTTCCATCCGGCCCCGGCTTCCGCGTTGGCGGATCGTGGTTTCATTTCCGCAGACGATGCGGGTCTCACGTACTTTCTCCCCGTCGCGAGGACGCTGCTCTCGCCGGAATTCCTGGAACGCTACTGCTTTCGCGTTGGCGATGAACCGGGGCTTGCCGGCGATACACGTTCGCTCGCCTTTCGCCCCGCGAGGGCGACCCCTGGACGGACCGACGTGGCAGGCAACATGGTCTTCTCGCCGGACGGTCAACTGCTCGAATCCGTACGCTTCGAGTATGTGAACCTCCCGGCGACCCTCGACGGTACTCGCGCGGCAGGCAAGGTGGCTTTC